>CAZOZZ010000027.1:0-34883 GCA_964584435.1 uncultured Solibacteraceae bacterium | reverse complement strand
TGTGTCTGGCAACATCCATCGGAGATAGTGACCGTATTTCGGACTCAGGACACTAGATGTCCATGGAACCGAAAGACTCGGTTGAAGTGGTGTTAAGATCTATGCGCGTGATCTCTCAACAGGTGGATGAACCGAATGGATAATGTGCGCGACATCCTGGCCCAGTATCCGCTGGCCGACACGGCCGTTGGACTCGTCCTGGTGGTGCTCCTGGCGTATATCGCCGACAAGATCGCCAAGAAAGTCATCCTGACCACGATCAACCGCCTGGTACGGGAGACCGCTTTCCAGTTTGATGACGTGCTGCTCGAGCACAACGTATTCGGCAGACTGGCGCACCTGGCTCCGGCCATGGCGATCTATTTCGGAATCCAACTGGTTCCGGGCGTTCCCGCGCAGGTGGATCTCGTCATCCAACACATCGCAGCGGCGGCGATGGTACTCGTCGGCATCTCTGCCACCACTGCTTTCCTGACCGCCGTCAGCAAGACCTATGCAAACAGCGAGCTTGCCGAGGGACGTCCGATCGAGGCCTACGTTCAGGTCACCAAGATCGCGGTTTACATCTTGGGAGGGGTGGTTTTTGTCGCCACACTGACCGGCCGTTCACCGATGATCCTGCTGAGCGGAATCGGTGCGGTCACCGCGGTCCTGCTGCTGGTCTTTCGCGACACGATTCTCTCCTTTGTGGCCAGCCTGCAGATGGCCAGCTACGACATGGTGCGGGTTGGAGACTGGATCGAGGTCAAACAGTACGGTGCCGACGGAGACGTCGTCGAACTGACGCTGCACACCGTGAAGATTCGGAATTTCGACAACACGATCACCACGATTCCTACCTCCACGCTGACCGAACAGCCATTCAAGAACTGGCGTGCGATGACCGAGTCGGGCGGGCGCCGGATCAAGCGTTCCTTCTACATCGACATGAACTCGATTCGGTTCCTGGATAGTGACGATCTGGACCGGTTGGAGAAGATGGCGATCTTGAAGGACTACATCCGGGAGAAACGGTCGGAGATGGCGGAGTTCAATAAGGACTATGAGAGCGACCCGGGACTTGTCGCCAACTCGCGGCGTCTCACCAACGTCGGTACGCTTCGGGCCTACCTGGTGACCTATCTCGAACGGCATCCGAAGGTTCATCAGGACATGACATTGCTCGTGCGACAGCTGAATCCGACCCCGGACGGACTGCCGATCGAACTGTACCTCTTCACGAACGACACCGGCTGGATTGCCTACGAGGACATTCAGTCCGACATTTTCGACCACATTTTTTCGATCGTTTCGGAATTCGACCTTCGCGTGTTCCAGCACGCTACAGGCGGCGATTTTGCCTCAATGGGTTCAGATCGGGCCAGTCAGGCGGAGTGATGAGGCGTTTCGACTAGCAAACAGGAGACCCAAATGACGACGATTCCCGAAGAATTCATGGACATCATGAACAGCAAAGCTCTGGCCACCCTTGGAACCGCAATGGCCGACGGCAGCCCTCAGGTCAGCCCGGTGTGGTTCAGCCACGACGGAACCCACATCTTCGTTAACAGTGCGGAAGGGCGTGTGAAGGACCGAAATATTCGAAGGAATCCGAATGTCGCCCTCGCCATCGTTGATTTGAACAACCCCTACCGTCACCTTGCGATTCGGGGCGAAGTCGTCGACATCACGAACGAAGGGGCCGACGACCACATCGATGCGCTCGCCAAGAAATATCTGGACGCGGACTCATACCCATTCCGTAAGGAAGACGAGGTTCGAGTGATCTACAAGATCAGTCCCAGGCGCGTCGCCACAATGAGCTAAACAGAAAGGGGAAACAGGATGGGGCAGGCACGTTTGCCCTAATCTCCAAGCTGGGTAGTGGACCAATTCCGATGTCGCTCGAACCTTCCTGCCCGAGGTGAATTATGCTGAGAGGGAAATTTGTTCCCGCCACCGTGTTGTTCCTTCTGTTTGCCGCCAGCGGGCAATCACAGGCCCCGCTCAAGATCGAGTCATTCCGACTCGACAACGGTCTTCGGGTCGTCCTCGCTGAGGACCACGCGGCACCGACCTACGCGATCTGCGTGGTCTACAACGTCGGTTCCCGCGACGAAAGACCCGGTAAGACCGGGTTCGCGCATCTGTTCGAACACATGATGTTCCAGGGATCCGAGAACGTCGGAAAGGGCGAGCACTTCATCCTTATCCAGAACAACGGTGGGGGGATGAACGGAACGACGAATGTCGACCGTACGAACTATTTCCAGACACTGCCGTCCAACCAGCTCGATCTCGGCCTTTTCCTCGAAGCCGACCGCATGCGGTCTCTCGACATCTCACAGGAGAACCTCGAAAACCAGCGCCAGGCCGTCAAGGAAGAACGCCGACTCCGGTACGACAACGCGCCATATGGCCGTACATTCGAAGTGCTGAACGAGACGGCATACGAGAATTACGGATACCAGCATTCGACCATCGGATCGATGGAAGATCTGGACGCCGCGACGCTCGATGACGTGAGGGATTTCTTCACGAAATACTACGCACCGAACAACGCGGTAGTGACCCTGGTTGGCGACTTTGACACCAAGAAAGCCCTGGCTAAGGTGGAGCAGTATTTTGGCGACATTCCTCCCCAGCCGGAACCTTTCGAGTTACTGGTCACCGAACCCCAGCAGAAGGCCGAAAAGCGTGCGACGGTTCGGGACCGTCTGGCCAGGGTTCCTCGCCTCGATATTGCGTATCAGGCCCCCCCGGGCAACATGAGCGACTGGTACATCCTCGCGGTAATGATGGACATCCTCGGAGGCGGGCGTTCGTCGCGCCTGTATCAACGCCTCGTTGAACAGGAGCAGGTAGCCGTCAACGTGAGTGGCTGGATCACGGAGCGACGCGGCCCCTCCCTGATCCAGATCTCGGCAACGCCGCGACCCGGAACCGATCTTGCTGAACTGGAACGACTCATCTACGACGAGATCGAGAAGCTCCAGACCGATCCCCCCGAGGATTGGGAAATGGAAACGATTCGGATGCAGATGGAGCGTCGACAGGCCCAGGGCATGCAAAGCACGCTCGGACGTGCGGTCGCAATAGCAGAGAACACGCTGTTCTACCGTGACCCGAACCTGATCAATACGACATCGGAAAAGTTCCAGCGCGTCACCAAAGGGCTTGTCCGACGGGCAGCCGAGCTCTTCCTGACCGAGCAGAGAAGAACAGTCGTGACGACGATCCCTTCTCCTGAAGACGGTTCGGGCCGGCGCGGTCCCGGAGGAGGTGAGAGATGAAGACTTCGAAATGGATGGCAAGCGGCACCTCGGCCGCACTGGCACTCGTGCTTGTTTCCGCGTCCCCGGTCATGGCCTGGCAGGGTGCGACGGAGACCTCGAAGATCGTCCGCAAGAATCGAGCGCCGGTGTCGAACGAAGTCCTCCGGGTGAACCTCCCGAAGGCTGTGGAAGCCACCCTCGAAAACGGTCTGAAGGTGCTGATCCTCGAAGACGATCGCCAGCCTATCGTTTCGGTGCAGCTCAACATCAGCGGTGCCGGAGGACTCTTTGAGCCGTCCGAAACCATTGGTCTTGCCGGTGTGACCGCCCAGATGCTTCGCGACGGCACGACCACACGAAGCAAGCAGGAAATTCTCGAAGAGGTGGGGCGCCTCGGCGCGACACTTTCGAGTTCGTCCGGGTTTGGCTCCGCCGTTGCCGCCATCAATGCGTCCGGGCTCAGCCGCAACATGGACGACTGGTTCGACGTCATGCTGGACGTCCTGCTGCATCCGACTTTTCCGGAAAGCGAACTGGAACAGCTGAGGCAGCGGACGAAAGTTCGACTACAGCAGCAACGGACCTCTCCCGGCTTCCTGGCGCGTGAACGTTTCAATCAGGCCGTCTTCGGCGATCATCCGGCTGCGCACGTTGCGTCCACCACGGAATCGCTCGACGCGATGACGACCGAGGCCGTCGCCAAATGGCATCGCGATCGGTATGCGCCTCAGAACTCCGTGTTGAGTATCGCCGGGGACGTTCGAGCCAGGGACATCGTTCCGAAGCTGAACAAATTGTTCGCGGAGTGGGAACGGACGGAACTGGTTGAAGAGCTGCCTCCTGATCCGGTACCTGCCGAAGCGAAGAAAATATTTCTGGTGGATCGCCCCAATTCAGCCCAGACAACGCTTTTCATGGGCAACATCGTTCTGGATCGTCGTGATCCCGATTACATTGCCCTTACCGTCATGAATGACGTGATCGGCGGCGGGGCTGCGTCGCGCCTCTTCATCAACCTTCGGGAAGAGAAGGGTTACACCTATGGCGCGTACAGTACGTTTTCCGCACTGAAGTACCCGGGCGCGTGGAACGCTTTCGCGGATGTCCGAACCGAAGTAACCGACCCGGCAATGACGGAATTTTTCAACGAGATCCGCAGGATTCGTGAAGAGGCAGTGCCCGCATCCGAACTTGACGAGGTGAAACGGTCCATCGTCGCTGGTTTCGCCCTCTCGCTCGAGCAACCGGCGGGACTGCTGCGATACTCCACGATACGCGAGATCTACGAGTTCGCCGATAACTATTGGGACACCTACCCGGCCGAGATCATGGCCGTGACTGCCGAAGACGTCCAGCGTGTTGCCCAGATGTACCTGGACCCTCGGTCCATCCAGGTTGTGGCCATCGGAGACGCCGGCCAGATCAAGGAAGTGATGGAAAAGTACGGCACGGTGGAGCTATACGACCAGGACGGTAACGTGATCCCGAACCCGTAGGGGCCTGCAGTTTTGGACGCAGACATTGTTTCTCTTGCCTGTCGGTTGAGTACACCTGGCCTGCGCCATCACGATTGCCGAACCGACTTAAGGTTCAACACGAAGACACGAAGTACACGAAGTCAAGATAGATACAGAATCTGCTTCGTTTGCTCTTCGTTGACTTCGCTTCTTCGTGTTGAAAAAAGAGTTTCGGTTTTGTCAGAAGTTCAAGGCGGGCCTGCATTGAATAACCTACCTCACAATGTCGGCGTCAGTCGATGGACGCGACGCTTACTGCCCCTATTCGCGCTGTATCGCCAGAGACGGTCCGGTTCCACTTTGAGGGTGATAGACTTATATTACGATGACTTACATTCTGGCGTTCTTTCTCCTGAACTCCTGGGTGCAGGTGCGTTCCGACACGTTCGTCGTGAAGTCTCTGATGGGCGGGGAACAGGCCACAGAGGTGTTGGCCGAGCTTGAGAACTTCTACCAGATCGTCGGTGGTGAATTGTTTCAGGGAGTTCGCACCCCGGATCTGCCCCTTGAAGTTCTGGTTCTCGATCGGAAGGAAGTGGATTCCCTGAGCCCTCGGTTTGAGGGCGAGACGATCAGCGTCAACGGTTTTTATCAAAAGGGAATCGACAGAGATTTCATTGTCCTGTCCGCCGACCTCAGCGGTCGTGTCTCCACACAGGTGGCCTATCACGAACTGTCGCACTATCTGATTTCACGGGCGATGGCACGGCCTCCCACCTGGCTCAACGAAGGTTTTGGCGAGTACTTCGGAGCGGCGCGAATCGAGGCGGGGCATATGGAGATAGGGACGCTCCAAACCGAAAAGCTTGACGTTCTCGCCACGCTTCCGATACTTCCCCTGGCGGAGTTCTTCGCCGTTGATCCCTCTTCGTCTTATTACAACGAGCAAAACAAGGCGAGCGTCTTTTATTCACAGGCTTGGGCTTTCGTTCATTTCCTGATGCATGGCCCGTTTTCCGATCGGTTCGCGGACTATATTGGTGCAATGCGCCTGGATGATGTCGACTTGCTCGATTATCTCCCAGTCGATCTCGATGAACTCGAACGCCGGTTCCGGACCTATCTCCGCTTTTCAGTGCGCAGTCGGCCGTTGGAGCAGTTGGAGAGTTCCGTTGAATTGATTCCGAGCGCGGTACAACCGATAGATCGTGCAGAAGTTGACGTCAGTCTTGCCGAGATGTTGATCTCGAACGGCCGGATAGAAGCTGCGACTCCTTATCTCGATGCCGCGACCGCCTACGATGCCATCTATCCCCGGGTGGCCTACTCCAGGGGGATTCTGGCCTGGCTTGGAGGCGATCCGAGCGCACGCGATCACTTTGTCGATGCGCTCGTAGAGCCCGAATTCGGCCCGTTCGCTGCGTATCACCTCGTGCAGATGAGGGACCTGAATATCCCTGAGGTCCAGATGACCCTCGAGCAGGCCGCCCAAGACGGGAGTCGCGAACCACTGGTCTATTGGGCGCTCTCCGAGATCTATCTGGAGGAAATGCGCCGGATTGCGAGCTTGGTCGAGGTGGCGTCGTCCCGCCACGTCCCACCTCCACTTCCCTTTGCTCCACGTCTGATGCCGGAGATTGTTGTGGAGGCGGAGTATGAGCAATACGCATCCCAGACGCAACAGGACATCACGTATGAGCTGTGGGCGATCGAACCGCAGAGACCCGCCGTCCTATCTTTCGCGTTGCCGTACTATCCGGACGATCTGAAGGAGGATTCCGGAGGAGGTGAGGTCGTGCTTGACGTCCAGCTTTCTCCCGAAGGGGATGTGATGGGTGTCTGGCTGATCGAGGCGACGCCGGACATCTTCGGCAACCTCGCTTCCGCGGCGCTGCGCGACTCAAAGTTCGAGGCCGTAGCCGCTAAGATCCGGGTCGTCGTCCGCTTCCTGCCTGGGCAATCCGGGTCGAACGACGTATCCATCCGCTGATACGGCGTCATGCTCAACCGGCCGTCCTCGACGTATTCCAATACGTCTGCGGCGTCCTCATTTCGCAGTTCCTTGTCTCAGCGGCGTCTACGCCGTTCTCTGTTCGGTTGTTTTTGTTCTTATTTCTGGGCGATTTGGGGTGCTCTCTGAACATTCTCGTGTCCGGGCCGAGGCCTGAAATCTGTGCTATGTTGAATGAACTTGAGGACGGATTGTCGCCGAATTTCTATGCGTTTCAGGTGTGATGAACAGGAAGAGTAAAATTCAATTGGCATGGCGGGAAGCCAAGATGATTGGGTGGGGTCTCGTTTCGACCCGGCACCCTCTTCTGGCCCACATCATTCCGATGCGCCGCTGTAACCTGGCCTGTACCTACTGCAACGAATACGATGATTCGTCCCCTCCCGTGCCGACAGAGGACATGGTACGCCGGCTGGACAAACTGGCAGCCCTGGGTACATCCATCATTACCCTCAGTGGCGGCGAACCGTTGATGCATCCGGACATCGAAGAGATCATCAAGAGGATTCGGCACCACGACATGATCGCCGGGGTCATTACCAACGGATACCTGCTGGTGCCCAAGAAGATCCAGGCCCTCAACGATGCCGGCCTCGAGCACCTGCAGATCAGTATCGACAACATCGAACCCGACGACGTGTCGATGAAGAGCCTGAAAGTGTTGGAGAAGAAGCTGCAGTACCTTGCCGAATATGCGGATTTTGCGGTCAATATCAACTCGGTGATAGGGGGAGGGATCAAGAGCCCCGAAGACGCCGTCCACATCACCAGCCTGGCTCAGTATCTTGGTTTTTCGACCTCCCTGGGAATCATCCATGACGGATCGGGGCAGGTAAAACCCCTTGAGCAGAGGGAGGAGCGGATCTACCGCAAGATCCGGAGCGACGGCAACAGCAGTTACAGCCGCCTGGACTGGTTCCAGGAGAATCTGGCCAAGGGCAGACCCAACGTCTGGCACTGTCGCGCCGGAGCCCGCTATCTTTACATCTGCGAGGATGGCCTGGTCCACTACTGTTCCCAACAGCGAGGCTACCCCGGCATTCCCCTGGCCGACTACACCACAGAAGACGTGTTCCGCGAATTCCACGCAAAGAAACCCTGCGCCCCCAAGTGCACCGTCAGCTGCGTCCAGCGCGTCTCGGTGATAGACCACTGGCGTTCACCGCAGGAAACCGAAGCATCCCTCCCCACGGAGCATGAAAAAGAAACCATTCCCGCCCTCGACTAGTCGCCAAACCGTCAGGTTCTGGTCAACGCAAAGACGCCAAGACGCAAAGTTAGTTTTTTCTGGCGCGACCGGTCGATCACACATGACCTGACCATCACGTGTTTCGAAACCGCCGGATGTTCACTGCGACTTCGTGCCTTCGGGGTGAAAAACTGTCAGGTAGGACAGCGGTCCCGGTCAAGCCGTGCGGTCCGTGATGCAAAAGGAAAAAGCTTTGCGTTTTTGCGTCTTTGCGTTGACCACAAACTTGACGGTCTACGACAACTTCAAGGTCAGCCCTAAACCCCGAGGATGTTGTACCCACCGTCGACGTAGAGGATCTCGCCTGTGATTCCCCGGGACATGGGGCTGGCCAGGAACAGGGCGGTGTCGCCGACTTCGCCGGTTTCGGTCGGTTTGCGCAGGGGGGCGCGCTCGGTGTGTTGTCTGACCATGCTCGAGATGCCCGACACCGCCGATGAGGCAAGCGTTTTTATCGGCCCGGCGGAGATAGCGTTGACGCGAATACCATCGGGGCCAAGGTCGTTGGCCAGATATCGGACCGATGCTTCAAGGGCGGCCTTGGCGACCCCCATCACGTTGTATCCTCCGACAACACGTTCGCTTCCAAGATAGGTCAGCGTGACGATGCTGCCTTCGCGTCCTTCCATCAGGGGTGCGGCGCGACGCGCGGTAGCCACAAGCGAGTAGGCACTGACGTCCAACGCGATACGAAAACCATCGCGGGTTGTGTCGGCGTATCGGCCCGACAGTTCTTCACGTGGAGCGTATGCAAGGGCATGAATCAGGAAATCGATGCCGCCGACTTCGTCCTTGATCCGGGACATCAACTGGTCGATTTCATCGTCGCTTGAGACGTCGCAGGGAAGAAGCAGCGGGTCATTCAGTTCAGGAGCCAGCTTCTCAACGTTCTGGCCCAGTCGCTCGTTCTGATACGTGAGTATCAGTCGTGCGCCCGCTTTTTCCGTCGATTGGGCGATAGCCCAGGCGATGCTTCGCTTGTTGGCGACGCCCATGATCAGGCCGGTTTTCCCTTCGAGTAGCATTCGATACCTACTTGGGACCCGCTGCCAGCACTCCATCGGTCATCTCTGGAGCGAATTCTTCGAAGTTCTTCTTGAATCGTTCGGCCAGCTCACGGGCCTTCGAATCGTAAGCGTCTTTGTTTTCCCAGGTGTTTCGTGGATTCAGCACCTTTTCGGGCACGTCGGGACAGGTCGTTGGAACCTCCAGGTTGAAGAAGGGGTCCGTGTAGGTCTCTGCCTTCGCCAGGGTCCCGTCCAGGATGGCCTTGATCATCGCGCGGGTGTGGGCGATCTGCATCCGGGTTCCCACACCGTACGGACCTCCGGTCCAGCCCGTGTTGACGAGCCAGCAACTGGATTTATGCTGTTCCATACGTTCGCGCAGCAGGTTTGCGTACACGGTCGGATGGAGAACCATGAATGGCGCACCGAAGCACGTGCTGAATGTTGCCTGTGGCTCCTTTCCAACGCCTTCCTCGGTCCCGGCCACCTTGGCCGTGTATCCAGAAATGAAATGGTACATAGCCTGTTCCGGTGTCAACCGGGAAACCGGGGGCAGAACCCCGAACGCATCGGCGGTGAGCATCACGATGTTGTCGGGATGGTGGCCGCGGCCACTGGGTTCGTAGTTCTTGATGAAAGAGATCGGGTAGCCTGCACGAGTGTTCTCGGTGATGGAATCGTCGTTCAGATCAACCCGTCGCGTCTCGTCGTTGATCGGAACATTTTCGATTATCGTGCCGAACCGCCGGGTTGCCTCATAAATGTCCGGTTCCGCCTCGGCGGAAAGCCGTATCACCTTCGCGTAGCACCCACCTTCGAAATTGAAGATGCCGTTGTCGCCCCAGCCGTGCTCATCGTCACCGATCAGGCGCCGTTCAGGGTCGGCCGACAAGGTCGTCTTGCCGGTTCCGGACAGGCCGAAAAAGATCGCCGAAGAGCCGTCGTTACCGATGTTGGCAGAGCAGTGCATCGGGAACACGCCCTTCTGGGGCAATAGGAAGTTCATGACCGAAAAGACGGATTTCTTGATTTCCCCCGCATACCCCGTGCCACCTATCAAGACCAGCTTTCTGGCGTAGTTGACCCATACGAAAGCTTCGGAATTTGTGCCATCTACCTCTGGGATCGCACGAAAGTCCTGGAGGTTGATGACGGTAAATTCCGCCGGCTCCCCGGAAGTCCTCCCGATAAACATGTTCCGGGCGAAAAGGCTGTGCCAGGCTTTTTCGGTCACGATCTCGATCGGAAGCCGATGGGTCGGGTCCGCACCTGCATAGCAATCCTGGATGTAGACGTCCTTCCCCTGCAGGTAGCTCTCCATACGCCCGAGCAGTGCGTCGAAGCGTTCGGCCTCGATCGGGCGGTTGACCGAACCCCACCAGACCTTGTCGGCACACGAGGGTTCCATCACGATGAACTTATCGTTAGGGGACCGCCCCGTGCGGGATCCCGTGAGAGCCACGATCGGTCCCATGTGGGCGATCTGTGCCTCTTCCCGTCGAGTGATGTGCTCGTAGAGCGCGGGCGTTGAGAGATTGCGAAACGTATTTCGAACGCGATTCAAGATCAGAGAGTCCGTCATTGAGTCCCCAGGTTGTTTGGATTAGAACCTTCCGCGAACGCGAAAGGCATGAAGTCACACTCGCTATTGGAATCGTCAGACATTGAGGGTAAAAATGGATCTAAAGGTGCCAACATCCTTTGTACCACAGTCGCCATCCCATTTCGATCTGAGATTTCCCGTCTCTTCGCCCCGTGATTACTCTCACCTTTCCCTGCCCCACCCGTCGAAGCCGAGTAGTAGCTACAAAAACTAACGAGCTCGGACCCGGGTCCGGCGCTTTCTACTACTCATCATCTCGAGTGTTCCATCCTACTGCGGGTGGGGCGTCGGAATGGAGGTGCCGGATGAGATTACGCATGCTGTCCATGTGTGTTGTGATGGCCTTGACCGTTGCAGCCTGTGGTAAGAACATTGAGACCGCCAACCCAGCTCTCGAGCCTACCGCGGTCCTTTATCCATTCGAACCCGTTCCCATCCCTTCGTACGAGGGAATGGGCCTGGCAAAACACAAAGATCTCCGGATCTCACAGGAGATGGCCCGAAGCCAGGCAATGGCAGATCTGGGTTCAAATATCTTCGACACCGTGACCTCGAGCGTCAGCGAGGTAATCAGCAGCCGCGGCGAGCAGGCATCGATGTTTACCGCCATCAGAAACCTGTCGACCAGCGTTCCCCTGGCCGGAAAGAAATTCGTTGAATATCGGGTCGGTCAGAACACGGGGACCGTCTACTGCCGGGTGTATATGGCTAAGAGCGAAGTTGATGAGTACCTGATGGATCGACTCGTTAATCTCAGCCAGTATCTCATTGATAATCCGATCAAGGAGCAGTTGACGAAGCAGCTTCAAGGTCAGGGCAGCGTCAACGCCGACATCCGGTCGTTGACTCTGTTCCACGAACAACAGCTGACGCGGGCCAAGGCGGAAAATGGGGGAGGCGGGAATTAGGCGTCAAGCGAGGGGGCTGGGGAGTCCAAGGTCCAAGGTCCGAAGTCCGAAGTCCGAGGTCCGAGGTCCGAGGTCCGGAGTCCGAGGTCCGAGGTTACGTGGTGCTGTTCTTAGTCGATCGCGTGTTGAATCGTGAATTTCTCGTCGAGGCTGTCAGCTCTTGGCTGCTCGCTACTTGCCGACAGCTACTCGCCAACGGAGACCAAACATGCGGGCTTTAATTATCGTGGGTTCCCTCCTGCTGACGTCCTGTGCGGGGATACGGCCCGTACAGCTTCGACCGCCCACCGAGGTGCCCGCCGGGCTCACGTGGGGATACGGAGTCGAGAAACTTCGGAGAAGGCCGGAGGTGGCTCGACGGTCGGCATATTTGAAGGCGGTGGATGATCTACTGTCGCACGGGCCCCTTGTAGTTTCCAGGACGGTCAGGGGCTCGACGTCCGTTGTCGATTCCCGTTCGGTGAACCGGACCATGGAGTCTACGTTCCGTCTCCGCGCATCGAACATCATTCAGCCCAGCTTCCAGCGGGCCGGAGTCGAGGATGGATTTGCCTGGGTGCTTGTGGGTACGACCGAACAAGACATCAAGCGTGGGTGGGAGGAATTTCTCTCATGGCGGGCAGGCAAGATCGCGGAGGCACTCACACTGTTCGAAGGCGCCGTCGGGCCCGACCGCCTGGCTCTGCTCAAGGCCTCCTGGTCTATGCTCGAGGAGGTCGGAGCCCAGGACGATCCGTCCTTGATTTACTACAGGGTCAAGACGGCCCTGGACACCGAGCTCGCCCACCTGGCCGAGCTGGAGTCAATGAGGAAACGTGTGCACGATGCGCTGGTCAATGGCCGGCTCAGGACAGCCGACAGTGTTCTCGATCTCGCTCTTCGCGGGGGTTTGGAACCGTCGACATACGAATCGCTGAAGTACCAGATTGAAAATCAGCGTGCCAGGGCCATTTCGATGGTGGTTGCGGGCGATTCCTTGTATTACAACGGCCGGTACAAGGAAGCCATGCGGCGCTACGGAGAGGCCGAGCGATTGAATGGAGATCATCCCGGTCTGGCCACGAAGATGGCTAATGCAGAGGCTTCGCATCGCCAGGCACGCGCTCAAACCACCATGCGGACGCTGGGCATCGTCGGGGGCACGGTGTCCCGGGTTCTGGGCGAGTATTTTCGTTCGAAGAGAGAGGAGGCTTCCGACGAGCGACCCGACGAGGGAGGTGACGAAGCCGCAGAAGACACAGACGATCAGGGAGGGGAGTCGGACAGGCCCGCTGACGGTCGGGAAAGAGTTCGTGTGGGCGGCGATTCGCCCGAGGAGAACCAAGAGGACGAAGAGTCTGGGGAGGCCGAAGACCGTGATGACCGAGGGGACGCCGAGGATCTCGACGAAGAGTTGATAGACGAATCCCCTGAATCCGAAATCCAACCGACGAAGCCGGTTAGACCGGTCCTGATGCGGATTCCGAGCCAGGAGGCGCCGAAGTCGAAACCGAAGAAACCGCCTTCGCAATCCTGATTTGTAGGATTTTTTTTGATTTCAGCAAGGATAGCCCTCTATTTGGCGTCTTCATAGGTGTAGGAGCAATTCCAGCGCAGGAGGCAGCCATGACTTTAGACGGTAAGGATCCGGATAAACGCCGGGAGCTGGTTCACACCAGGGACAAACCGAGAGCAACCATCCTCGGTTCCTGCCCTGACATCGAGCCCGACACCCGTTTCGACTGGGATTTGGAAGACGAGTACTAGCGACTGGCCCGGAACGGGCTGTTCATTGCCATTCCCCGAACTCTGCGAGATCGAAACTAACCTGCCGGAACGGCGAGACGCTTCACCTGGCCTGACCATCCCGACTAAAGAAACGGCCTGAGGTTCAACACGAAGACACGAAGACACGAAGAACAACTATCTATGTCTCGTTCGTGTTGCCTTCGTTGACTTCGTGTCTTTGTGGTGAAGAAAGAATTTCGGTCTGCAGGAACTTCGGGGCAGGCCACGGGCTGCTAGTGGTCCCCGCCAGAGCAGTCGCCTGCGTTCATGCGTTGAAATCCCTGCCCCTCCTGCCGATGATATACTCACGCCCATGAATGACGACCGTAGGCGACTTCGTGAGGTGATTCGCGAGCGCTCCCTCCAGATCGGAGACTTTACGCTCTCCTCAGGAAGGAAATCTTCCTATTATCTGGATTGCCGAACGACGACGTTGCACCCGCTCGGGGCATTGCTGACGGCCAGGCTGATGCTGAAAACGATTCGCGACAAGGGTATCGCCGCCTCCGCGATCGGCGGCTTGACCCTCGGCGCTGACCCGATCGCAGCCGCTGTCGCGGTTGTCAGCGAGATTGAGAAGACCCCGCTTCCGGCCTTTATTGTTCGAAAGGAAGCCAAAGGTCACGGTGCCAAGAGGCAGATCGAGGGCTGGCAAGGGCCGTCGGGTTCTCGCGTGATCATTGTAGACGACGTATGCACATCGGGTGGTTCCATACTGGAAGCTTGCGAGAAGGTCGAGGCGGTCGGATATGAGGTTGTGGCCACAATGTGCGTTGTCGACAGGGAAGAGGACGGTACCGACAAGGTTGTGGCCAGGTATCCGTTTTATCCGATCTTCACCGTCGGGCAGCTCCGCGAGAACGAATCGGTGACCCTGGCGGAGTAGTGAAAATGCGTTCCGTATCCGTCGGGCTTATCGCAATCGTCCTTACCTGTCTGTCAATGGTTTCCCATGCACAGCTGCCACGGCTGGGTTCAGATCTCCTGGATGCGCGCGAACCGATACCTTTGCTTACGGTGGGGATATTGTCGAGTACTTCCTGAGATATCGCCGTGAACTGCAATCCAGCGAGGACATAAGGCGTCACTCCGGCCTGTCGCCGAGTGAAGTGGAAACCTTGAGGTTGTTATATGAGGTGGGATGGGAAGTTGTCAGTCGTTAGTTGCCTGAAGTCGCTGACCACTAATCTCTCTTCTTCAGCTTCTCGATCAGCTCGGTCTGTGATCGAATCTTCAGCTTGATGAAGATCGATTTCAGGTGGTTGCGGACGGTGTTTGGAGCCAGCCCAAGTGACTTGGCAATCATTCGAACGCGATCGCCCGAGACAATGGCCCGGAGGACTTCCACTTCCCGCCGAGTCAGCGACTTGAACCCTTCCAGTTCGCTCGGGTCGAGGCGTTCGATTCCCAGCGTCTGATCCATTCCGATCAGGGCCAGTTCGCCGGCGATGCGATGAAGGGCCGATTCCATTCTCGCTGCACGCAAGCGTGTTCTCTTCGGATCACCTGAAGCAGTGGGGTCGGATTCCACATCAACCCGATTCTCGCGGTTCTTTCGTTCGCTTATCTGTTCCAGCGTACCTTCAAAGTAGAGTGGCACGTCGTTCTCGTCGAACACCGTTCGGGCCTGTTCCAAAACCCGGATCACCGTTCCGTCCGCCCGGCGGAGAGCAATCTCTGTTCCTCGATGCTCTCTTGTCTCCGTGGCTGCCGAGACACCGCTGACCCTCTCTTCGGGATCGACGTAAAGCTGCTTCCCTATGTCGGTGACCCTGGCCACAAGGTCCGCTGCGCTCTCATACCCGAGCATGTGAGCCAGGGCATTGTTGACGGCCAGAAACCGTCCGCCCGGCGTGCTCCGAAACATCCCGATAACGGCATTCTCGAAGAAAGCACGATAGGTCGAATCGGGCTGTGCAGGTGTTGCCGGCTCTGTTCCCCCCATAAATACATTAAAGCATGGATTCGTGCTGCAAGCATCAAAGCCATCGACCGATCCTGACAATAATATCGGGCCGGTGTTTTGAGCCACAATTGGCCATTCCGTCTGCCACCTGGAACGATGGATCTGACGAACACACTGATATAAAACAACTTAATGGAGTGATGTGCCGGATACGACCGGTGGTGAACCCGGCGCCCTCAGTTGAATGTTCTTTAGCGTCCGTTGCCAAATGGACGTATCAGGTGAGGATCTTGTCGAGGTCGAGGTTCCCCCCGGAGATGACCGCGACGGTCGACTCTGTCGCCGGCACGAGGCCCGACCGAAACGCGGCAAGTGTCACCGCCGCCGATCCCTCTGCCAGGATCTTTTCCTGGTGCAGCAGCTTCAGTAGTGACTCCCGGATGGCATCCTCTGTTACGGTCACGACGTCGTCCACGAAGTCACGGATCAGTTCGAACGTGATCGAGCCCATCTCAACGTTCCCTTGAATGCCGTCGGCCAGGGTGGGGCGGTCCGGAATCGTGATCAGATGGCCGGCCTTCAACGAGTGATATATCGCCGCCGAGGCTTCCGCCTGCACGCCAACGATGCGGGTCGCGGGTCGCAGGTGTTTCATCGCGCGGGCTACGCCCGCCGCAAGACCGCCGCCCCCGATCGGAACCAGAACGGTATCGACATCGGGATGCTGTTCGACCAGTTCGAGAGCCAGCGTGCCCTGTCCAAGGATGACCAGGGGATCGTTGTAGGGCGAGACGAAGACGTAACGGTCGCGATCCTCTGCGAGAGCCAGCGTCAGCCTCTCGGCATCGTCGTAGTTCGCGCCTTCCACTTTGAGATCGATTCCGTACCGTTCGATCGCTTCCACTTTGGCCCGGGGCGCCGTCTTCGGCACCACGACCGTACATGAGAGCCCAAGTACCGTGGCCGCACGCGCCACCGCCTGGCCGTGGTTTCCTGCCGACACCGTCAACACCGTTCGCCGGTCGTTTTCTTCGACCAGTTCCAACATCCGGCTGAAAGCACCACGGATCTTGAACGAATGCGTGTACTGCAGGTTCTCCAGCTTGAGAAACAACCCCGGCCAATCCGTTTCAACAACGGGTGTCCTGCGAATGTAGGGCAGAATCCGCTCGTGAGTCCGCCGAAAGTCACTCAATTCCATCTCGATCATGGCGGCTAGTTTATCAGTTTCGGGACTGACCCTCGACGGGTCGTCTATTCGTTCGTTGGGGTTGACCGAGAGACGCAAAGACGCAGAGTTCATCTTCTAGAGGGCATCTAAACGTTACATAATGGACCTGCTACCTTCATGGGCAGTTGGTAGGGTTCCCCCGACAAGAAGAAAGGGATTCAACACGAAGACACGAAGAAAACGAAGGACGAAACGAAAGATAAACAAGTAAACTTCGTGTGCCTTCGTTTTCTTCGTGTCTTCGTGTTGAAAATCATGTGCCGGCCTGTCGGAACACACCAGTCTAGCCGTACGTCTGTGCAGAGCTTTCCACTTCTGAGCTACCCTTCAGGAAATCGAAATCACACCCTTCCTCCGCCTGCAAGACATGCCTCAAGAAGAGCTGTCCGTAGCCTCGTTCATAGCGTGGGGCTCTCGGTTTCCATTCCTCGATTCTCTGTTGGATTACCCGGTCCTCCACCAGCAGGTCCAGTTTGCGGTTGGCCGTGTCCAGGCGGATGCGGTCTCCAGAGCGGGCAGCGGCCAGGGGTCCGCCTATAGCGGATTCCGGGGATACGTGAAGGATGATCGTTCCGTAGGCAGTTCCACTCATCCGGGCGTCGCTGATCCGAACCAGATCGTCGACGCCGCGCTCGAGGAGTTTCTTCGGCAGGGGAAGGTGTCCCCATTCCGGCATCCCAGGCGCTCCCTTCGGCCCTCCGTTCTTCATGACCATGACCGAGCGCTCGTCGATCTCGAGATCGGGATCGTCGAGCCGTTCGTGTAGTTCCTCGAAGTTTTCGAAGACGACGGCCACGCCCTCGTGTTGTAAGAGCTCGGGTGTGGCAGCTGCCTGCTTGAGGATGGCACCGTTCGGACACAGGTTTCCGCGCAGGACGACCAACCCTTGTGATTCACCGAGTGATTCGCTTCGAGGCGCGATGACTTCCGGGTTGACGTTCCGTGCACCGGCTATGTTTTCTCCGACGGTTCTGGCAGAAACGGTCCGTGCATCCAGGTGGAGGAGATCTCCCAGCTCGTTCATCAGTGCCGGGACCCCACCGGCGTAGAAGAAGTCCTCCATCATGAATTTTCCGGCGGGCTTGAGGTTGACCAGCCACGGCGTCGAATCGGACAGATCATCAAACAGGGACAGGGGCAGGTCGACACCAACACGGCCGGCGATCGCGATGAGGTGGATCACCGCGTTCGTTGAACCGCTGATTGCATGAAGGACACGGATCGCGTTCTCGAAAGCCTCGCGAGTCAGGATGTCGGACGGCTTGATATCGTCATTGACGAGCTGAACGATCTGGCGCCCGGCCGTCTCCGCTATCTGGTTGCGCCGGGAGTCCGCAGCCGGAATAGCCGCGGCCCCCGGAAGAGTCATCCCAAGCGCTTCAACCATACAGGCCATGGTCGAGGCGGTGCCCATCACCTGGCAATGTCCGGCACTTCTGGTCAGGCAGCTCTCCACTTCGGCCACTTCTTCTTCTGTTACGCGTCCGGCCCGGAGTTCGTCGTGGATCCGCCAGCAATCGGAAACTCCGATCTCGGTACCGTTCCACTGGCCGTTCAGCATCGGCCCGCCCGTTATCATCAGTGCCGGGATGTTCGCGCTGGCTGCTCCCATCAAGGGTGCGGGAACGGTCTTGTCGCAGCCGCCCAGCAATACGACGCCATCGAGCGGATAACCGCGGATGTTCTCTTCCACATCCATGGCCATCAGGTTGCGGTAGAGCATGGCCGTGGGCTTCATCAGTACCTCGCCGAGCGAAATGACCGGGAACTCGAGGGGAAATCCTCCGGCTTGCCATACACCCCGCTTGACTGCCTCGGCCACGATCCGCAGGTGGGCGTTGCAGTTGTTCAGCTCACTCCAGCTGTTGGCGATCCCGATTACCGGACGCCCCTTAAAGACCTCGTCGCTGAAGCCTTCAGACCGAACAAAGGACCGGTGCACAAACCCGTTTACGTCGTCCCGGGCGAACCAGTTCTCGCTTCTGTAACGTCCCATCGCGGCCTCCTTGATAGAGACAGCATCATAGTCGAAAAGAGGGGAGTGTTGTAGTCGGGTCCGGGCGAACCTTGCAGGAAAGCTGATGGGTGAAGGTGAACCCGCGCTCAGTCCAGAATAGGCCTCTGCCGTTTGATTTGGGTGGCTTCCACGTCTTCGCCCTGGGGTATTCCGGTGACGGTAACTCGATTGCCGACTTTCAGGATTTCAAAAGCGATCTTCTTGCCGTCCTGTGTCAGAACTGTTCGTTCGGTCGTCGACACCTTCGTTGTGACGTAACGGGCGCTACGATTCGGAGGAGGAAGTGCCGCGGGTATCGGAAGCCCGGGTGTATTGGCAGGACCCCGCATTTCAGGCCGGCGCGAACCTCCTCCGATGCCGATACCGAGGTGGATCTCGCCGGTCCATCCCCCGGATCTCGAGCCGGAAGATGTCGCTTGGGGCACCCGGCTCTTCAACTCGAACGACCTTGTCTCAGCATCGATCTTCGTGATCTCGCCGACGCTGACGACCCTGATCTCGTTATCGGGCTTTGGATCCTGTGCTGAAGCGTTCGGGGCTGTCGCCGTGTAAAGTACTAAGAGGACCAGGACCGCGAAAGCCGTTCGATACATGGAAATGCTCCGTCAATATGGTTACCAGCAACATATCAGGCAGCCCAATCGTTTACAAACATTTGAATACTGTGATTCCCCCCGCCGCGTCGTCGAGGCCAGCGTGTCGGGGTGGCCGTCCCTGGCCACCCGCGGGAAAGCCGAGCAGCATGCTAAGGCTCCTGGCCACCTGCACGCAAAGCCCCAGCATTCCAACAGAGAAGATAAACTGCCGGCTAAACCCGGCGGGCGGCCACGGAGGGCCCGCCCCGACACGCTAACCCGAACAAATCCTCAGAATGCGGACCCATTTTCGGGTGCCCTAATGCTTTTTTCGTTGTCGCCGATACAAGCGAACAGTGGGGGGATTCCCACCATTTGACCGACCCGGAGGTGCGTCATAGCTCGTTTCGTACGCGGAGACTTCGTTCGACTGGACAAATCCCTTCTCGATACCGACTCCGACATCCTGGCCGTCGTTCTCGGCTTGCGCGTCGGCGATGTCGAGGACGACGTGCCCGAACAGTACCTGGTCCAGGTCTTCGGCAGCGACACCCGGCGTTGGATCGAGGACACGGATCTTGAGTTTGCTCCTGTCAGAATACCCGGCTACCAGCCTGACAACCTCCGCCTTTAGAACCGCCACAGGCGGCTAAGGGCCCATACAAGAACAACATCACAGAATTGGCGCCCAGATTTGCGTCAGATTTGGTCGCGACCGATTGAGCAGACCGGAGGAATGCCCGACATCTGAGATTGAGGAGCGGCCGAAGATGGCGTGAAGATGGGATGCAAAAATGTGAAGTTGTTCTTGAGTGGGCCCTAAGGCTTGTCGGCCACCAACACCGCCAGCTCCCCTTCTTCCCAGACTATCCGTGCATTCAAGCCAGCTTCGCCCAGCCAGTTGATCTGATCTCTGGCCAGGCTCGGATGATCGAAACCCGGCGTCGTCGGTATCGGAGTTTTCACCGGCACCGTGGGAATCACAACATCGCCCATGACGAACCGACCTCCCGGCGTCAGGACTGACGCGATACGGCCGAACAGCTCCTTCTTGCTGTCGCTTTCAAGATGATGGATCGCCAGTGCCGAAAACACCAACCCGAATGGGCCTGGCGGAAGAGGATCCTCGAAGCGCTGCTTGATCAGGGTCGTCCGTTCCGATGGCAGGAGGTTCTTCGCCATTGCCAGCATTCCCTCGCTCGCATCGATCCCGGTCAGTTCCGAGTCCGGGTGAAGCTTGAGCACCTCCAATGACGTGACTCCGGTCCCCGTCCCCAGTTCCAGGATGGTCGGCCCGTCCAGCGGAGCTGTCTGTTCGGCGATCAAACGTTGCAGGCGCGAGTACCCGGGAACTTCGGCCTCGATCAGCTGCCTGTATGTGTTCGGATCAAAGTGGTACTGACTCATTGGATCCTCCGAGGTCCCGCGTTCTGCGACCGGTGGTGAAAACGATCACTGACGAGACCTCCTCGATCAGATCTGACCGTTTCATTCGTCTTCTCCGGACGATCGCGGCGGGCGCGGTGTTGCCTCCATAAAGTAACGGTGACGATCCTCTCTGGTAGTCTGGAACCCCAGCTGCCTGTACAGCTTCCAGGCCGGGTTCACTTTCAGAACATTGAGCCGCACTGGAATCCCCTTTCGAGAAGCGATAGCGAGCGTTTCTTCGATCAACATTCTTCCGATGCCCCGGCCGCGGTAGGCGGGCAGCAGCGCGATATTCTCCAGAAGAAGATAGTCTCCGTGGTCGTCGATACTGATGGAACCGATATTAGTTCCGGAACGGTGAAAAATTCGTTGGTTGTCGGGAGTGAAATGCTTTCGGAAATTCTCGAGTTGCCACGTCTCGTCCCATGCTTCGGCATCACGGACGTATGGCTGGAGGGTTTCCCGGTGTACTTGATAAAGGAAGTCGAAATCGCGTTCGGTGGCGTCGCGGAACTCCAGGTTCTCGAGTTTCATTTCTTAGAGGGCTCAATCTTACGCGTCATTCGTGGCGAATGTCCTGCCAGATACTCATGCTGCCGAGGCTCCTGGTCCGTCATCTTATCCATACGCGGAAACCGGAGTCAACGTCGACCATTCGTGGGTGTTGACGCCACCTCGGTGGGGGTCAATAATCGGATGAGTCTGGAGGACGTTCCATGTCGACTTCGTTCATTTATGATCCCCACTTCCTGGACCATGAGACGGGAACCCATCCCGAGACCCCCGGCCGTCTGGAAGTCATTCATTCCGTCCTGGAGGCCGACAGGCCTCTCTGGTCCCGGCTGCAGCATGTAGAGCCGGTACCGGCGTCGGATGAAGACATCACGCGATGTCACTCCGCCGAACTGATCGACCACATTCGCAAAGCGAGCGAAAGCGGTGCTGGGATGCTGGATGCGGACACGATCATCAGCGCTCAATCCTTCGACGTTGCCCGGCTGGCGGCCGGTGCGGCCACGGTGGCCGTCGATTGCGTTGTCCGGGGAGAGACCAGGACAGCCTTTGTTGCCTCCCGCCCTCCCGGCCACCATGCACGGCCGAACAAAGCGATGGGTTTTTGCCTTTTCAACAACGCGGCAATCGGTGCGCGTTACGCACAGGCGAGGCATGGCCTGGAGCGGATACTGATTATCGACTGGGATGTGCACCACGGGAACGGAACTCAGGAGATTTTTTATTCTGATCCGGACGTCTTCTACCTTTCGACGCACCAGTATCCTTATTACCCCGGAACAGGTGCAGCAAACGAAACGGGAGAAGGTCCGGGTGCGAACACGGTGGTCAACGTGCCCCTGCCCTCCCGAACTTTGGCCCGTGCGCACCGAACCGCTTTTTCCGACGCCCTCGCCGACATCGAGCGGCGTTTTCAGCCGGATCTCATAATTATTTCCGCCGGTTTCGATTCCAGGAGGGACGATCCTCTGGGTGGTCTGCTCTTAGAAGACACGGACTTTGTGGAAATGACAAAAGAGGTGATGGGCTTTGCCGAGCGTCACGCTGAAGGACGTGTTGTCGCCCTGCTGGAAGGCGGTTACAACCTCGACAACCTGGGCCGGACGGTGCGGGACCACATCGCGACACTCTCCGGCTGACTAACGCGCGGCTAATTCGCGGCTAATTCGGGGACGGGGAAATGGAATTATCCCCCGTCCCGCATTCGAATCAGGTGATATTGACGGTACGCGCGTACTGTGAATTGTCTTCAAGGAAGGTCCGCTTCGTTTCCAGTTCTTCCTGGACCGGCTGGACCGCCCCGTTGACGTCGGTGACGCGTGAGACCAGCGTGTGTTCTCCCGGCGTGGCTCCCCTCCAATCGTAAGTGAAGAGTTTCCAGGAGTACTTCGTGTTGGATGGATCCATCGTGGCGCGCTGCCAGGGACCGTCGTCCACCTTGACCTCGACCGAGCGCAGCGGCGTTCCGTCGTTCAGTACAAACCCGAGTACCTTATGCTGGCCGCCCGTCCGCGTGATGCGCGCGATGACCGACTTCAGCCGTAAACGGCTGATCGCGCTTTCCTTCCACTTCATCTCGCCATCGATCATCTCGCCCTTCAGGGTTCGGTACCATCGAGCCTGAAATTTGCCCAGGTATCGGTCCTGCTGGATGTGGATATTGGCAACCCACTTGACGTTGGCGACCCCGTACCATCCGGGCATGATCAGCCTGAGGGGGGAGCCCTGATGACGGGTTAGCGGATCGCCGTTCAGGTCGTACGCCAGGAACGGTTCCGGCTTCATCGCGTCTTCGATCGATATGCTGCGACCAAACTGCTGATCCACCTTATAAGTCTGACCCCGGAAAAGAACGTCCTCTTCTCCGTGGTCCGCGCCGAAGAAGACGACTTCTCTGCCTTCGGGACGGACGCCGACTTCGGCGAGCAGGTCACTCAACCGAATTCCTCCCCACAGGCCGTTTGAGGACAGTCCCTGAACCCTCCTGCGGCTGTTGCCGGAACACTCGTAGCCCGACGCCAATTCCGACGACGCCTTCCCTCGAAGATCGGCCAGGGAGAATTCGCCTGGGTTGTCGACGAGGCCGGTGATCTTCAACCGATACGTGGAAGGATCGATTTCCGGCTGGCCGTAATGCTGAATGGCGAAGAACTGATCTTTTGGCGTGAACGGGCCGTCGATCTTCCGAATGTCGAGGAAGCGAACCGCTGCGTTCGGATCGGGATTGAAGTTCTCGGGAATGTCGGTGAATTCGACCAGCGTTTCACCCTGTGCCAGTGCTGGAATCGTCCATCCCGGCACGCCCATTGCCATCAGGCCTCCCGCCGCCAGGCCACCCTTTATTGCTTCTCGGCGGGTAATTTCCTTCGCCATGATCGGCCTCCTTTTTAGTCGCACGAATCGCGATCGAAACTTGATTTGTTTGTTTGCGAGAGTCGATTTCTACCACGAATGGAGCCAATCGGGCTACCCTTTTAGGCCGACGGAGCCTCCAATCTGGGGAACCTTTTGAGGCCGGTCCACGTTTTCATAGAAGCGAATCAACGACGCGATATTGGGTCGAAAACAGCGGGAGGATGAGCGATGGCAACAATGCACGAAATCGATTACAAGATCTTTGGCGACGACATGCAGTTTGTCGAGGTCGAGCTGGATCCGGGAGAAGCCACCGTGGCCGAAGCGGGCGGCATGATGTACATGGACGACCAGATCGAGATGGAGACGATCTTCGGAGACGGGTCCGAGGAAAAGAGCGGCGTCCTGGGGTCTCTGATGGGAGCCGGCAAGCGGCTTCTCACGGGGGAGTCCCTGTTCATGACAGTCTTTATCAACCAGGGACAGGGTAAGAGACGCGTAGCGTTCGGTGCGCCCTACCCGGGTAAGATTATCCCCATCCACCTTTCGGAGATCGGAGGGGAGTTCATCGCACAGAAAGACTCGTTTCTCGCCGCGGCGAAGGGCGTCTCGATTGGGATCGCTTTCCAGCGACGCCTCGGCGCCGGTCTGTTCGGAGGTGAGGGATTCATCATGCAGCACCTGGAAGGCGACGGGTGGGCCTTCATCCATGCCGGAGGAACGCTGTATGAACGCACACTTGCGCCGGGCGAGACTATACGGGTCGACACGGGTTGCATCGTCGGATTCCAGGCGACGATCGATTACGACATTCAGTTTGTCGGCAAGATCAAATCCGCCCTGTTCGGCGGTGAAGGTCTCTTCTTCGCGACGCTTCGAGGACCCGGCCGGGTCTGGCTGCAGTCACTGCCGCTGAGCCGGCTCGCAAACCGGATCGTCTCTGCCGTGCCGGGCCGTGGGGGGCGATCGCAGGGTGAAGGTTCCATACTCGGCGGGATCGGACGTGTCCTTGATGGAGATGGAATCTGAATGCCCTACCTCATAACCGAGCCCACTGTTATTGAAGCAGCCGGGAACAAACCCAAACGGATCGAAGAATACGCCGGGGGGGTCAACTCCGAGCACGAAGGTGTCAGTGTTGCCCGGATGGTGTCCCCCGAAGGCTGGCAGGAACCGGGACAACGGCCTGAATTCGAGGAAATCACCCTCGTGTTGAAAGGGACCTTGCGCGTCGAGCACGTGGGCGGTGTCCTCGTAGTAGCCGCGGGTCAGGCAGTAGTGACACAGCCAGGTGAGTGGGTCCGTTACAGCAGTCCGGAGCCGGGCGGGGCCGAGTACGTGGCGGTTTGTCTGCCTGCGTTTTCGCCGGACACCGTTCACCGGGATGAGAATGATGGGGGAGTTGAGATGACGGCACCGAAGATGGATCTGGCGAAGGCCGACGCGTTTGCGGACAAGTTGGTCGGCATTATTAATGACGGAAGCCTGGCCCTCATGACGAGCGTGGGCCACCGCACCGGCCTGTTCGACACGATGGCCTCCCTTGCCCCGTCCACGAGCAAAGAGATCGCGGAAGCGGCGAACCTCAACGAACGGTATGTCCGCGAATGGCTGGGCGCTATGGTGACCGGCAGGATCGTCGATCATGACGCCGAGAACGGGACCTACATCCTGCCGCCCGAACATGCAGCATCGCTGACGCGGGCGGCGAAGGCGGACAATATTGCCGTCTTCACCCAGTACATCTCCGTGCTTGGTGGCGTCGAGGACGCCATAGTCGACAGCTTCAGGAACGGCGGTGGCGTGCCCTATTCCGAGTACCCACGATTCCACGAGGTGATGGCCGAGGACAGCGGACTGAGCAGCGGTGCCGCACTGGTCGAGTCCATCCTCCCGCTCGTTCCCGGCCTGGTCGAAAGGCTCGAAGCCGGCATCGACGTCCTGGACGTCGGCTGCGGAAGTGGTCACGCTATCAACCTCATCGCCCAGGCATTTCCGAAAAGCCGGTGTGTCGGGTACGATTTTTCCGAAGAAGCGATTGTGGCGGCCCGGGCAGAGGCTGAACGGATGGGCGTAATGAATGCCCGGTTTGCCGTTCGGGACGTTACCGTCCTGAACGAAGCCGCCGGCTATGACCTGATCACGGCCTTCGACGCGATCCACGATCAGGCCAAACCGCGCAGCGTTCTCAAGTGCATCGCCGAAGCGCTTCGGCCCGATGGAACATTCCTGATGCAGGACATCGCCGGGTCGAGCCACGTTCACAAGAATCTCGAACACCCGATCGCCCCATTTCTTTACACGATCTCCTGCATGCACTGCATGACGGTGTCGCTTGCCCTCGACGGTGAAGGCCTGGGAGCCATGTGGGGTGAAGAAAAGGCGCACGAACTCCTGACCGAGGCCGGCTTCACGGGTGTCGAGGTGAAACGTCTGTCGTTCGACATCCAGAATGCCTACTACGTCATCACCAAAGGCTGATCAGACCGAAGCGTTCCCCGAGGGTCCGGGTACCTACGTCATCCTCTTGCACCTGGCCCGCCTCGGACGCATCCCCGTCGGAGCTTTGGGGCGACATGAGTTCCAGTCCGGTTACTACCTCTACGTGGGGAGCGCGTTTGGCCCCGGAGGCCTCAGGGCAAGGCTCAGACACCACACGAGGCTTTCCACCCGTCCCCATTGGCATGTGGATTACCTTCGAGCCAGAGCCGAATTCGTTGAAGCCTGGACCGTAAAGGGAAGGACATGTGGGGAACACGAGTTGGCCGTCCTTCTTCCTCGCCTACCGTCGGTAGTTCCATCGCTTCCACGCTTCGGATCATCCGACTGCCGCTGTCGGACACACCTCTTCTATTCCAGTTCCCGGCCCCTGCCGGCTTCCCTCTCTCGCTTGAAGACCGACCGTCTTCGTGACCAACTCTCCGTCTGGCCCTGACGTTTTCACGTTAATAGTCAGACGAATCATCCGTCTGGTTACTTTGGAGGCCGAACGAACGGCTCACGCTGTGACCGGGACGGATATGAGCGAAACCGGACAAAACCTGAAGCGAGAAGCGGCACCTGTACTGGTGTACTTTGCGGTTTATCTGACCTACCTGTTCGTCCGGCCGGAATCGGAGTTCCTGCACTGGCTGACCCTGGTGCTGCTTCCTTTCCTCGCCGTCTACGGCCTTCGACGATCGTGGTTGCCTGACGCTACCTTCAACGCCACTCTGCACTCGATCGGTTTTCGCCGGAGCGTACTCAAGAAGGGATTGATTGCCGCTCTGCTGTTGGGTGTCGCGCTCAACGGCCTGCAGCTCGTCATATCGCAGCGGAGAGACGAAATCTGGGAAGTCCTGTCTTCGCCGGCCGCCTTCGTGACGTTGCCGCTGATATTTCTACTGTTGCTGCTGACGGCGGGCTTCACCGAAGAGGTGTTCTTCCGCGGCTTCCTCCAGACCAGGCTGACGGATCTGTTCGGCTCGAATTTCTGGGCAATTGCCGTGACGAGTGTCCTGTTCAGTCTCTACCACGTCCCATACGCCTACCTCAACCCGAACTGGCCGTCTCATGGGGACCTTTCCGCGGCTTTCGTGGCCGCATTCACCCAGGCGATTCCAGGCGGCGTGATACTAGGCACCCTCTACGCCAGAAGCCGGTACAATCTCGTTGCCCCGATCCTGCTTCATTCGCTTATCAACCTGTTGCCGGCGGCGACGATGATCACGGTCCGGTTCTAGCGGCGTCTCCACATTGACAGCTCGAATTCAATTCGGGAAGATGGAACACTCGTTCCGTCTACTGGATTGGATCGATCACGAAGCAATTCACCGCGGCCGCGATAATGAAACTCGTCGAGGCAAGAAAGCTGAGCCTGGGCTATGCTGCGTAAGTCCACCACACCCAAAACGAAATCGCCTTACAGCGCCCACCCTTCCGTGGCCCACGGGCAGGCCATCATCCGTAATCTGGCCGAGAAGACCGGCCGGCCTATTGATCAATGGACGCGCCTGATCCAGGAATCCGGTCCGGTCGACGTGAAAGAGTGTCGTGATTGGTTGTAGAGGGAGCACGGGTTGGGCGGGACGACGGCCTGGATGGTCGCGAGCCGTGTTCGGGGCAAGGGAAGCGAAGACTCCGACGAGAGTGCGTACCTGAAGGCGGCACCGGGCTACGTTGAGGCAATGTACGCGGGGCCGAAATCCTCGCTTCGTCCCATCCACGATGCGCTCGTCGAACTTGGCCGATCGCTTGGCAAGGATGTGAGAGTCTGTCCGTGCAAGACCATGGTGCCGTTCTATCGCGAGCACGTGTTCGCGGAGGTCAAGCCGTCGAGCCGCACCCGAATCGATCTGGGCCTGGCCCCGAAGAAGTCGAAAAGGAAGACGGTGAAGAGGTTGATTTCCACCGGAGGGCTCGAAAAAGGCAACCGAATCACACATCGAATCTCCATCACCTCTCTCGACGAGATCGACAGCGAGGTCCGCCGCTGGATCGAGATCGCGTATCATCTGGATGGAGACTGAGACTGTTAATGACGGGCCCTCTTGTCCGTTTCAGTAACCATGGACGCCTATCTGGACCACCACCACCGACGGGTCCGAAACAACTACTGGCTGGGCTGGTGCACCGTCATGACCCGCGTGTTGCTTGCGATCGGCTTCATGCCTTCGGGTCTACCCCCTTCATTACCGGTCTGATGTTGCTTGCGAGCACCTACCTTCTGTGCTGGGACTATGACGTCCTGAAGAACCTGATGCGTCCCACCCCCGTGCAATCGTCAGCTGATTAGATTGAGGAGCGGGCATCGCCTTTATGGCAGGCGGCTACCGAATGTGGCGGATGAGGTGAGACCATTGTGAACACCCAGTGGTTGTGGCAGTCGTTTTATGTTGGAATCGGCGGTTTCATCGGGTCGATATTCCGATTCGGTGTCAGCGGCTTCGTCCATCGGTTGCTTCCTTTTTCCAACTTCCCGTACGGTACACTGGCGGTCAATGTCATCGGGTGTCTTGTGATCGGGACCCTGGGTGGTCTGGCCGAGTCGCGTCAGGTGATTGGTCCGGAGCTTCGCCTGTTTCTGTTTCTTGGAGTCCTTGGCGGCTTCACCACATTCTCGACTTTCGGCTATGAAACCATCGAACTGTTGCGGGATGCCGAACACTTAAGGGCTGCCGCAAATGTGGGCCTGCATATCGCGATCGGTCTGATGGCGGTCTGGCTCGGATATGCTTTCGCGAGGGCGTCATGATGCTTCCCAAAGAAGGTCACCTGTTACGTATTTTCATCGGCGAGAACGACAAGTACGAGAACAAACCCCTTTATGAGTGGATCGTCCTGAAGGCACGGGACCATGGCCTTGCCGGGGCCACCGTATTGCGAGGCCTGGAAGGGTTCGGGGCGCACAGCCGCCTGCACACTGCCCGGATTCTGCGCCTGTCTGCAAACCTGCCCGTCGTTGTGGAGATCGTCGACACGAAGGAACGTATCGAAACGTTCCTGCCGACGATCGATGCGGCGATTGAAGAGGGTATGGCGACACTTGAAAAAGTTGAGATTCGCTTTTACCGTAGCGGTAATGGTCAGGAAGAAAAGCAATAGCAGAAAGGCCTTCCCGGAGATAGCGTCGTGATGAAAAGGATCTGCGTCTTTGCCGGTTCCAGTTCAGGCGGTCGTCCCGAGTACGCGAACGCGGCACGTGACCTGGGCAATGCTCTGACCCTCAGACATCTGGGACTGGTGTACGGTGGCGGCGACATTGGCTTGATGGGGGTTCTCGCAGACACGGTCCTTGAACTGGGAGGGGATGTCATCGGCGTCATACCACGTGCGCTAGTGAACCGGGAGGTTGCCCACCACCGTCTGACCGAATTGCGCGTGGTTTCCTCCATGCACGACCGAAAGGCGCAGATGGAGGAACTGTCGGACGGCTTCGTCGTCCTGCCCGGCGGATTCGGTACGCTGGAAGAGTTTTTGGAGATACTGACCTGGGCCCAGCTCGGGATTCACAGCAAACCCTGCGGGCTCCTGAATGTCACCGGTTACTACGATACCTTTCTCGCGTTTCTTGATCAGACTGTGGAAGCGCAGTTCGTTAAGGAAGAGAACCGGGACCTCGTGATCGTGGAAGAAAGCGCCGCAGCTCTTCTCGACAGGTTCGAGAAATACGATCCCCCGAAGGTTAAGAAATGGGCGGACCTGTCGGAAACTTGAACCCGTATGAGCGTTCAGATCAGCCCAATGGCCATTTCGGAATATCGAGAGGTCTATGACCTCTGGGACGGAACCCCGGGGATCGGATTGAGCAGTTCGGACGAAGAACAGGAGATCGCCGCGTTTCTCGACCACAATCCCGGTCTCAGTCTCGTTGCCCGGGAGGGAGCCCAGCTTGCCGGAGCAGTTCTGTGCGGTCACGATGGCCGCCGGGGTTACATCCACCATCTTGCGGTTGCCGAGTCTTATCGCGGCAAGGGCATCGGCGGCCTGCTCATAGAGCACTGTCTCGCGGCTCTCAGGGAGCGAGGTATTCCGAAGTGTCACCTCTTTGTCTACCGGAACAATGAAGGAGCTGTCGCGTTCTGGACGCGCACGGGCTGGACCGCAAGAAGTGATCTCTCCCTTATGTCGCAGTTAACCGAAGACTGAGGGATAGGCTTATGAAGGAATCCAACGAAGACGAAATTCAACGGGCGGATCCGGCCGCAAGAAAAAAAGCACTGTTCCTGGTACTGATTCTTGCCGGTGTCGGTGTCGTCGTCCTATGGGCTTTGGACAGTGCGTTCACAAGAGTCCAGGAAGATGTGGATCTCAACCCGGCCGAGGCTGTCTCCCTGATGGTCTCCATAGTCCGGATCCTGGCGGCAATGATTGCCATTTCCGCAATGGGCATGGCCGTGTGGGTGTGGTTGTTGTCATCCCGCATTCTAAAGGCCGGCCGATTTCCGCCTCCCGGCACGGCCCTGGTCCGGGACGTTCGCATCCTGAGAGGTGCCCCTGCGCGGATGCGTGCCCGGTTGGGGTTCATCGCGGCAGGGCTTTGCGCGGTTGGTGGAATCGTACTGCCGTTGATGCTCCTGAGGCTGGTTCGTCTGATCACTGCGGTTCCACCCACTCCCGGTAGCTGACGTGTCCAGTCCGGTAGCTGGTAGCAAGTAGCGGGCAGCGAGTAGCAAGGAGCCCCGATCCGAACAGCTACACGCTACAAGCTGCCCGCTGCTTGCTACAAGCTACCAGCTACTCGCTAATTCTTCCTTCGCGCTAGTTCCTCATCAATGATTTTCGCGTAGGTTTCGAACGGTTGGGCTCCCGTCACGATGCGGCCGTTGATGAAGATAGCCGGCGTGCCGGTCACACCGACAACGACGCCTGCCTTGATATCCTGGCGGACCTCATCGGCATTCTTTCCTGAATCCAGGCACGAGTTGAACGCTGCTGTGTCCATTCCAAGTCCGGCGGCCTTTGCCTTCAGGCTGGCGACTTCCAGCTCAACCGGTTCGGCAAACAGCAGGTCGTGCATCGTCCAGAACTCTCCCTGTTCATGGGCGCAAAGCGAGGCTTCGGCGGCTTTCTGTGCCCGTGGGTGGATGTTGTTGAGAGGGAACTGGCGGAAAACTATGCGGATCTTGTCGCCATACACTTCGCCGATCCGTTCGAGTGCCGGCAGTGCGCGCCGGCAGAACGGGCATTCGAAGTCGGAAAATTCAACGAGAGTAATCGGGGCATCGCCCAACCCCAGGGTTGGATACCCCTCGATGTCCAACTCCACCCGGTATGGCTCCAATTCCGGCCGGACACCGTAGCTTTCTTTCAGGTTCTCAACATAAGCGTCCAGTGCCGTGTCGTGGCTGTTCTGGTCCAGGAAGTTCCGGACCTGCTGCATGCCCGCTTCTTCCGACATCCCGGCCAGACGACTCCGGTTGATGTTGTAGAGGTCGGTCATTTCTTTTTCGGTTGGCGGAACCTTCCTGGAGGCGACCTCGACATCGAGCAATTCGTCTACCGACATGCCTCGTTTCTCCGACTCCGCCTTTAGCAGCCTGTCGGCGATCAGACCCTGGAGTGCGGTTTCAAGGATTCCGTGTTCCTCACTCCTCGTGCTGGCTTCGAATTGAAGCCGTTTCGTTTCCAGTGCCTCGAGGTCGCTGGCGGCTGTTTTGCGCACGTCGGCCTCAGTCACCTCAACGCCATTGATGACGGCGAGGGTCCTCGATGAGGACTGTGCCCCGACCCCAGGAGTCAGGACAAGAAAAAGGGTCAGGACTGGCAGTGTCGCACCGATGCGTGAATACATAGATTCCTCCTGAAAACGTCTGAGCAGCTTATACATGCTATCAGGGAAGGGAGCCGGGGGGCCAGTATGGTGGGCAAAGAAGCGAGTCGGTGATGAACCTGATGTAGGTGCGGTCTATGACCACACAGGTCATGCCAGATGTAGGTGCGGTCTATGACCGCACAAGATCATGCGCTCACAGAGCGCACCTACATCTGAGGGTGCACTAATTCTCCACGTCAGCCATCACCTGGGCCAGGTCCCGAAACGGCCCCACACCACCGTGCCCCCCGACCACCTGCTCGACATCGAGGTTTGCCGCCATGACCCCACGATAAAACGCCAGCGCGTTCGCATTTTCCGGCAGAACGTCCCCACCAGGCGAGTAGAGGTCGCTGACAAAAGCGATCTTTTCGTTCGGTAGATAGGCGATCACCATGCTTGCCGCGTGTTCGTTTTCGACGTGGATGACCTGCACGGTACGTGTTCCGTCGGTAAGTTCGACGGGTTCGCTCCCCACCCCTTCAACTGCCGGTGTGACGCCGCTCGCCGCGGCCAGCGAATCGGGCCGGACGGTCTTTGGTCTCGACAGCATTGTCTCCAGGAACGGAACGATGCTTTCGTGACCGACGATCGTTGCGCCGGTGGCTGCGTATGCACGAACACCGCCGCTGTGATCTATGTGAAAGTGCGTCACGATCGTGTGGCGGATGGGCTTGTCGGGGAAGCGCTCTTCGATGGCTGCAATCACCGCCGCCGACCGCTCTTCAAACAGTGGAGCTTCAACAACAATGACGTGATCTTCCATTTCTACGATCATGCTGTTGTGGCTGCTGCCGCGTGCGTGGAGCACTCCGGGAACCACTTCGTCGAGTTCCACGGTCTGGGCCTGGGGCTGGGCATACCCCTGGTATCCGAACCCTCCCGTCGCACGACGCAGAATCCACTGTGACATCACCCGTTCGCCGTTCTCGGGCTCGTCCCGGACTTCCTGCGCAATTTCGAATGTGCCGTCGTCAAACGAGCCGTTGTTGATAATGTTTCGGGACTCTTCCTGCCGGTATCGGACGCCGTTCAGAAACATCGTCTGGGAGAACGGAAGCCGGGCGTTGATGGGTTGTCCGGTCTCGGTCGCAGATACCTGGGAGTCTCTCCAGTCCAGGTAGACCAACTCGTTAAGCGTATCGCCGTATATCGGATCGTCTTCGGTATACGTCACGCGGATCGGCAGCTTGGTGAAGTTGTCGACTTGCATCTCAACGGCGTTTCCGCCGTCCTCGTACCGGAGTATGTGGATCGTCTTTCCGTCAACGGTCTGGTCTTCCAGCCGAGTTAACCCCTCGGCGTCGCGAGCAACGGACAACACCCTTGGAGCGAGGCGGTTGAAATCCCTCATGCGGGCGGCGAACCGGCTTGGATGCATTCTGCTCGAGATAGTTTCGTCGTCGGCGTTGGTTCGCTGGAGCATCCCGACGTCGCCATCGATGACCTCGACGAATCGCACGGGAGCGGTGTTTGGATATATTCGTTCGCCGTCGAAAGCCAGCCGTATGGAAGACCGGGTGAAGTCGATCTGAAGCGTTCTTCCGAAACCGTTGATCTGGCGGTCGGCTCCGGGTTCGAATGCCTGCATCGGATCCCAGTCATTACCCTGGGTAACATTTTCCTGACGTTCAATGGACGAGAGGACGTCCCAGCCTCCCATCGAATCCGCAACCTCGTCCAGCAGAGCAAGCGCGGCCGGCCCCCCGGTTTCGGGCTCGGAGCCACAAGCGGAGAGCAACATCGTCCCGATTACCAGAACGAAAATCCACTTGGCTTTCATAGTACACCCCCTGTCTGTTTGTGTTTCGACTGTGAAGGGTACGTCAAGCGGCCGGAAAGATCAATCGAAGGCGACACGGTTTCATTGCCGCCCAGGCAGCCAGAGGACACGCGCCGTCAGTTCTCTATGATCCAGGCCGGCGGCGCGGTCCATGAGCCTGAGAGAATCAGGGAGCCGGGCTTCGAATCGACAGTCTGTCCCGACGCCGCCTCTGGCCTGGAAAGCGTCAGCCCAATCGTTCCACCATGGCGTCAGTTTCCGGGCTATCGGTTCCACCACAAGCAGGGCTGCACCCCGATTGGCGGCGTCCAGAAGCGCCTGCAGCAATTTTCGGCGAGAAGTTTCATCGAGTTCATTCGCTGTGAATGCGGACAGAATGCCGGAACGTCGTCCCGGTAGCGAAACCCGGCTGATATCCGTGTTTTTCAGAGTCACCTCCAACCCCAGGGTCTTGTAGGCCCAGCGCGCTTCCGACACCGCCCAGGAATTACGCTCGACCCCCGTTACCCGTGGCGGGTTGGAAAGTGCCAGTGCCCACGCCGCCCCGGAAGCGCCTGTCCCACATCCGAGGTCGACGAGATTCTCGAGCTCGAACCCCGCGGCACCGGTCTGTCGAACCACCTCCCGGACGAGCAGGAAGTGGAGCGGACCGTAGAACAGAGCGAACGCCGCCCGTTTGCCTGCACTCTTGAGAGCGGTTTCGACCCCTCCGGCCTTTCGGCGTTCGACATACGCCGAGGAGAGAGCCTGAACCGAGCGGCGAACTTCCTGGAAGGTGAGGTCAGCCAGGTGTCGTTTCTGTAGGGCTGCATACCAGGTCAGAAACTTGTCATCGGCGATCCTGTCTTCCTCTGAAGGTTCGATCATTCTGTAAGGTTATCAAATATATGGGTTTACTGCTGCGAGTGTCAAGATTGCATTCATCGTGAGATTTCTTGGACCAATATGTTGACAGAGCGTGTCCTTAGGATAAGATCTTAGGGAATTTATTCAATTTCACCTGGAGGCACTGTATGACGTCCGTCCGGAAATGTTTCGATAGACGTGTGGTCGGTTGCGCGACCGTGCTGATTGTTTTCCTGCTCCTCGAAGGACCGATGGGCGTTGTACTGGCGCAAGGACCGCAAAATCTTATCGTGACTTTCCGTGATGGAACGATTCCGGCTGTTAGAGCGGCATCGGTTGGCAGGGCAGGCGCATCGCTCCGTTTCAACTACACTATCGTCAATGCGGCCGCCGTCACGGTTCCGAATGATAACGCCCTGGGAAGACTCCGGGACGACCCGTCGGTCCTGAGCATTGTACCGGATCGACCCGTGTTTGCATTTCAGCAGGCGAACAAGAAACCCGACAACCCGGGTGGTGGAAACGGCAACGGTGGCGGCAACAATGACGCAGAGACAGTACCCGCGGGTGTCAAACGGGTTGGAGAGCCTGTCACTGACTCCGGAGCGACGATCGGCGTCGCCATCCTAGCCCGCATTTCTCAAGAGATCTGAGATAAGACGAAAGAGAGAAGGAAGGGA
>CAZOZZ010000026.1:0-35131 GCA_964584435.1 uncultured Solibacteraceae bacterium | reverse complement strand
GTCTGTACTAAACTTTTGGGAAAAGTCTCCAGTCGGAGGGGCGCACTCAAGTAACACGTTTATTTATAGATAGGTATTTTATTGCAGATAGTGCGTGGATTGGTGTCTGGCCCTCTCGGGGGGAGCAGGAGTACCACCGCCGATCTCTGTAAAAAGATGTGTAGTAAACCGTGAGTGCTCCATTCCCTGCTCCAATTTGATAAGATCTTTGAACCTTAGAAACGGATGTACGGAGGATTGATTTTATGAGAGTGAGATTTCTAGGCTTGGTTTGTTTCCTCATGGTGGCTACGTTGGCCATGGCGCAGATGGGCGACCCGTTGAGTGGTTCGTGGTCTGGTGACTGGGGACCGAGTGCGCGCGATCGTAACGACGTGACGCTGGAGCTCAAATGGGATGGTCAGGAGTTGAGCGGAACGGTCAACCCTGGACCGAACGCCATCGCGTTGAAGACCGCGTCGTTTGATCCCGAGACGGGTGTGGTGAAGATGTCCGCTGAAGCGCCGGGGCGCCGTGGAGCCACGTACCAGTACTCCATAGAGGGTAAGCTGGAAGGCAATACTATGTCGGGCAGCTGGAACCACGACAACCTCGACGGCGATTTCAAGATCACCAAGAACTAGGTAGAGCCCGAAACTCAAAAGCCCGGCAAAGCGTCCTGCTTCGCCGGGCTTTTGCCTCTAGTGTCCTTCATCGCCCACGTTGTGGTTCCGCGCGTGAACTACTCCATTCACGTGGGCTCCGCCCTTGCAGCTCGTCCTGATTCCCTAACGTTTGCGACTACCGTCCCTGGCCAGACTTGCCTCATGCTACTAGAAGTCCGAACGGGCTGTAGTCAGCCGCGTTATGTCTTTCTATAAGCACGGACCGTGCCAAAACCGGGACAGAACGCGCTCTTCAATAAATGCAACGAGTTGCCGGTTGTGGTGGAGGTTGGCAATCCACCGCATCCCCTGTTTATCGACAAAACTTGAAGAGTCTTTAACAATATTGTTGTCGACAAGGCTTTTTACGGACACTAGTGGAGAGTCTTCAGCATTTCGATGTCGTACTCCTTGATCGGCAACCCGTCACGGATCTTTCCCACAAGGTCTGGATTCGCGATGAAGAGCCGGCCGATGGCGGCCAGGTCGAAACGGCTCTCTTCCAACGCCACCGCCGCAGTCCCGGGAGTGTAGCCCCCGTTGCCGACTAACACCCCCTTGTAATGACGCCGCAGGAAGTTGGTGACGCGACCTCCCAGATAGTCGAAGTCCGTGCTGTCGTCGATAATGCCCGAGTGCACGTAGGCCAGCCCCATCCGATTGAGCTTGTCCAGCAGCACACGAAAGACCTCGGCATCACGAGGATCCCCTTCCATGTTGAGGTACCCGCCCGGTGAGAGACGTATCGCGACCTTTCCCGCGCCGACCGCCCGTATGAGCCGTTCGAGGACCGCGATGGGAAACCGCGTCATGTTCTCCGGGTTTCCACCCCAGTCGTCGTTTCGCCGATTGGTGTGCCAGTGCAGGAACTGGTCGATCAGGTAACCATTAGCCCCGTGCAGTTCCACGCCATCGAAACCAGCAGCGACCGCGTTAGCACCCGCCCGGCCCCACTCTTCGACCACATCGAAGATCTCGTCGTGTTCGAGAGCTCGTGGCGTGCCGTACTCCAGATTCGGTATTCGGTTTACCTGTCCTTTGAGCGCTACAGCCGACGGGGCAATCGGCAGCTTGCCGTCCAGAAAATACGGATGGGAGACCCGTCCCGAGTGCCATAGCTGGATGAAGATACGGCCGCCGGCATCATGAACCCGATCGACAACGTGCCGCCACGCCTGTACCTGGGCTTCGTTGTAGATGCCAGGCGTGTTTGCATGGCCCTGACCGTCTGAACTGACGATTGTCGCCTCGGTTATGAGTAGTCCTGCAGACGCACGGCGTTCGTAGTAAGCAGCCATGTCCCCGGTCGGTACGAACTCCTCGGTTGCTTTGCCTCGCGTCATGGGTGCCATCAGGATCTTGTTGGGGAGTTCGAGGTCCGCACCCAGTGTGAATGGCTGCAACAGGGTCTCCGCCGTGCCGTTCGTATTGGTCGCCGAAGATTTATTCATCTATGAAATTTCCTCCAATTACACAGATTACACGGATAGCGGTTCGACCCGTGTGATTAGGGCTCCATATTTTTCGCTTCTGGTTGCGGATCCATCTACTTTCTGGATTCCGGAGCTGCTCATGCAGTCGTGTCGTTCGGCAAACTGATACTGCACAGGCAGTTCCAGTCACTCCTTTGGATTGGAAGCCAGCGTGCCACTCCCGACACAGGACTTGAACGGCGCCCGGATGGACGCCTCCATGGAAGGTTGGACTGGTTTAAGGAGGCCCGATGCACATTTACCTGGCGAATTCGTTCCGACTCCTCGTAACGACTGCAGTCGCAGCAGTGATGCTGATTTCGCCGCCGGCTGCCATGGCAAAGGGATCCGACATCCGGTTCCGGGCCACGGTGGTCCGGGTGGATGAAGCCGCCGATGGTGGGGCGACGGTAACCGTACGGTTGCAGAGTGTCGATGTCGGAATCCTGGCCAACGCGGACACCGAGATTGAGTCGCAAGGTGACGAAGTCGGTCTGGACGGATTGTCTGCCGGCGCCTTCGTCAAGATTGCAGGTTTCTTCTCGGCCGACGGAATCGTTGCCGAAGAAATCGATATCCTGGATACGGTTGACGGACAGTTTCGGTTGCGGGGTGCGATCTCTGCAGTCGGGCCCGTTTCAGGTGGGACGCTCATCACGTTGTTGGGCGTGGATGTTCTGGTCAACGAGGACACGGAGATCCAACGGCGCGGGTCCGACGGCGAACTGACAACAGTAGAGCTGGCCGTCGGAATGGTTGCCGATGCACGCGGCATTTTTGACGACAACCAACTCTTTGCAACCCGTCTCAAGATCGGAAGCCGGGAATCCGATGGAATCATCGTCGAGTTCGAGGGGACGATCAGTGCGATCAGCGGAGGTACCCTGCTGGTCGACACCGAAGGTGGCGGGGCGGCGGCCGTCGTTGTGACCGATTCCACGAGGGTCAAGGGGACGCTCGAAGTAGCCAGGTTCATCGAAGTCAAGGGGACGTTGAACGAAAGCCTGGCTGTCGTGGCGAGCGTGGTCAAGGTCGACGACGATGGAGACCGGGACGCGGATGACGACAATCCGGACCGAGAAGAGAACGCGCGCCGGAAGAGCCGCCGTGAGGTTCGTCTGGTTGCGGCAGATGGGCTTTCTCTCGAAGGCGAAGTCGAGACAGAGTTTCTGGAGACTACCGGTGGCCCTGTCATCCAGGAACTCGAGATCGCCTTCCACGATGCGCCCCGTAACGCGCAGTTCTCCGTCAGCGTGATGTTTGCCGTGGATGGCAGTACAGCAAGGGTCGACTTCGGGACGGTGACGGCCAACGGAGGCGGGCGAGTCAAGGTCAAGTTCCGGACGAACGGAAGCGGAAGGGACAGGGCCCTCACGTCTTTGCTGCCGGTTGGAAGATCCGTCAAGGACATCAGCAGCGTGGAAATACGGGACAGCGAAGGCAAACTCGTCATGACCGGCACCTTTTAGACCAAAGGCCAATCGCTTAACCGGAGTGGGGACAGGAACCTCCTGTCCCCACTCACCGCCAGAACAGTCGAAACTTGGTTTTACCCTCCCTCTTTTGTATAGTTGGCCAGCCTTGCGCTTACCGGTGCCGACAACCGCATCTTACGAGGAGAATCCCTTATGAAGCGTGCAGTTTTGACTATCGTCCTTGGACTGCTGATGCACTCCAACGCTTTCGCGACGTGGTCCCTGCTGGCCCTGGACACGAGAACGGGTCAGGTGATCATCGCGTCGGCGACCTGTGTGCCGCAATCGCGCTTTCCTCCACGACCGTCGAGGGACCTGATGGATATTCAAGCCGTCATCGTACCCGGAATCGGCGTCGCTGCATGCCAGGCCAGCGTAGACAACACGGGCCAGAACCAGCAGTTGGTCTTCGAGGCGTTGAAGAAAGGAACGCCACCGGAGGAGATCATCGAGTTACTCCGGGAATTCGAAAAGGCGAAGGGACCTGAGGACGACCGAATGGAACGCCGTCAGTTCGGAGTCCTCGACATGCAGGGCCGCCGCGCCGGACACAGTGGTTCGGGCAATGGCAATGCCTCCCTGGACGTTTCAGGCAACGTCGGCGACTACATCTTTTACCAGTTCCAGGGGAACTCGCTGCTCAGTGATGACGTGATGCTGAACGCCGAGGTGGCCTTCACCAAAGCCAAGGGCACGCTCGCCGTTCGAGTCATTGCGGCTATGGAGGGTGCCGACGAGAAAGGTGGCGACGGACGTTGCACCTGCGAGGAGGCCCCCTATCCCCTGGCCCCCTGCGACGGGAAGACCGCCCACGTGGCCTACATTCTGATCGCAAACAGCGAGGACACAAGCGGGGCGGACTTCAACAGCGGAAAATACTTCGCCTACATCAGCGTCACCGACGAGAACATCCAGCCCTGGGAGAACGCGAGCCCGGTGAAGACCCTCCGCCTGCGGTACGACATCTGGAAGGATGCGGGCAGCCCTCGCATGGACTTTGACGCCGCCTGGTCGCCTGAGGGATAACTCGATTAGATAGGGGGCACACGGGTGTCCCTATTTCGAGACATCTTCTTGTCGACGTCTCCTTGACACTCTACAGGGCCTCCTCCGTCACATACTTGCCTGTGCATACTATGTGAGACATATGTATTAAGCGAAGAGGTTGGCAGGAACAGAAGAAGAAGCCCGAACCGGGCCAATAAAGTTCGTAACTTTATTCGCCTATGGAAGTCTTACTGTTTTAGAACAGGAGGCTTCTCTCGAATGACCCTACTTCAAGATCTCCGCTACGGAATCCGAACGCTGCTCAAGAGTCCCGGTTTCACGGCCGCCGTCGTCCTGAGCCTGGCACTCGGAATCGGCGCCAACACGGCCATATTCAGCGTGATCGATCACGTGCTGCTCTCGCCGCTTGCCTTCGACCAGCCCGACCGGATGGTTTTGTTGTGGACGGTGCCCACGGGCGATCCGTCCGTGCGTTCCCAGGTTTCGGTTCCAGACTTTCGCGACTGGGTTGCCGAATCCACCAGTTTCGAAGCAGTTGGTGCTTTCCAGACCCGGAGCGGGAACCTGACTGGACAGGGAACCCCTTCGCGCATTCGGTTCGCCTCTGTCTCGCAGGGCTTCTTCCCGGCGATGGGAACCGATGCGGTTCTGGGCCGGACGTTCATCGCCGAGGACGATGAGCCTGGGAACGACGATCGGGTCGTCATCGCGCACGGCTTCTGGCAGCGGCATTTCGGTGGGGAGCCCGATGTCATCGGTGAGACGGTCCTGCTGGACGACCGACCCCGCACCGTCATCGGTGTTGCGCCGGAAGGATTTGCCTTCCCGGACACGGGCACCGAGATCTGGACGCCGATCGGCCTGATCGGGGACACGAACTCGCGCGGCGCGCGCTTCCTGACGGTCGTAGCGAGACTCGGTGACGGAGTCGCCCTCCAGGGTGCCCAGGTTGAGGTGAGTTCTATTGCCGCCCGGCTCGCCGACGCGTATCCCGCATCGAACGAGGACCGCGACGCATTTGTACAACCGCTCCATGACAACATCGTCGGCAACGTCCGGCCTGCGTTGATGGTCGTGTGGGGAGCCGTCGGCTTCGTCCTCCTGATCGTTTGTGCCAATGTCGCCAACATGCTGCTGGCTCGGGCCCGATCCAGGGAGCGTGAGATTGCGGTTCGGGTAGCCATCGGAGCGGGTCGGGGCCGCGTCGTGCGCCAACTGATGACCGAAAGCCTCCTTCTGGCCGCAACCGGAGGCGTGGCAGGCATTCCGCTGGCCATCGCGGGAGTCAATCTCATTCTGCGCATCGGCGGTAGTGCGATCCCGCGCATCGAGGAACTCCAGGTCGATGCGGGCGTCTTCGCCTTCTCCTTCCTCCTTACGCTGGCGACCGGAGTTCTCTTTGGCCTCCTTCCCGCGTTGGGGTCGGCGAGGGTGGATGTGAACGAGGGTCTGAAAGCAGGATCGGGCAACATCGCACGCGGGTCCAACGGGCGGACACGCGCAATCCTGGTCGCTGGCGAGATTGCGCTCGCCCTGATGGTCCTGATTGGCGCCGGGCTACTGATCCGTACGTTTCAAGGTCTGACCGAGGTTGATCCCGGCTTCAACATGTCCAACCTCATGACGATGCGCGTCGAACCCCCGTTTACTTCCGGCCCACCCGCAGACTCGGGTGCCATTCAGGAGTGGATTGCAGCAGAGCGAACGAAGGCATCTCTGTTCTATAGGGACGTTCAGGAGAGAGTCGAAGCACTGCCGGGTGTCCGATCCGTTGCTGCCGTCAATCGGATGCCGCTGGCGGGGAACTGGTGGGGATCCAGTTTCAGGATCGAAGGAAGGGAAGCGGACACGCCATCGGGTGAGTTCTCTGGATTCAGCCGACCGGTCCTGCCTGGCTATTTCCAGACGATGGAAATCCCCCTCGTCAGTGGCCGCGCATTCACGATGCAGGATGAAAGCGGCTCGCAGCCCGTGGCTCTGATCAGCCAGACGGCGGCCGGTCGCTACTGGCCGGATGAAGATCCGATCGGTCGTCGGGTGATCTATGGTCCATTCCCGCCGTTCACGATCGTCGGAATCGTTGGAGACGTGAAGCACAATCGGGTGGACTCCGCCGCACAGCCAATCGTCTATACGCCCCTGGCTCAAGCGATCGAGGGTTTTTCAGGGGACTTCGGCATGGACCTGGTCGTCCGTTTCCAGTGGGAGTCTTCTACGATCATCGGTCCGATTCGAGATGGTATTCAATCCCTGAACTCCAGCCTCCCCGTTTTTGACATCCGTTCCATGGACGACGTTCTGGCCGGCACCATCGCCGCCCGCCGGTTCTACATGATCCTGCTCACGCTGATGGGTGGCCTGACGCTCGTGCTTTCCGCCATCGGAACCTACAGCGTGATTTCATACTCCACCAGCCAGAGGATGCGCGAACTCGGCATCCGCGTTGCGCTTGGCGCCGACCGTAGCGAGATCCTGAAGCTGGTCGTCGGCCAGGGCGTCCGGTTGACATTTGCAGGTGTTGTTGCCGGACTGACCGGCGCCTTCGCGCTCACACGGGTATTGGGGGGCGTTCTCTTCGGTGTGACTCCGACCGACCCTTCGACGTTTGCGACCATTGCCGCCGGATTGTCGGTCGTCGCCCTGGTGTCCTGCTATATCCCCGCCAGACGAGCCGCGAAGGTGGACCCCGGCGTCGTGCTGCGAGAAGAGTAAAATAGGGACAGGCACGTGCCTGTCCCTATTTCCAGTTTTATTTCCAGTTAGTTGTAAAATAAGCGCGCATCATGAGTTGGACGCGCAGATTCGATCGTTATTTTTCTACACGGATTCGCACGCGCGGTTTCGACTACTTTCGCTCCGGCAGGGTTCGCATCAGGGCTGGCGACTCCTATAACGTCGAGGCTGAGGTCTTCGGGACAGGGACGTATCGCGTGCGCCTCCGCCTGGACGAGGGAGATCTCCGGGTCGACTGCACCTGCCCATACTTCGATCGCGAATACGAAAACTGCAAACACATCTGGGCGGTCATGGCCGCAGCGGAAAGGGATGGGAATCTGTCCGCGCTGGCGGACGCACCTAACCCCCGCCTCCTCGACGATACCCTGAACGACGAAGCCGGATACGGATTCGAAGACGAGCCCGAGGCTGGCGAGTCCGAAGAATGGGTGTCGCCTTCTCAACCTTTTCGAACCCGGGAACCCGCCTGGAAACGGCAGATCGTCGACCTGACACCACTCGTTCCCCCTCGTCTAGACAAAGGTCTGGAGCGTGATGTTGGGTATGTCATCGAAGCCGGCGAATCCCGCAGTGTCGGTGTCCCGGTCATCCGTGTCCTGACCCGAAGAAGAAAGAAGAACGGCGACTGGGGAGTGTTCAATTTCCGCCAGACGCGCATCGACTTGTTCTCGACCCTGCCCGAGGAAGACCGCCGGATACTCGCCCTGCTGGTTGGCGCCAAGGAATACGTTCCATACGGGTATTACTACCCGGGCTCGGATTCCCGCCCTGCGACCTATCATGTTCCGCCGGAGATGCTTTCCTTCGTGATGCCCCTCCTCTGCCGAACCGGAAGATGCTACATCGGAGGAAATTCATCTCCCAGGGAGCTGGCTCCCATTGCCTGGGATGACGGTCCCCCATGGGAGTTCTGGCTCGAGGGTCGTGAGGATGTTACCGGAGGCGACTACCTGGTTTCCGGTTCTCTCCGCCGGGGTGACGAGCGGATCCCTCTCGGCGAACCATCCCTCCTGGTGCCAGGCGTGATTTTCATCGGCAATCGCGCCGCCCGTTTTGATGATCAAGGTGCGTTTGCGTGGATCCCGATGTTGCGAGAGGACGGCGCCGTGACCGTGCCGGTACAGGATCGTGAAAGTTTCCTTCGAGAACTCCTGGCCCTGGGTGTCCTCCCCCGCCTGGACATGCCGTCGGAACTCCAGGTCGAACGGGCTCGGCTGGAAACACCCGAGCTTCACGTCCTCGCATTGAATGCCGCCGCCGTCGGTTCCGGCATCGGATGCGGCCTCTCGTTCCGGTACGGTGGAACGGTAATCTCGTCGTCCGCTCCCGGACTCTATTTCCATGACGAGGAAGCCGGCCGGTTCTTCTGGCGAGATGTGGAAGGCGAGCGGGCGGCGGTGTCGAGGCTTAACGATGTCGGTTTCAAGATCGCCGGCAAACGTCACGGTTCAGCCTGGACGATCCCGGGGAAGGCATTCGCCGACGCCGTAGGTGCTCTCCTGGATGACGACTGGAAGGTTGAGGCAGCGGGAAAGCCGTTGCGGAGGGCCGGCAGCGTCCGGGTCGAGGTCCGCTCCGGGATCGACTGGTTTGACCTGGAAGGCGCGGCGGAATTCGGCGACCAGAGCGTGAGGTTGCCGCAATTGCTCAAGGCCGTCCGACGCGGGGAGCGGACCGTAGTCCTGGGAGATGGGACGGTCGGATTGCTTCCCGAAAAGTGGCTGGAACGCTACTCCACGGCTGCAGCACTGGCCAGTTCGGAAGACGACACGCTCCGGTTTTCTCACAGCCAGGTTGGTCTTCTCGACTTCCTGCTGGCGTCGGAACCGGAGGCTGTCTTTGACGACACCTTCATCCGCTTACGTGACCAGGTCAGCGACTTCGCTGGCGTTCGCCCATCCGATCCCGCTGCCGGTTTTACCGGGACCCTTCGCAATTACCAGCGGGAAGGCCTCGGTTGGCTGGAGTTCCTGCGGCAGTTCGGATTCGGCGGATGTCTGGCCGACGACATGGGCCTGGGGAAGACCGTCCAGGTTCTCGCCCTCCTGACCTCAAGATATGCGGGTGACAACGGATCCGGCCATCGGCCCTCGCTGGTCGTGGCGCCGCGCTCCCTGGTCTTCAACTGGAAAGACGAGGCCGAACGTTTCGCACCGGGCCTGCGGGTCCTGGACTACACGGGAACAGGCCGCCGCGCCAATCGGGAAGCTTTCGACCGATACGATCTCGTAGTGACCACCTACGCCACCGTTCGCCTCGATGTCTCGTTCCTGAGAGACTACACCTTCGACACGCTTATCCTGGACGAAGCCCAGGCGATCAAGAACGCCGCAACAGCCTCGTCGAAGGCAACCCGCCTCCTGAAGGCGAAGCATCGGCTGGCGTTGAGCGGAACCCCGGTTGAAAACCACCTTGGCGAACTGTGGAGTGTGTTCGAAGTGCTCAACCCCGGGATGCTCGGGACGGTTGCGGCCTTCGAAGGTGCAGTCTCGAACGGGACGACTAACGGCCGTGACCTGGAAATGCTGTCGCGCGCCCTCAGACCCTTTATCCTGCGCCGGACAAAAAGCCAGGTGGCGCCGGAACTCCCCGCCAAGGTCGAGCAGACTATCTACTGCGAGATGAAGCCGCCCCAGCGCAAGCTCTATAACGAACTCCGGAAGTATTACCGTGAGTCGCTATTGCGGGATGCCGACGATGCGACCATCCGAAGGTCGAAGATCCGGGTCCTGGAGGCCCTGCTCCGCCTGCGCCAGGCCGCCTGCCATCCGGGCCTGATCGACCGGGAACGGGACCACGAGCCCAGCGCAAAACTCGATGCGCTCATCCCCCAGATACTGGAAGTTATCGAGGGTGGCAGCAAGGCGCTCGTGTTTTCACAGTTCACGAGCCTCTTGCGAATCGTACGTGACCGACTGGAGGAACAGAAGATTACCTACGAATACCTCGACGGACGAACGCGGAACCGTGGCGCCCGTGTGGAGCGGTTTCAAACAGACCCCGCCTGTAGTCTTTTTCTTATCAGCCTCAAGGCCGGCGGACTTGGCTTGAACCTGACCGCAGCCGAGTACGTTTTTATCCTCGACCCGTGGTGGAACCCTGCAGTCGAAGCCCAGGCCATCGATCGCACCCACCGCATCGGTCAGAAACGACAGGTGTTCGCTTACCGCCTGATCGCCCGCGATACGGTCGAGGATCGCATCCTCGAACTCCAGCAGACCAAACGCTCTCTTGCCGAAGCTATCATCGGTAGCGACAACAGCCTGATCAGCACGCTCGGAAGGGAACACCTGGAAGTGTTGTTTTCCTGAGCAGCCGCGACACGATCTCAAGAATCCCGAAAAACGAAAATGGGGACAGGCACGTATGGCCCATTTCCAGGGTTAGTAGGATTCTGAGCCAGGGCTGATGCAATGAACAAACTCCAACATAGAAGTTCTCCGGGCTGGTGTTCGTCGAGCAAATCGGTCAGGATAGCCGGGCAGAGACACAATTCATTTGGAGGGTCATTAAAGTGGAAAGCATCATCGGAAGACTGCTCAAGGATTTTGAGAATGGAAAGATGAGTCGGCGTCAACTCATCCAGAGCCTGGCCCTGGCCGCAACCGCAGCGACCGCCGCGGGCACCGCAATACCGGCGGCCGCCCAGTCGAAGAGTTTCAAGGCCGTCAGCGTCGACCACATTTCCTACCAGGTGTCCGACTACGCCAAGACCCGGGACTGGTACTCGGATCTGCTGGGGATGACGGTCCAGGGCGACAACGGCGAAAGCTCCTGCCAGCTCCAGTTCGGCGATTCTCTCCTGATCGCGCGCAACGGCAGCGACGGAACTTCACTGCCGACCATCGATCACATGGCATACAAGATCGAAAACTGGGATTCGGACACGGTCAAGGGCGAACTGGAAAGCCGCGGGATGGAACCTCGGCTGGACCGGGGGCCGGGCGGAACCTACGCCAGTTACCATGTGTCGGATCCAGACGGTTACACCGTTCAGATCAGCGGCGAGTTGAAGCCGGGCGATTCGCTCTACGAAGGGGAATAACTCCTCATAAAATGGGGACAGGCACCTATGTCCCTATTTTAACGACCTTGCATTCAACAAGTTACGGTTGGGGACACACGTGCCTGTCCCCATTTAATTTCCACTTACGTGCCCGTCCCTATTCAATAAAAGGAGGGATTCATGACCCACCTGATTCTGTATACCAAACCCGGCTGAGGGCCGTGTGACGAGACGAAAGCGTGGCTTTCGCAACAGGAAATTCCCTTCGAAGCGCGACTACTCCTCGAGAATCCTCCTTCCCGGGAAGAACTTGGCGTGTTTGCCCGCGCGACCGTCGGGGGCGCACCCGCAATGGTGACCCCGAACACGCATTTCCCCGAGTATCAGGAGCACATCGAGGGAAAGGATCTTGCCGAGGAGCAGCTCCTTGACATCCTTGCCCGGGTTCCCAACCTTATGAAGAAGCCCGTCCTCACCGACGGGACGAGGGTCCTCATGGGAACAAGCGATCAGAAACTGATTGCCGAGTTCGTCGGCACAAACGTCGGCTGAATTGCTGACCTGACGTCAACGTCGGCGGGTGGCCAGAGACGGCCACCCGTACACGCTATTCAGCTAATCACGTACCAGGGAAACACCGATGCCGAAATGCCTGCGATTGTTGCTTATCCTCATGCTGGGCGTGGTCCTGTCGTCCTGCTCGGTTGTTGTAGAAGAGGATCCTCCCGCCAATGAAGTTCGTGCTCCCGATCTTACCGCCGACATTCAGGCGATTCGTGATCTTCAGGAACAACTCACCCTTGCCTACAACACCGGCGATGCGGAATTGCTGGCGTCTCTCCATACGCTCGACGTGATCCGGATGCCCCCGGGTGCCGAAGATGTCGTCGGAAGGGAAGCGGTTCTCGAAGGCAACCAGCGGAGCTTCGAGCTTGGGGACGTCGAGCTGTCGAACGTGAGCGATGAGATCGTTGTTTCCGGCGACCTCGCGTTTGCGCGTGGTGTTGCCACAAGCACCAGCACGCCTAAAGACGGAAGCGCCGGAGCCAGTTCCAGTAGCCGTTACCTGCACATCTACGAGCGCCAGTCCGACGGGGGGTGGCTGATATCGCAGGTGATCTTTAACGCGTACGGGACTGACGAGTGATGAGAAGAATAAGAAAAGGGACAGGCATGTACCTGTCCCTTTTTTTCGACTGACGCTTACTTCATTTCCGTCCGATACTCAGCAAAGCCAGGCTCGGTGTCTTCCAGAATCCCGATGATCGCTCCCCGGTCTGATTCCGACAGGTGCGCGAACGTGGGACTGTGATCCTCACCCCCGAGGACTTCCCACAATCGCCGGTAAACCTTGTCCCTGGCCACTTCCGGCAGACCCCGGAAAGAGTCGGAGTAAATGAGGTAGCTCATTGGGTAGCGGAACAGTCTTCGGGTAAGGTCGAACTGTCGGAGGGATCGGCCCTGGTCGTCAAATGGCCCCTGCCTCGCGAAATGATCGGCAAAACCGGACGTACCTTCGATCGGAGACGTCAGGGTCACCTCGCCCGAAAAGAGCATCGCACTCACCAGCAACTCGGCCGCGTTTTCGATGCGTCGCGCCCCGGCCGCCGATATGTAATCCGCTCGACGGCCCTGCTCTTCATTGAGAGTCCTTTCCAGATGGAGGGCCTTCCGTGACTCGTAGCCCAGGTGGGTGATCTGATTACTGACGTTCACCTGGTGACCCAGGACCATCAACGCAACGATATCGCTGTACCGTCCGAGATATGGTGTGGTGTCCACCATGTCCTTCTCCAACTCCGTCAGGTTGGCGCCTTCGGTCCGGTCTACCTTCACTTTGACTCGCGAGATTCCCGGCGGGGACGGCGGAATGTCTGCGATCAGGTTACCCATGTGCACCTGGCCGCCATGCGTGCCCGTGACATACCATCCGCCCCAGCGCTCCGGGAACGGGCTCTGGTCGCTCGTGCTGAAGAGACCGGCGGTGAAGACGGGCAGACCGCCCCTGTCCGGGATCACCGAAGTCATGATGTGGCTCGGCATCGATGGGTCGTGACATTGGAGGCATACGCCCATCTTGTGTTCGAACTTTGCCACCGTATCCGACTCTTCCATGACCGTGTAGAAGGTCGCTCCCAACTTCGGGTCGACCGCCGAGAACTCGATGATCGGACTCCCCTGCACCCACCCGACGTAGACGTCGTCGTTGAAGTAGATGGCTCGGGGAGTTGTGGGCGAGATGTGGTCGATCTGGAGGCTCGTCTTGGAAGCGACGAGCAATTGGGAAGAGACGTCGATCCCCAGTTCCTCCAGCAGCGAAGCCAGGTATCCGTTCTTCTCGGCGTCATAGTCCAGTTGGACCTCGCCTCGTTCCACCCGGGCCTGGAGTCTTGCGACTGGATCCGTTGGGGGCGTCGTGTAGTACTGGATCGCTGCGTGCTGTAACGCGGCAAAGGGCCGCGACACGGGCCCGCGCTGCGTGAGTCCGGTGATGGGAATCAGGAAGACCAGGATCGTGCAAGCCGCGAAGGTCAGGTGGCGGCGGCAGAACGGTCGGGACACGGATTTCGAGGCGCGCATGTGTGAGTTCCTCCGACGTACATAAAATGTTTCGATAGAGATCTTAGATCTTTGCCGCGTCCTACTGCAATTTACGGTCCAGTCTTCCTGCCGAATATAAGTTGTTGATTAATTGATTAGTCCCGGGTAGAGCATCGGCTCGGCTCCCTGCCAGGCTGACCGGAGCCGCAATCAGGACGGTGTCATTATGGACAGAATGTCAAGCCCGGGAAAATGCGACCCTGGACGGAATAGAGTGTCGGGATGGCCGTCCCTGGCCACCCGCGGGAATGATGAAATGTTCGCTCCCAAATCTAACCCCGAGCAGAACCCGGATGGGCCTCCTTCGGCCGGGAGGCCCGTCTAACCCGCGGGCGGCCAGGGCCGGCCGCCCCGACACGCTCTTTCGACGTTTCGCCTTAGGATCACTACGCCCGCGTGGCCCGGCGGGCAGGACGTATCATCGACAGAAGAATCACTATCGACAGACCCCCTTCATTCGGCCACACTGGTCACGTGCTGATGAAAAACTTGTGTGCATTCGCCGGTCTCTTCCTCCTCTTCTCCGGACTTTCAATCGCCCAGGGCCCGGAACCAGCGGCCCAGAGCAATAGCGGTGGCACCGTCGCCAGGAACCCGATCGACTACGCCACCGCCCGGTTCAGTCGCATCGTGTCGGCCGTCCGGACAGACGAAGACATCGTCATCGACGGCGTGCTCGAAGAGGCTGCATGGGAGTCGGCCTCACCGGCAAAAGACTTCATTCAGTTCGAACCGACTCCCGGAATGCCGACGACCGAACCGACCGAGGTGTACTTCCTCTACGACGACAACAATCTCTATGTCGCAGCCATCTGTTTTCAGGCGGACCCCCGCAGCATCGTTGCGACTGAACTGGGGAAGGATTTCGGGACGACCGACAACGACGGAATTGCTTTCATCCTGGACACGCTCCATGACCTCCGGTCGGGGTTCGTCTTCGGAACCAATCCTGCGGGGGCGCGATTCGACGCCCAGACAGCCAACGACGGCGGCACCATGAATGCGAACTGGGACGGCGTCTGGGATGTCGAGGTCCGGGTTCACGACGACCGGTGGGTCGCGGAATTCATGGTCCCGTTCAAAACGGTTCGTTTTACGGCCCAGAGCACCCAGGAATGGGGCCTCAATGCTCGCCGCCGGGTGCGTAGCAAGAACGAAGACAGCCACTGGTCCCCGCTCCCACGCCCATACAACGCGACGCGTACCTCGTTGGCCGGGACCCTGCGGGGACTCGAGGGCATCCGACAGGGGCGGAATCTCAAGGTCAAACCTTTTGCGGTGGCGGGTTTCAGGCAGGTTCGCGAGGGTGGTGAGCTTCCGACTGAGGACGACTACGACGGCGGCGTGGACCTGAAGTACGGCCTGTCGCCCTCCCTGACTCTCGATGCCACTTTCCGCACGGACTTCGCACAGGTGGAGGCCGACCAGCAACAGGTGAACCTCACACGCTTCAGCCTCTTCTTTCCTGAGAAGAGAGAGTTCTTTATCGAGAATTCGGGCGTCTTCGCGTTCGGTGAATCTGTCCGAAGCGGCGGCGGCGCCAATGTCATTCCCTTCTTCAGCCGCAGAATTGGACTGTCCGGCAGCACTCCCGTGCCGATCGTTGGCGGAGCTCGCCTGTCCGGCAAGGTGGGTAGCTATGACGTCGGCTTCCTGTCGATGAAGACAGAGAGCATCGACGGGCGGCCATCGGACACGTTCACTGTCGGCCGGATCAAGAAAAACCTGATGCAGACCTCCTGGATCGGAGGTATCTTCACGAACCGTGATTCATCCGAGCAGGAGGACTACAACCGCCTGTTCGGACTGGACGCGCGGTTCCGGCTGTTTCAAAGACTGGAACTCGGAGCCTATATCCTCAAAAGCACGACGCCCGGCGTAAAGGGTGACGACCAGGCGCGGCAGTTCGAGGCTGCCTGGCTCGACAGCGACTTCACGATCGCTGCCTCGCATCACGAAACGCAGGACAACTTCAATCCGGAGGTCGGATTCATCCGACGCAGAGACATCGAAAAGACTTCCGGCAGCCTGTCGTGGAGACCTCGACTCGAGAACGAACGAATCCGCAATCTCACCTTCTCCACCGGCATTGACTACTACGCCAACAATGACGGGGAGATCGAGACACGCGAACAGACAATCGGTACGGGCGTTGCTTTCTACGGCGGGTCGGCAATCAATCTCGGCGCAACCCGGACGTTCGACAGGCTCTCGAGTGCTTTTGCCATCCGGTCAGACATCACGATTCCATCCGGCGACTACAGCTACGACAGGTATTCGATCAGCTATAACTCGAACCGGGCACGGAAGATCGCCGGAAACGTCCGCTACCAGTTCGGTGAATTCTGGAACGGAAGGCGGGAATCGACAAGCTTCGGCGTCGCCGTGAAACCGAATCCTCATCTGAACTTCGATCTGAGCTACAGCAGGAACGAGGTTCGTTTGTCGAACGGCTCGTTCAACACGAACCTCATCGGAGCCAGACTCCTCTATTCCTTCACAACGCGAGCCTTCCTGAACGCTTTCCTCCAGTACAACACCGACGCCCGCCAGTTCAGCTCGAACATTCGGTTCCACATCATCCACCACCCGCTCAGCGACCTCTTCGTCGTCTTCAACGAGCGCCGCGACACGCAGACCGGTATGGTGGTCGACCGCGCACTCATCGTAAAGTTCACTCAGTTGTTCAGTTTCTAGTTCAAGGTCTGAAACCAGGGGAACACCTGCCTGTTCCCATTTCCAAAACAAGAGCACACGTGCCCAGTTTTGTTACTGTACGAAGAGGGTGTTCCGGCCGTAGGAAATGGACAGGACTCGGCCTTTGAGAAGATCCGTTCCCATTAGCATTCGCGGCTTGCTAGCCAGTCCGAAGTCCTCAAAGATGTCGTCACGATCGACCACCGCAAGTTGAGCTCTGTCTTGAAGGACAACCTCTCCCGTTTTGATCGGTCCCCCTTCGATGCCGAATCCATGCCCGTAGGGGCCCACCGACGAGTCCGGCTTCGGGATATTGAGACCGAGCGCCTCGGCCGCCAACGAGTTGATGCCGCTGTGGCCGGAACCGGTATCGAGGAAACCCATCATGCTGGTGTCACCAATGGCTGCCGGAATCAGCATGTGACCCTGCGCGTGCACTTCAAATGAAACGGGTGTGGCGCCGACCGGGCACGCTCCGCAGTTCTTGTCGCTGGTTGCGATGTCGAACAGAGTCATCTCTTTGTTCTTGAAGTCGAATCGAACATCAAACTGTCGGAGAAACTTCGCGTCGACAATGCCATCGATCTCGAATCGACCTCCGGTGAAGGGTTCGAGGTCTTGCACCACGGTCATGATCCCGTCGCGAGAGCGATTTCCTACCCTCAGGTCGTCCAGCATCAGCATGTCCTGCTTACTGTCTCCCTGCTCGCCCCTGACGTTGACTTTCTCGCCGCTCACGTTGAGCCCGAGCCGCTCGACCACATCCGGCTCGATCACCGCGCTACCAGCGGCCGTATCGACCACGAAACTAAGGCGCTCGCTGCCACCGATGGTTACGGGAACGACGATGTGCCCCCCAGGGCTGATCTCGAATGGGATCGTGACCGGTTTTGCAGCCTGCGTGACGGATGGTGTGGCCGTGTAGGTAAACAGGCCCAGGACAAGTGTGGCACTCCAGATCTTCGTGCGCGTAATGTATCTCACAATACCTCCCTTAAATGAATGGCGGACGAATTCCGCCGACGTTGACATCAACGATATGTGGAGTCTAGGAGGTTTGCGGGAAGGATTCTTGAACGGAGGTAACGTCTACCAGGAAAGCCAGGGAGGTGCCAGTCCAGGCGCTCCGGAACGGCGGAATTTCCCCGGCGAAACGTCGAAGTTCCGGGAAAACACGCGCGTAAAATGGCTCTGGTCCGCAAAACCGGATTCCAGGGAAACCTGGGCCAGGTCCCGATCCGGATCCTGAAGAAATCGCCAACCCAGGTTCAGCCTGCGCCGCTGTACATACGCCGTCAGCGAGCAGCCAAAATATTCCTGAAACGTGCGGGACAAATGGACCCTGTGAACACCGGCCGTCCTGGCGAGGTGCTCTACGGAGGGGACTTCGGGGAATCGCTCATCGATCGCCCGCCGAACTTGCCGGAGCCAGACGGGCGGCTCGATGGGTTGATTCCTGGCACGTGACTGACGCACCGAAGCAAACAGTTCGTCTACCAGTTCTTCGAGCGCCAGTGGCGAGGGTGCCTGGCTTGAAAGACATCGCTTCAGGCGAGCTCGCACGTTCCCGAACTCGGGGCGATTGACGATGTCGGTCTTGCCGAAAAGATCGGACCAGAGATCGGCACGCCCACCTTTTTCCGGATGGATGATGAGCAAACGGGCTCCGAGCCGACCCGAGTAGATGTCATGCTCGGCACCATCTGGAGACAGTCGAACGTTACCGGGCTCGAGCACCTGTTTGCTCCCGGTAAATCGCTCCTGGAATGCCCCATCGGAGATGAAACAGGCGTGCTGGGACGGGTGCCCGTGCGCCTGCACCCGTTTACCCGGAGGCATCCAGCAATCGACGATCCGAAGGCAACTCGTCTGGAGTGTGCGGTAACGAATGGGTTCGGTTGATTTCACGATTGGCGGTATTGTTAATCCGAGGGATCTGTCCCCACAGGGGACCGATCCCTTCACTGAAAGGCCTCTAAATAATTGTATCCAAACGCCGTACTGCTGTCGACGGGGAAGTCATACTCCAGCCTGATCCCGGTCAAGATTCCTGAACTGTCCGAGGAAGATCCAGACAAGCTTCCAACGATTCTCCGTGAGTCATCGCCTGCCCCGGAACCGAGCGCCCATCTCCCCAAAGCGAAACCGACACGCCCGTTCGAAGGTTACGGCAACCGAGATATTGGAACACTCGTTCCCCGAGTCACACCGACCACTCCGGATGGCCTGCGGTTGGGTAATCGCTACGGGATCGGTCCAAGGCTCGGCATGAAGGTGTGGAGCACTGCCTCCTTCAGGCGGTTGCTACTCACGCGATAACGATTCAAGAACACGATGATCGCAGCTTCTTGCTCCGGGAACCTGGAGAAGCTGGCGACGAACCCCGCAACCTGGCCGCCGTGACTTTGTGACTTGAGGCCTTTGTAACTACCGACACTCCATCCGAACGCGTATCCAGTGTTTTCCCCATTGGGGAGTATGGCCGGCGTCCACATGGTTGCCTTGGATTCGGTGCTCAAGAGCTGATCTCCGTACAGTGCCTGATCCCATTTCGCCAGATCATCGGCGGAGGACAGGATTCCTCCAGCGCCGAGGGTCGATGACGTCTCGGTGGGATTCCTGTTGATCAGCTCACCGGCTTTGTTGGCCCAGTAGCCCGAAGCGCGGTTGCGTATTATGGCCTCCGGATCCGCCATACGGGTTTGTGTCATGTCAAGGGGCCGAAAGATGCGGGATGCCAACACCTGAGCTAGCGGCTGTTCTTCTATCCGCTCTACGATCATGCTCAACAAAAAGTAGCCCGTATTGCTGTAGTACCATCCCGTGCCTGGAGCGAAGTCCATGGGGCGGGAATTGGCTATCTGGACGACTTCCTCCGGGGTGAGGCGAAAGCGGTATACATCGTAGGTTCGTATTTCTTCGTAGTCGGGAATGCCCGATGTGTGTGTCAACAATTGCCGTACCGTCACGCCAAGCCATTCGCCCGGAAGGTACGGCAGGTACTGATGAATCGAGTCGTCCAGACCGAGTTTGTTTTCCTGGACAAGCAGCATGGCGGCGGCGGAAACAAACTGCTTGCTGATGGAGCCTATCTCGAACACGGTGTTGTCGTTGACGGGTACCGCCAGCTCCACATTAGCCATTCCGTATGTCTTTAGATGGATGATCCTCCCTCTCGAGGCCACCGCCACGAGTCCTCCCGGGACGTTGTCTTCTTCCATGTGGGCCTGAACCTGCCGGTCCAGTTCGGCGAGAGCTTCGGCCGACGGTTGGACGAGTTGGGCAGATGCGGTCTGGGCACCGATCACCAGGCACGTTAAGATCAGAACCGACCCGACTCGGTTATAGAATCGGCTTCTTCGAACAGGACTGCGCATCATGAATCCCTCCCATTGGCTGACGTTGAAATCGCGCACATGGTTTTGCCTTGTGTCCAAAGTCAGCCGCCCTCGTATCATGGCGTGCGCTATTCCCCTGTGCTAGTCAAGAATCAGGCGCCACGTTCGGTACAGCGAACCCGTACCCAAAAAGCATTTCTACGCCCTGCGGTGATGTGTGCGGTGACTAATTGAATGCCCCAAGGGATTGAATCTCAACCAGGCAGCGTGTCGGGGTGGCCGTCCCTGGTCACCCGCGGTCAAGCCGTCAAGCCCTCAAAGCATGTCAAGCCTGCCCCCCTGTCGAACCAACGAAGCCGAAGACCCGTCCCTCTCAGTTTCGTCAACCCCGCTTGCGACCACGGGGTGCCGCCCCGACACGCTTATTGGAAATCACGGCCCGATCACGCGTTAACACTACTTGCTGATTTGAAGAATCCAGCCGTCGGGGTCACTGGCCATGTAGCTGTCATAGCCCTCCTGGCCGACCTCCGAGTCCGGGTCCACCGGAACGCCGGGTCCCAATCCTTGATCCCGCCCACCATTCACCCCTCGACGGTCAAGCTCCTCTCTGACTCTTTCGGTGTCGAAGTCTTCAATTCGCCAGGCCACATGATCAATAACGGCAGTCGGCGATCCGGAGAAAGGCTGACGGCTGTTGCGAATAATGATATCGCCGACATCTCCTATCCTGAGTGTTGCCTGGCGCTCTCCGTTGTCGTCGACGACTTCCCATCCCATGAGCTCCGAGTAGAAGTCCCGGCTCCGTCCATAGTCGGAAACCGAGAACGAGATGTGGTCCAGGCCCGCGGTTCGGAATCCTTCCGTCCTGCGTTCCTGGGCCAACAGCGGTTCAGGTGAGCTCGATGCGTGGATGGCTGCCGTCGCAACCACGAGGTTGCTGACGAGTTGACGCCGGGTCATCTGTCGATTCTCGAATGCATCCAGAAGTTTGTTGATGATCGTTTCCATAAGAGTCCCCTCCGTGAAAGAAGTTGTGTTTCGGAGATCCGTCAAACGAAAGAAAGCCTACAGCATCGAGACTCGCATTCTCAAGCTGATCGAGCCGCTTGATAACGCGAACGTCGTTGCGCGAAATGACAGCTCGCTGATCCACTCCAGATTTTCGCTAAGCCTCTTTCACTTTCCTGTCGATCAAAGTAGTACCCCGTCAAATCGTATGGAGGCGCAAGGAGTCCCAATGTCCGAATTACTTAGTACCAGCGATCGGTCCAAGCTGCTTGTGGGGCTTCCGTACGGTGATTGGGTTGCTATCTCTTGTGACGAACACTGCGTCCTTGCAAATGACGCCGACATGCAAGACGTTCTTTCAAGAGCGCGCGAGCAAGGCGAGAACCATCCTATCGTCGTAAGAGTTCCCGGAAACGATGTATCACTGGGACGATTCCAACCTACAGCGAGCCAACATCCTTCAACTGGTCTGACAAACTAAGGGCTCTACTCCCTCCGCAGCTGAAGGTAGTCGTCGCCACGACCTGAGACAGCGAGATCTAACGGCCCTGATGCCGAAACTGGAAGCCTATTCCAGGCCTACCGGCACCCACACCGATCCCGCCTTTCCCTCATTGGCGTCCTGAACGATGACGCGTAGACGGCCCGGGTCGCCTTTCGTTTCGATGGTGCGGTCGATGACATAGCCGGACTGAAGTGCGGCCCGGAACTGCTCGTCCGACATGTCGATCGGGAGGCGTAACGTTGGAAACAGTAAACCGTCTGTTCGGCTGGTCTCGATGGCATCCACTTAGACGGTACGGCTGACAATTTCGCAGGCATGTTGGGTCTATGAGGAATCGCAGGCGAGTTCATCCAAAGAGAATGAACACAATTACCGCGAGTGCTATGGCTGAAAGTAGTGTCAGCGGCAAGAACCTGAATCCCTTTTCAAGCCGACCGACCTTCTCTTCGAGGTCGGCGATGCGATCTTCATTCATCTATAGTTTTCAATTACTGCTCCGGGCGCGGAGACTGCTCAATCGATCGTGACATAGCGTTCCATCCGAGCGACCTCATCCTCGTCGACGTACTTGCCCATCTCTCTGCGGAACTGCGCGATCTGCCGGTATGGACGGTACTCCTTGAACTCCCGCAGCATCCGGTTGCCGATTCCGGGAATCGACAGGATGTCCTCGTCGCTGGCCGTGTTCAGGTTGATCGGGACGAAGACATATTGTTCGAACCGAGCGACCTCGGTGTCGTCGACGTACTTGCCCATCTCCCTGCGAAACTGCGCGATTTGCTGATAAGGGCGGTATTCCTCGAACTCGTGAGCCATCCGGTCGCCCACTCCAGGGACCATGTGAATCTCTGCGTCGCTGGCGGAATTCAGGTTGATGGGCAGGAAGAGCCGGACGTATAGCTCCGCCCGCTGTTCCTCGCTGAGCGACGCACTGAGGAACGAGTCGAGCTCCGTTATGCCGAGAAACGGGCGGCTCTCAAGTATTCCGTTCACAAGCGCCGAACTCAGATTCGGCAGGCCCCTCAACTCGCTCTCTCCCGCCGTGTTCGGGTTGACAACTCCCATGTTCCGTCCAACCTGTGCCTGGGCGTCGTGGACAAATACCAGGGCAAGGACAACTGCCAAAAACCCAAATTGCATTCTCATGATTCTCCTCCGTTGCCGCGATTCGTCGCGAGCCGTGTGTTCGAAAAGACGGGATGCCTGTAAGTGTACAGCAGTCCCACCAGGCCAAGTTGGATCATCGTGCCGGGAGCCAGGGCAGGCATGGCTCCGGTGAGCGATTCCCAGATCAGTTCGGCTCCTTCCATCGACGGGTAAATCTCCAGCTCGAACTCTCGGTTGTTGCCGTAGTGCAGGAAGATACCGAGGCACCCGGAGATGACGAACAGCACCATCGTCAGCTGGAAGATCCGCAACACCCGCGAGGCTTCGAGAAAAAATCGGGCGGCGAGAACCATCAGGCCGAGGGCGAGCATTCCGAGCGGCGTCCACTGCCAGGGGTTCTCGTAGTGACCGAGCAAGACCAGTTCGATGGCGATGCCCAGGGTGCCCAGTAGGAACAGTGCCAGCAGGAGCGGGCGGATCGTTCCGGCATCATCTCGGTGATATGATCTGTTCAAAGCAAGCAAATGCATGTCGATCCATCCCAGGCCGCGACCAGCAAGCTTTCGCTCGTCGATGAAGTTCAAGACTTCCTCATGTTCAGCAATCTGTACAGCTGGTAAGGCCCCTAATAGCCCCAAGAGCTCATCCCGATTGCGAAGCGTGCCGCAAGCTAGTTCTCCGATCACGAACCGATGGCAACAGACGCCTCCTTTATCGAGCAGTGTGGCTAGTCGCTTGTTACCTTTCCTCAGGTGGTCAATCCAAACTGATGTATCGACCAGCGTGATCATGCTGCGGGTGGCCGGCGACGGGGAATCGGGCGGAGTTGTTTCTCAGTGCCAGCCAATGCTGCGAGACGACGTGCGCTCTCGAGCGCAATCAACGCCTCCAACCCTCGCCGAACCAAAGCCGTCTTTTCGGTTGTACCGGTCAGCCTGGCCGCCTTCTCAAGCAAACTATCATCGATATTTAATGTTGTTCGCATATGCATCATGCTGCATCATCTATGCATATAGAGTCAACAGGAGTGCTTGTCCGGCTAACGGCTCGCGATCAGCCGTGAACGGCGAGGCCTCATTCTTGATGCACCCGAAACGGGCGTGCGCCGTGTGTCGGCTGCAGCGTGGTGTCATCTGGTCCCGTCATGGCCTCTAATGTTCGATCCTTTCTTTCCAATAGCCTGGTTTCCGACGGCCATGTGCTATGGCTACTACCTCGATCGTTGCCTCTCGGTCACGGTAGATTACTGTGAATGGAAACCGTCGCATGACGTAACGTCGTGTTCCGGAAAGGTGTGACGGGCCAGCGTTAGGAAACATCCCGATTTGTTCGATCGCGTGATCGAGTTCGTCCATGAACGTTTCTGCAGCGAGGGGATTTCGCGTTGCGTACCAATCATAGGCAGCCTGCGCCTCAGCCAAGGCTGCTTCGTGAAATTCAACTGCCTTCGCAGGCACCTATCGTGAGAGGATCAGTCGGCGTGCTTTCGACCAGGGAATCGTTTTCGCCTTCCCAGAGTCCAGATCCTGGACACGTTGGGCTATCTCGTCAGCCCACGCCGCTTCCACATTCTCGTCGACAGTTTCATCAAGGCTCTCGATCAGAGAACCAGCAATGGCAGCCCTCGCCTCGGGTCCGAGCTTAAGGGCCGACTCCAGGATCTTTGAGACATCGCTCTTCATGACTGCAATCCTATCAAATCGGTGCGGCGGGGAGTCACTGTAATCCAGCGGATCGGCAACAAGCTGCAGGGCGTGCGATGGGCACCGCATACCGACTGTGAGTAAGGAAACCGGTGGTGCCCATCGCGTTTACGAACAGTTGCAGCCACTTGCCAGGCGTGACTTCCAACGGGAAACGCCTCAGCGCGACCCGCCAAACGAATCCCCGGATTCGGCAATCGTCCTGGAGCGTGCAACCTGTTCCGGGTCCAGCCGGATCTTATCCTTCGGTTCAATACCAGGCTGCCGTCCGGCCATGAGGTTGTACAGTTCTGGCGAATGTTGGAGACCGAGCGAGTGGCCTAGCTCATGAGCCAGGATCGAAGGATTGAGGTCCCCGCCGGGACTGGTTTCTCCAATCAGGACTGACTTCGTTTGTGGGTTGTAGACGCCAGCGCCGAAAGCCATGCGGTTGATGAAAAAGATGTTCCATCCGGGAGCCAGCCTCTGGTCCAGTGGATACGTGGAATGCACCACCGAGCGACGATCCCCAGGTTCCGCATCTCGTCCCAATTCCGCAATTCGGTCGAACTCCGATGGGTTGTTTGCCTCCTCATAAACGAAGGACTCAAGATCCCAGCGGATGGCGGCGGAACTCCATATGGTGTTCGCCCTGTCGAACCATGCGGATATCTGTGCTTCTGTACACATGCAGTTCAGATGGCTGCTTTCTGCCGAACGCAGAACGTGTGCCCGAATCGGTATGACGATCTCCTCGAGATCCAGTTCCGTCGAACTTTGGGCTTGAACAGTGGTCGGAGGGAACGGCAACACAGACAGCATCGCATAGAGCCATACCGAGGCCCAGAAAGGTGCTTTTCGACAGAGTCCGATGGGACCATGCCAAGACGCCGTAGGCTTTGCCATCATCATATCGACTCTCAAATCCATGCAGAGATTACGTCCACGGCATCAGCGGCGGCATGAGCCGCCGACCGCCGCATGCCGTTGTTGGACGACGTATTGCCCCGACAGCTGGGCCATACTGGACATCAGTTCGCCATCTTGATCGCGGTGAGTTTCTTCGTGATCTCCAAGTTCTTCTTGCTCTTGATCTCGATGCGAACGGCTCTGCCTTCGGCGTACTTCTTGGCTTCATCAATGACCGTGAGGATCGAGTCCGGCAGAGGGCTATCGTGGGCCGCCTTGACCGCCTTCTCTCCCAGAGCGAAACCCACCAGGAAGAGACCCTTGCAGGGCGTCATATAGAGGACGGTGCGTTTCTTCTGTTTCAGCCGGAGCGACCACCCCCAGTTCGCACCAGAGAAGATCCACGTCTGTTCTAAAGGGGCATACTCGGCCGTGACATGAGCAATCAGACCATCCCAATGCGTGCTGGTTCGACCCAGCGTTCTCTTGAGATCCCCCACCCGGGGCTGCTTCGATTTGTCGTCATACGCACTCAGTGCCATGTCGTCTCCTGTCAGCTTCATTGCCTCATAAGTGTTAGGCCGCTACCGAGTCTCTACTGGCTCTCGCAGGTCAAGCAACGTGGCAACCGTTCCTTGATTCTTCAACTTGATGCAAACACGCGAGTTTTTCGTCAAGCTGTTGAGCGTTATGCTGCATGGCCGAGCTAGGTAAATCCATCGGATTGCGCCGAAACAACGGATCGGCGATCAGCTGCCGGCGAAGCCGGTCCGCTGCAATGGCTTGTTATCCGTCACTTCTAGCTTGCCTCTTGGTATGTCTTGACCTCGTCTTTGAGTCGGCCTTCAAGGCGGTCAGTTTCTACATCGAGCTCGTAGTCCATCTGTAGACCCAGCCAAAACTCTGCAGACATGCCAAAAAACCGTGCAAGCCGAAGCGCGGTGTCCGCAGTTACACGCCGCTTTCCCTGGACGATCTCATTGATTCTTCGCGGGGGAACGCCAAGACCGCGTGCCAGAGCGTTCTGACTAAGCTCCATGGGCTTCAGAAAGTCCTCGCTTAGGATTTCGCCGGGATGAACCGGCTCCAACTTCTTCTTACGCATCATTTAATCCCTAGTGGTAGTCCACTATTTCGACCTCAAAGGCATCGCCAGCCTTCCACTTGAAGCAAATACGAAACTGGTCATTAATACGAATGCTGTATTGGCCCGCTCGATCACCCTTCAGGGCTTCAAGACGATTGGACGGGGGTACCCGTAGATCCCGAAGGATCGTGGCACGATGCAAAATCCTGAGTTTGCGAAGTGCGACCCGATGAATCGACGGGGCGAGCCGTTTGACCCTTTCCCGCTGGAACAGTTTCTGTGTGTCGCGGGACTTGAAGCTCCGGATCATGGCTCATTCTATAACGCATAACGTTATAGGGCAATGCTTTGACCTCACAACTAGGCACATCAGGTACGGATAACGGATCACGATTGAGCTGCAGCGGCCGCTCAACCACCCTTCAAAAGACTACGGCCGCTGCCAGCTCCAATCGGTTGTTGGGCGGCCATCTTTCAGGCTTAACTCCAACCTTCTGGTATCTTGCCCATATACCATTATTCCCGTGGTGCCAATACCGGCATCACACCATCTAACCGCACGATCAGATCGGTGAAGTCCATGAAGCGACTCGGACCCTCACCGAGATCTGCATCCTCCCAAGAGATGAGATAGGAATTGGAGACTTCACGACCGTCGAGGATCATGGGATAGACCTTGACGTGTGATTCTCCGTCTGTGTTTCTCGCTGATTCCGTATACCAATTGTAAAACCCATCGATTCGCACAAAGAGACCGAAGGCTGCCTCCATGGGTTCGAACGGCACAGCAGCCGCTTGCCGAGAATTTGCGGGAATAGGAATGTCTAGCGGAACGGTTCCTTCGCTTTCATTGGTGTACCAACCGAACGATGGGGGTGTTCCAGAGTAGATCCACTTGGCAGTGGGCTGATCGACAGCTGTGAACAACTCGATCTGGAGGGGGTTGTCGATTACTTCTGACGGATAACCCATTCCCGCAAGTACTTCGACGTGAGTTCCTGTGAAGAAGAAGATTGAGTAGGCGAAGTAAAGATACGTCGCGGCTGAGGCGAAAGACAGGAGTAGACCAGTGGTCGCGACTGTCTTCAAAGAAGTGTGTCGCACGAGTTGCCAAGCACCAAGACCGACCCCAACGAGAGCCGAGAGGACGCCGAGTGCGGCGAGCAGTGTGTACCCCAACAATGCGGCGACCCGGGTATCCCAGAGAAACCCGTAGCGTCCGCCAAGAATCAAAGCCAACAAGATTCCGAGCGATGCACCACCACAAGTTATGCTGGATGCCGCGAATATTTGGGACTGTGCTGTCCGTCCATCTTTATCCCTTTGCGGCTTCTCGGTCATGACCCTCGTTCTTCTCGGTCTTCATGTCTGCGTTGGCGCGATTGTGTCCGGCCAACTACTATTATCTAGAACTACGTAACTACAGATATCTCGTACGTCACGCAACGTAGCAAGCGTTACTTGATTCCTCAACTTGATGCAAACACGCGAGTCTTAGTTCAACGTGATGAGCGTGATCCTGCATGGCCGAGCTAGATAAATCCATCGGGCCGAAATATCGGAAGCCGGGTTTCAAAGATTCGCATGACGTATTCCTTCGAGCCGACAAAGGATTCAGCTGCAGCACCCGTCAACTGATAGGCCACCAATATGGTTGAATACAAGAAAGAAATCGAGGGCGGATGGAAGCTCGAGCGGTGGGCGAGCCCCGCTCTCAAAGAAGTTCACACGACCCGCTGACATCCCCTCCCCGTAATAATCCCCCCTCTCCCACGTCTTCTCCCTATAGCCACAAGGAGAACCCATGGAATCCTGGATACGAGACCTGACATACGGCGCCCGCATGCTCGCACGCAACCCCGGCTTCACAGCAGTCGTCGTCCTCACGCTGGCTCTCGGCATCGGCGCTAACACCGCGATGTTTACCGCGATCAACGCCGTCATTCTCAAGCCGCTGCCCGTCACCGATCCCGACGAGCTGGTCATGCTCTATACGTCGCGGGAGGGCAGTTTCGTCAAGAGCCAGCCGTCGTCCCACTACGACTATGTCTATTACCGGGACAACAACTCCGTGTTCTCCGACCTTGCCGGTTTTGGCGTGGAGGTGGCGAGCCTGGGATCGGGCCATGGGGCGGAAATGCTGGTCGGCGAAGTCGTCTCCGGAAACTACTTCGACGTTTTCGGGGTGCGACCTCTCCTTGGCCGATTCTTCGCACCTGAGGAAGACCGGACGCCGGCGACGCACCCCGTCGTTGTTGTCAGCGAGGCACTCTGGCGTGGCCGCTTTGGCTCGGACCCCGACATTCTGGGCACAGACGTGCGCATGAACGGATTTACTTACACGGTCATCGGAGTCACCCCGGAGAGCTACATCGGGGGGATGCGCGGGTTCGCCTCAGACTTCTGGGTGCCGTTCATGATGATGGATCAACTCGTGCCCGGCAGGACGCAGCTCAACAGCCGGACGAGCCGCTGGATGTTCATCGTGGGGCGGTTGCATCCCGGCGTGGAACTGGATGAAGCCCGGGCGAACATCGTTACGCTGGCCGAGCAACTCAGGAGCGACAATCCCAACGCCGGCGACAACGACACCGCCACGCTGTATCCGGCAGGCCGTGTCGTGATTCTGCCCGAGGTGGACACGTTCATCTTCGGTGCTGCCGGACTGATGATGGCGTTGGTCGGTGCTGTGTTGCTCATCGCGTGTGCCAACGTGGCCAACCTGTTGCTCGCCAGGTCCCTGACGCGTCGGAGGGAGATCGCCATACGGGTCTCCCTGGGCGCTGGCCGCGGGCGGCTGGTGCGGCAGTTGCTGGCCGAGAGCGTCCTGCTTGCCCTGATGGCCGGTGTCGTCGGGCTCGTGGCGGCACAATGGGGGGCGGCCTTGATTCTCGCCCAGATCACGGGCGCCCAGCTTCCGCTCGACATCCGGGTTGCTCTCGACGTGGGGCTCGACTGGCGCGTGTTGACCTTCAGTCTGCTGGCCTCGGTCCTGACGGGAATCGTGTTCGGTCTGGTGCCGGCGCTCCAGAGCACACGAAGCGGTCCGTCGTCTGCGCTGAAAGATTCAGCGGGTACGACAACGCCCGACCGGCGACGCTCGTTCCTGAGGAACGGGTTGGTCGTTTCGCAGGTTGCCCTGTCGGTTCTGTTGCTCGTCGCGGCGGGTCTGTTCATAAGAAGCCTGCGTAACGTCACGACAATTGATACCGGTCTCCGGCCCGAAGGGGTTTACACGGCGGAGCTGCTGCCCCAGATGCAAGGCTATGACGATCGTCGGACCGCGGAATTTTACGATCGGGTTCTCGAGCGGATGCGGCTGGTTCCCGAAGTGGACGAGGCCAGCCTGATCACGATCCTGCCGCTGACCTTGAGCTTCCGCACGATGGGGATCGTGCCCGAAGGGCAACCCGTACCGTCGGACATGCTGAACCGACCCCAGGTTGGCACGGTCGACGTCACACCGGGCTACTTCGAGACGATGGGCATTCCCCTCCTCCTCGGTCGAGATTTCTCCAAGTCCGATGACACGATTTCCAGCAAAGTGGCGATCGTCAACAGTGCTTTCGTCGACCGCTTCTGGCCAGGGGAGAACCCGATCGGCAAGACCATTGCCAGCGGTCTCGAAGGTAAGACGATAACCGAGGTCGTTGGTGTCGTCGCCGACAGCAAGTTCCGGACTCTCGGTGAGGAACGGCAGGCGTTCGCATATCGAAGCCTCAGCCAGGGCATGGAGGGCACAGCGACGCTCGTGGTGAAAGCTCCGCAGGCGGGCGCCTCGATGCTGGGGACGATTCGGGATGAACTTGCCGCGATCGATGAAAACGTTCCGGTGACCAACATCGCACTGCTCGAGGATCGCCTGGGTCTGGTCCTCCTGCTGCCACGGCTGGGTGCTTCGTTGTTCGGGGGTGTCGGTCTGATCGGTCTGATCCTGGCCGCAACCGGCATTCTGGGTGTGATGTCTTTCGCCGTCAGCCAGAGGACGCATGAGATCGGTGTCCGCATGGCGCTGGGAGCCGGCCCGGGCTCGGTCCTGGGCATGGTCCTGCGCGAGGGGGTCTCGCTGGCGTTAGTCGGAATTGCCGTGGGTGGCGCGCTTGCGTTCGGGTTGACCCGGTTCCTGTCCGGGATGCTGGTGGGCGTGGGGTCGAGCGATCCGGTGACGATGACCGGTGTGGCCCTGGTGATCTTGGGGGTGGCTATGACGGCGTGTTACATTCCGGCGCGGCGTGCGCTCAGGGTGGACCCGGTGGTTGCGTTGCGGGAAGAGTAGGCACGTCTGGTTAAATGACCCGCGGCTCAGCCGGGGGTCATTTAACTCCCGGATGCTTCACGAGCATGCGGGCACCCAGTCTTGCGTCGAGAGAAAGGTCCGTCGGTCGCACCGGCCGCCTTTCCCGCACGGCCTCCCATCTGGAGAGCACCTGCCCCAGGGAGGCGCGAGCCTGCCGGCGGCACCAGCCCCTGGCGGCCCGCTCGCCGCTGCGACGACTTCGCTCGACGAAAGGCTCGGGGCGGCGTCATCAGCGAGCTCGGGGGCTTCCAGCCGATTCAAGGAGTGCGCGTACCACCATCAATTCAATCCACCGGATAACAGCATCCATCCTGCAGTTCCGCCACTCACATTCTGGCGGTGTCCGGTAAACGGTTGCCACTGGCACTGAGCCAATGCTGTTCATTGCGAGGAGGAGCGACTCCAAAGACGGCACCGTTCCGCCCGAACCCGCAGGGCCGATGGAGGTTGCTGGTTGGCAGGGCCGGGCCGACCGGGCCACACTGAGGGCCCGCTCAAGAATAACTTGACGTCTCACGTCATCTTCGGCCGCTCCTCAATCGCAGATCCTCGAAATAGCCGGGCTATTCCTCCGGTCTGCTCAATCGGTCGTGACCAAATCTGACGCAAATCTGGACGTCAACTCTGTGAAGTTATTCTTGAGTGGGCCCTAAACGTCTAAGGAATTGGACTACCTGGAAATCAGAGTTTCGGGCAATGCGGTTCTGAGGGATGCGCCACCCGAAGGCGAGGCCGGCCTATGCCGGTAACGGTCGGTCCGGGGTCCGGGGCAGAGCCCCGGGCCTCGTTCCGACAAGAATCATGCGGGAAGTGTCGCGGCAAGAATGCTGTCGTGTGGAATATGAAGAGTTTTGTTTGTTGATAAGTGGAAGACCAGGTACCCGTTCTCAACCTCCTCGTCCGGGGTTCCGGTCAGGTGGTTCGAACCCTCAATCTCCCCTTTGAAGTAAAGAGTCACACCTTTCTTGCTAACCTCGGCGAGCTCTCTGATCCGACGCTCAAAGGATGGCATTGGCTTTTCGAAATTCATTTTGGAGGTGTCTCCTAAGTATTAGAAAGAAAAAATATAAACCCAGTGGCAAACGACCAGACAGCCACCAGGGATCTTAATCCTGCAGCTCAGAAAGTCTGTCACTCACTGAGGGCAAGCCACTTTCCGGGGCGGTACATTATACCACATATAACGATTGCGACAACCCGGTAGCCGCCGCGAAAAGCTACAGGCCGAGTTTGTCGGGCTCCTGGTGTGTACTTTATTTATCTTGCCCTGATAGCCTTGCTGGCTGTCTTTGTCGGGCTCGTACGCACGTTAATGGAGAGATTCAGCGCGCCATTTGTTGAAAGGATTGATAGCTTTCTCGATTCCGCCCATTCTTGTCCCAACACTGCACTGAACGAAATCGTTGATGGGAGATCGATGCTCGATCCCGCAGCTTTGAGATTTTAAGCTGTGCTACTTGGCCCATCTACCCTACAAGATTGATGCGATTGCGTCATTTACACCCTTCTCCGTTGAACGAATAATTCAGAAACTCATAGCTACATCGAGTTAGATCAGGGGGCAGCCACTGAGGTTTTAGCTTTGAGATCGAACGGAAGAGCCGAAATGGGCCATCACCGCGTTGCGTTGACGGTGCTCACGGTAGTCTCTCTTGTACACGAACCCGATCGTCGAGGCGGGCGACAACGTGTGTTTTAAACTGGTATTGGATGACCTGACGGTTCTGCCACCTCAGTTTATGACCCTGGCTGTCTTTGTCCGCCTCGTACGCACGTTCCAGCGCACCACTACTGAAAAGGCTAGCTGATGTTTGCTGACACGATAGACCACTTCGCTACTATTGCGGTTTCCAAGGTAGCGGCCCTAAAACAGAATCCACTTGGTTTCTTTATCGGTTCGATGATGGCCGGGGTCTATGTCGGACTTGGCATTATCCTTATTTTCATCGTTGGGTCTACCGCCGCACCGGCTTACCAAAAACTGGTTATGGGGACGAGTTTCGGCGTTGCCCTTACCCTGGTTGTTTTTGCGGGTTCGGAGCTGTTTACCGGGCATACGATGTATATGTCCTTGGCCTATCTGGAAAGAAGGGTGACCTGGACTAGTGTGGTGGGGCTGTGGTCATTTGTCTGGATCGGTAATCTTGTCGGCGCTGCCGCACTGGCAGTCCTGTTTGTCCTGGGCGGAGCTTCCGGTCTGATCAGTGAACCTTCAGCGTTTCTGCATCAGGTCGTAGCATCAAAAATGAACAGCTCCATTGCTGAGTTGCTGGCTCGCGGCATGCTGTGTAACTGGTTAGTAACTCTGGCGCTTTGGGCGTCGGCACGGACGACCAATGATGCCGCCAAAGCCATTGTCATCTTCTGGTGCCTTTATGCTTTCATTGCCAGCGGGTTTGAACACTCCGTGGCAAATATGACACTCTGCACGATTTCACTTCTTGGACAACACCCGGCTTCTGTGACTGTGTCAGGAATGTTTCATAATCTCTTATGGGTCACATTGGGTAATCTGATTTCTGGCAGCCTGTTTATGGGACTGGGTTACTGGTTATATTCAGGCACGACGAGAGCGAGGCGAAGGCTTTGATCCTCGACGCGGCGCTCTGGTCCGAGATCCAGCCGACACTGGCCGAGCGGCGGAGGCTCGCGTGATCGTTCGCGGTACCGTCGAAGAAGAACATGCGGGCTGGGGATTGTGAGTGTAGTCTACCGTGCCGAGGATGCGTCTATCGCCCCCCGCCCCCGTCAATCTGCGTATCGAATTTGGGCTGGACCTCCCCACCTTCATCAGTCCGCGTAAAACTGAATTCGACGTCCACTTCGAGGTCGTGGTGGTGAGTCTCTGGGGCGTCGTAACCGTCCCGGAGTTGGCAAAGGTGTTCGAAGACCAGCGACTGCGTCCTGAGTGTCGAGACGGACTTCCGCGACTGTGGGACGTTCGGGATGCGGACGTGTCCCAGCTCACTCGCCCCGACTTCCCGGGTATCGGCCGCACCGCACGCACGCTGGGGCTCTCCGCACCTGGAATCCGAGTGGCAGTCGTGGTGTCGAGAGATGTCGATTTCGGGGTAGGGCGAATGGTCGAGTCGACCGAAGGTGAGACGCTGCCTGCGGCGGTGTTGATCTTCCGTGAGCACAAGGCAGCGATGTCGTGGCTCAAGGTGGAATCAAACGCGGCCACAACCCAGTGACGAACCCTCTGCGCCGAATCGGGCTGACGGTCTCCGTGCTCGGAGGGATTCTGGTGGTTGGGGTCGGTGCGGTACTCATACACATCGATCGCTTCACAGACCGACTGATCGAAGACAGCGCGCTCGAGTATGCGACCCTCGTGAACGAGGCCCTGACGGAGTTCCGAACCCTCTACACCTCCGAGGTCGTGGGTGTGGCCGAGCGTCACGGAATCGAAATAACGCACGATTACTCCGAACGGGACAACGCGATCCCATTGCCCTCAACGCTGTCAATCATGCTCGGTGACCGGATCGAAGTCGAGGATACGAACGCCCGCACCCGTCTGTACAGTCCCTATCCCTTTCCACGGCGGGAGGAGACCGGTGGCATTCGAGACGACTTCGGACAAGCTGCGTGGGAGTATCTCTCCGCGAATCCAGATGAGGTCTTCGCGCGCTTTACGGGGGCGGATGACGTCAGAGTGCTATGACTGGCGACCGCCGACGTCATGCGTGAGGAATGCGTATCCTTCCACAACGCGCATCCCGAGACGCCCAGATCAGACTGGAGAGTGGGCGACGTCCGAGGCGTGCTGGAGGTCGCCCTGCCGATCGATCGTCAAACCGAGCAGGCCGGGGAAATGCTTCGGAGCACATTCGCCCTGCTGGCCGGAGTCATCGCTCTCGCGCTTGTCGCAGTCGGGATCACCACCCGAAGTCTGCGACGACACGCCGACGAGAAGTATCGGCTCGAGAGCCAGTTGACTGAGGCGTTGACCCACGCCCTCAGCGGCTTCATCCCGATCTGCGCGTGGTGCCGAAAGGTACGCAAGGACGAATCCGAATCTGATTGGATTCAAATCGAGAGTTACATAGGGCAGAGGACAGAGGCGCAGTTCAGCCACGGGATCTGCCCGGAGTGCGCGCGGGAACAGTCCCGCCTGCGTGGATGATGGTGCAGAGGCCCGGAGCGACAAAGTCGCTCTGGGCCCCTCTGTCGGGACGGCCGGATTCGACCCGGTGACCCCCGGAACTCCATTCGATTGCCGAGTGGGCCGAATCACCCCGATGTCGCATCGACCCTGAACAGCCTGGCGCTGCTCCATCATACGGAAGGAAGGCAGGCAGAGGCGGAGCCACTGTACCGCCGTGCGATCAAAATCAGGGAGGCGGCCCTCGGTTCCTCGCACCCGAGCCTGACGACCACGCTGGAGAACCTCAGTGCGCTTCTCGGAGAAACGGGCCGCGGGGCCGAAGCCAGGGAGTTGGCCGAGCGCGCAAGTACGATCCGTTCCGAGGCTCCTAGGAGCCTGCGCGGCAGAAGAGATCGTAGCGAGAAAGTGGGGAATCGAGGACAGATTTTCTCGATTTTGAGGCGAA
>CAZOZZ010000025.1:0-36207 GCA_964584435.1 uncultured Solibacteraceae bacterium | reverse complement strand
TAGTGTCCTGAGTCCGAAATACGGTCACTATCTCCGATGGATGTTGCCAGACACAGATTGAACATTGAATCGACCAATAGACCTGTGCATGCCTCGGTCGTCTTGGCCCGCGCGACCGGCAACCTCCATCGGCCCTACGGGTTCGGGCGGAACAGCGCCGTCTTTGGAGTCGCTCCTCCTCGCAATGAAGAGCATTGGCTCGTCGTCGCTCCGCCAAATCCAGCACCGTTGCGCTCCGAAATATAGCAACCGTATTTCGGACTCAGGACACTAGAGAATGCCGATGCTAGGCGAGACGATTTCTCACTATCGAATCCTGGAAGAGATAGGCCGGGGCGGAATGGGAATCGTCTACAAGGGCATGGACACTCGTCTGGATCGTTTCGTTGCGATCAAGTTCCTCAGCGATGAATGGGAGAGAAACGAGGGAGCCCTGGAGCGGTTCCGCCGGGAGGCACGCGCCGCATCTTCACTGAACCATCCCAACATCTGCACGGTCCACGATATCGACGAACACGAGGGACGGCCGTTCATCGTAATGGAGTTCCTGGAAGGTGCGACGCTTGATCGTCGTCTGGCCACCAGTCAGCTGCGGATGAAACACCTGCTGGATTTGGGAGCACCCTTGCCCGACGTGATGCCAGGCGACATGCTGGACGCCGGGACATCGGACACACTCGGCACCGCTCCTCTCGGACAGGCTGAAGTGTTAAGGCTTGGAGCCCAGATCGCCGACGCCCTGGATGCGGCACATTCGGCGGGGGTGATCCACAGAGATGTCAAACCCGGGAATATCTTTCTGACAGAAAGGAAGCAGGCCAAGCTGCTCGATTTCGGACTCGCGAAGCTGGCGCCACATCCGACGAAACAAGATCCGGCTGTCACGGACGTTCATCTGACCGGCAAGGGCGTGCGCCTCGGGACGGTGGCATACATGTCACCCGAACAGCTGGAGGGCGAGGAAGTCGACCTGCGAACGGATTTGTTTTCCCTCGGAACCGTCCTGTACTAAATGACGACCGAGCGCCATCCCTTCCTTGGCAAGAGCGCCAGTTCCACGATCGCGAACATTCTGAAAGAAGAACCCCGCCGCCTGGCGGACTTCGCTCCCGACGCCCCAGCCCGGGCGCAACAGATTATTGGCCGGTGCCTCCGCAAGTCTCCGGAGGCACGCTACCATTCGGCTGCGGATCTGGCTCACGACCTCACGAATGCCCTCGGGTCTGGATCAACAGCCGAGTCTCGACCGCACCCCGAAATAAGCCTCAGCCTCTCGCGCGTTACAGCAAGATCCCTTTTCATCTTCATCCAGGCCGCATATCTGGCTTTGTACACGGCGGCACTCTTCTATTTTGAACAACTCGGACAGGTGCTCGAAACGGAGTTCGCGATCCCGTCCAGCCTGGGATTGCCTGTGGCGGTTGTCCTGGCGATGTGTGGGATCGCCGTGAGACTCTATCTCAGTTCTGCGGTCGGATTGGACCATCCCGAGATCGGGACAAAATTCAGGAAACTTTTTCCGGTGTTGCTTCTATTTGACGGAGTGTGGGCCGCATCACCTCTACTGATCGTCTCTCAGATCGGTTACGGTTTAGCTCTGGCCGGTGCCGCCGGTCTTGCATATCTGCCCTTTTCTCAAAGAACGCTGGTCCGCGCCGCCTACCCGGACCGAAGCGACTGAGCGGCCGAGGTAGTGAAGATGTTTGAGCATGACAAACAGGAGGAAGCATTGAGTACGAAAACACCTTTCGATTTCGCTGCGGCACACCGTTATTTTGCGGCGGATTGCTTCAACAAGGCTTGGGACCTGATCGAGAAGTCCGAGCGAACTCCGGAGGAAGACCAGCAGATGATCGGCCTCGGCCAGGCTTCGCTGTGGCACTGGACCCAGCGGGACGATTGCACCGACCAGAACTTGTCCGTCGGATACTGGCAGGCGTCACGAATCTACTCGCTGGCCGGTCAGGCGGAGGAGGCAAGGCGATACGGCCAACTCTCACTCGATTGCAGCCGCAGGGGTAAACTTCCGCCATTCTTTCTTGGTTATTCCTATGAGGCCCTGGCTCGGGCCGAATCGGTTCAAGGGAATCGAGCGGAAGTGGAGAAACACCTTGTGAGCGCACGCGAAGCGGCCGACAAAGTGTCCGGAGCCGAAGAGAAGAAACAGCTACTGGATGATTTGGGAGCTATTGGATAGTCGGGGAGCCCTCATTCTCAAACGTTCAAACGGAAGGTTTCCCAGCCAGTGGAGAGACAGACAATGATCAGACCTCGTTCGAAGCGTCTCGAAATAACCCTGTGGGTTCTCGCACTGACCGGCCTGCTTGGTAGTGCGTGCCGGCCGACACCGGTGCCGGTCGAATCACCATTTACGGTCGACTACGAAAAGTACGCCCTCGACAATGGATTGGAGGTCGTCCTGCATATCGATCGTTCCGATCCGATAGTTGCCGTGGCCATGACTTACCACGTTGGTTCCGCCCGAGAGCTTCGAGGCAAGACGGGATTCGCCCATCTGTTCGAGCACCTTCTGTTTCTCGAGTCGGAAAACCTGGGCCGAGGCGGCCTCGACATTCTGATCAACAAAGTCGGCGGAACCTTGAATGGGTCGACCAGCCGCGACCGAACCAACTATTACCAGGTCGTCCCGAAGGACGCGTTGGAGAAGATCCTCTGGGCGGAAGCAGACAAGCTGGGCTACTTCATCAACACGGTAACCGAAGAAGTCGTGGCGAAGGAAAAACAGGTCGTCAAGAACGAGAAACGTCAGAGCTACGACAATCGACCGTACGGTCATACCAACTTCGTCATCGACAAGGACATCTACCCCGAATCCCATCCCTACAACTGGCAGGTTATCGGTTCTCTCGAAGATCTCGATGGCGCCACGTTGACGGATGTCCGCGATTTCTACCGCACCTGGTACGCGCCTAATAACGCAACCCTGGTCGTTGCGGGTGACTTCGACACATCGCAGGCGAAGGAATGGATCGAGAAATACTTTGGCGAGATCGCGTCAGTGGAACTTCCACCAACGCCCCAGGTCCCTGCAGTAGCGCTTTTGGAAGACAGGTTTCTGTCCCACGAAGATAACTTCGCCAGGGTTCCCGAACTCACCGTTGCGTGGCCGACGGTGGAACAGTACCACCCGGATTCCTACCCGTTGACCGTCCTTGCCGCGCTCTTGTCCGAAGGAAAGAGGGCTCCTTTTTACAAGTTCATCGTCGAGGAGAGAAAGCTTGCACCACGGGTATGGATCTTCAACCGGGGATCGGAACTCGCCGGCCGGCTCACGCTATCGATACGTGGGTTCGCGGGAACCGATCTGGATCGAATTCGCGAAGCGGTCGAGGCCTCGTTCGAACGATTCGAAACAGACGGTTTCACCGATGCGGATCTGGACCGGGTCCAGGCCGGACGCGAAACAGACTTCTATGGCGGTTTGTCCAGTGTCCTGGGCAAGGCGTTTCAGATGGCACAATACAACATCTTCGCCGGGTCTCCGGGCTACCTCGAGGAGGACATTGCCCGCGTTCTGGCCGTCGAGCGCGAGGATGTTCTGCGCGTCTATGACACCTACATCAAGGGTCGCCACTTCGTAGCCACCAGCTTCGTTCCAAAGGGACAAACCGAACTTGCCGTGGAAGGGTCGTTGCTCGCCGAAGTCGTCGAGGAACCGATCATCACCGGGAGGGAAGAAGAAATCGTCCTGCCCGAAGAGCGGGAGATCGCCAGAACGCCGTCCTCGTTTGATCGAGCTGTCGAACCCCCGTCGGGAGACCCGGCGGTGCTTCCGATCCCCGACGTGTGGACAGGCACCCTGACGAACGGGATGACCGTTTACGGCATTCAGAATTCCGAACTGCCCCTGGTCCAGTTCAACATCCGGCTTCGTGGCGGGCTGTTGCTGGATGATCCATCCAGAATCGGCGTCGCGAGCTTGATGGGAACGATGATGACCGAAGGCACGGCAGGCAGGACGCCTGAGGAACTCGAGGAGGCAATCGACCTGCTCGGGGCTTCCATTAGTGTGTCGGCCGGGCGCGAGAGCTTGACAATCTCGGGAAATACACTGCGGCGCAACTACGGCGAAACGCTGGAACTGGTCGAAGAGATACTGCTGGAACCTCGCTGGGACGAAGAGGAATTCGAGCTTACAAGGCAACGAACGATCAATGCCCTGGAACAACAGGGTGCCAATCCAAACTCGATCGCGGCTAACGCCTACAACAAGCTGCTGTTCGGGGCGAGCCACATCCTCTCGAACAACGTTCAGGGAACCATCGCCTCGGTCGAATCGATCACGATAGACGACCTCCGGGCCTTCTACGAACGAACGGTCTCACCGGCGGTGGCCGACATGCACGTCGTCGGAGACGTTTCAAGGGAGGACGTGATGGAGTCGCTGTCAGGGATCGAGGAGCATTGGACTAAACGTGATGTTCAGTTCCAGACCTACGAGTTGCCTGCGCCCATCGAACGCTCACGCATATTCTTCGTTGACGTGCCCGATGCCAAACAATCCATCATCCGTGTGGGCACTCTGGCACTGGCACAGACGGATGAAGATTTCTATCCCGCCACTGTGATGAACTTCCGTCTGGGTGGCGGAGGGTTTTCGTCACAGATTCTCCAGACCCTGCGTGAAGAAAAAGGCTACACGTACGGCGCTGGATCGGGTTTTTCCGGCTCTAACATCCCTGGCCCGTTCACGGTGTCGACAAGCGTTCGCTCCAACGTCACGCTCGAATCCGTGCAACTCATCAGGGAGATCCTCGAAAACTATTCCGACGGGTTCAACCAGAGCGATCTGGAAGTCACCACGAACTACCTGCTCAAGAGCAACGCGCGCGCGTTTGAAACACTCCGGGCCAAGGTCAACATGCTCCAGAACATCAGCAGGTTCGAGTTTCCGACGGATTACGTCGTCGAACGCGAACAGATCGTCCGGGAGATGACGACGGATCGCATCAAGGAACTCGCCGGCCGGTACGTGAACGCAGACCGAATGGTCTATCTTGTGGTTGGAGATGCGCGTACGCAATTGGCCAGGTTGGCACAAATGGGGCTCGGGCAGCCGATTCTCATCAACCGAAACGGGGAGCGTGTGGCCGATCGAACAAGTTCATCGCGATAGCTCGCCGTTCTCGCCAACTGAGCTGTCGCAGCGACGGCCCCGCCTACTCGTAGCACAGGGCCACAACCGGATCAACCCGCGTGGCGCGCCTTACCGGAACATAGAACGCGAACAGCGCAACAGCAGTCAGCAGCACGGCGACAACAACAATCGTTAGACGTTCACGACTGCCGAAACTTGTCGTCTCTTCAACACGAAGACACGAAGGAAACGAAGAACTCCTGATAATAAGATTCTCTTCGTTCTTCCTCCGTGTTCTTCGTGTCTTCGTGTTGAAATGCCGACTCTTCAAGGTGCCAGGCGGCTTCGGCTCCAGTCAACTGACCACTGATGACTGGCCACTGACCACTTCCCCACCCCTTCCTCACTCATGCCTCAAGGCCACCATCGGATCCACCCTTGTCGCTCGTCTGGCCGGGACGCGGCAGGCGAGGAAGGCCACGGCGCCGAGGAGAACCGAGATCGTGGCATAGACGAGGGTGTCGGTCGTGGGAATGCCGTAGAGCAACGATTCCAGGAATCGGGTCAGGCCGAACGCTCCGATCAGACCCAGGACGATTCCCGCCATTGCCAGGACCATGCCCTCGCGGAGAATGTGTCGCAGGACGTCGCGGCGTCCTGTGCCCTGAGCCATCCGGACACCGATTTCGTGGGTCCTCTGGCTGACGGAATAGGATAGAACACCGTAAATTCCGACTGACGCCAGCAGCAGTGCGATCAGTGCGAAGCCGCCCAGAAGAGAAGGTTATCAACCGGTCGCCGGCGACCGATTCCGAAACGATGTCGTCGAGAAGCCGCACTCTCGAAACCGGCTGGGCCGGATCGAGTGCGTAGACCTCCTGACGAGCGGTCGAAATGAGCGTGCCGGGTTCAATGGATGTCCTCATGACCAGTGCCAGGTTCGTGATCGGGCGTTGCATCACCGGTACGTAAATGGTGGGCTCGGGCTGCTGGTCGAGCGCCACTTCGCGAATGTCGCCCACGACGCCGACGATCTCCTGAAATTCGCTCTGGGTTCCCCAGTCAAACCCAACACGCTTCCCCAGGGGGTCCTCACCCGGAAAGATTGCCTCTGCGAACGCTTCGTCGACAATGACCACGTCAGGCGCCTCGTCGGCATCGAACTCAGTGAAATAGCGGCCTTTCTTGAGCGGAACGCCGAGAACGCGGAAGTAGTCTTCGTCGGCCATTCGCTTGTGCGCGGTGGGCTCGCCACCGGATGGATAGCTCCGGCCTTCGACGGAAACAGTGCCGTTGGTATCGTTGTCGTCTAAGGGCAGATCGTTGCCAACTCCCGCGGACTCCACTCCCGGCAGGGCGCGCAGTCGCTCGAGGATCGATCTTGCGAACTGGATTTGCTGCGTGCACTCGGTTTGCCGGCTGCCGATGTTTGAAATACGCCCCAAGGGCCTCAAAACTCTTATTGTTCTCACTCCAGTCGCGGTACTCGGGCAGCGAGGCGGGTGCGTTCAAATCCGCCTGGCCGTCACGCACCATGACGAGTTGGTCAGGTTCGGGGAAGGGCAGGGGGTTCAAGACCGCGTTAAAGATACTGAAAACCGTTGTGGTCGCACCGATACCGATCGCCAGAGCGGCGATGGCGAGTATCGAAAAGCTCCGTTCCCTGGCAAGTGTTCGAAACGCGTGGCGGAGGTCGTTCACAAGATCAGCAAGCATAATCCAGCTCCCTTTCTTTCGAATCAGATCTTCCATCTCCCTGTTTCCACGCCATACGTATTCGCCGATCGGCCGATCGGCCAGACGGAGCTCCCGTGCCAGGATGTCCCAGGCCGGTATCTGCGCCCGCGTCATCTCCGTCGCTTCTTGCTGCGACATTCCCCGGCGACGGAGTTCCCAGTAGAAATCCTCCAACTGCTGTGCGAGCTCTTCTTCTATCTCCGCTCCCCGCTCGGGATTGATCCCGAGGGAGGGAAGATGATCCCGAACATATTGGAGCCATTTCTTCTCTGACCCAGCCATGCTCAAACTCCGGCCACCTGCTCGATCGCCCCGATGAATTCCTTCCAACTGTTGCGCTGCTCGTCCAGGACCTTACGGCCAAGGGCGGTCAAACGGTAATAACGGCGCCTTCTCTGGCCCGTTTTTTCCTTCCAGCGGCCTTCGGTCCAGCCTATCGTCCTTTTGAGTCAACCGAATTTCTCGTCAATTGGGATTCGGGTGTATAACACTCTGGCTATGGATCAAGAGAACAGGAGCTTCGCGGGGCCTACTTTTGAAGAGATGCTTCACCCGGCGACGATCCGCCCGGATATCCGGTCTGCGGCCCTGGATGCGCGATCGCGTGATCCGCTCGATCCCATCAACCTCTACAACATCAGCTGGCGAGACGGGGACGACCGAATCCGCTATGAGATCCTGCCGAAGGAACTCACCGGCGTGGAAGCCAACATTGTCGTCCTCTATTCGGTCGATTTCCCAACCGGCTCACACAAGGTGGGTGCGGCCTATTCGGTGGCCGTAGAGATGGAGATTGCCGGAGACGTCGACCCCGCCCACCACACCCTGGTATGGCCCTCGACCGGTAATTACGGTATCGGGGGCGCGTGGGTCGGCTGCCGGATGGGCTTCAAGAGTGTTGTCGTCCTGCCGGAGGGAATGAGTCGGGAACGCTTCGAACAGATTAAAAGCTACGGCGCATCGATCATTCCGACGCCCGGGAGCGAGAGCAATGTAAAGGAGATCTACGACAAGGTCCGCCAACTGCGTACGGATCCGAACGTGCGGATAATGAACCAGTTCGAGGTGATGGGCAACTATCGTTTCCACTACTACGTCACCGGAAGTTCGATCGTCGAGCTCGCCGGGGAGTTGGCAGCCAGAGGGATCGGCGACGGGACGGTGTCGGTGTTTGCCAGTGCGATGGGTTCGGCCGGTACGATAGCGGCTGGAGACCGGCTGAAGCAGATGTGGCCGGACCTGAAGATCGTGGGGCTGGAACCGATTCAGTGTTCCACGCTCTACAACAACGGCTATGGATCACACGACATCCAGGGAATCGGCGACAAACACGTCACGTGGATCCACAATGTGATGAACATGGACGCGATCATTTGCATCGACGACGCCGAATGCTTGAAGGGTCTTGAGCTGCTCACCGACGAGACGGGCCGAAAGGTCCTGGAAGATCGGTGCGGAATCCCTCCGGGGAAGGTCGCCGCAATGTCGCGCATTTTCGGCATCAGCGGCATATGTAATGTCCTTGGGGCAATCAAGGCCGCCAGGCACTACGGGCTTGGGCGTGACGCCACGATCGTCACAATCTGCACCGACGACGTCAGCCGATACCGTTCGGTGATGAGACTTGCGACCGAACGCTTCGGACGAATGGATGAGTCCGAGGCGGCGGCCCGGACGCATATCTTCCGTGACCAGGACACGAGCTGGATCCGAAACGGGGATCCGGACCAGCGGCGTCAATGGCACAACCTGAAGTACTACACGTGGGTGGAACAGCAGGGAAAGAGTGTCGAACAACTCGACGCCCAGCTCGATCGGGAATGGTGGCTGGCCGAACAGGCCCGTGTCGCGGACATCGATGACGCCATTCGAATGGCCCGATCTGATCCGCCGGGCGCCTGATTCAGATTCGCGATGCGACGTTGTTAACGATCCTCCGATGCCGGCGTCTTTAGGACATAGCGCATGGGTAAGCCGTCCGGTTGGCATAAACGGCAGTGTGGTCGTAGATTACACTGGCAGCTGACCGGGCGGCGGGCCCTGTTCCGGAATCCATGACCAATCGAACTCTACTTTCAATACTATCCGGCTTCATCTTGCTGTCTCCGGCATCGACTGCCCTGCAGCAGGAAACGCTCCGCGTGGACGTCCGCCTCGTCAACCTCGTCGCGACGGTGACGGACCCCGACGGTCGCTATGTTGAGGGCCTCGGGGCCGATGATTTCATCGTCGAAGACGACGGCGTGGAGCAGGAGATTGTTCATTTCACGCAGGACCGGAACATCCCGGTCAGCCTCGGGATCGTCCTCGACACGAGCGGAAGCATGCAAAGCCGCATGAGAACGGCACTGGCCGCAATCGAACGCTTCATCGGAACGCTGCACGAAGACGACGACGTATTCATCATGACCTTCTCGGGAGGCGTGACCCTGATCCAGGACCTGACAAGTGACCGGGAAGAACTGTCACGTTCACTGAACCGCGTTCGGGCGGTCGGAGGGACGGCGCTCTACGACGCGCTTTCGGAAAGCTTGGACAAGGTCTATGAGGGACGGCACGACAAACGAGCCGTCTTGCTGCTGACCGACGGGGCTGACACGAGCAGTGATCTGGAGTTCAATGAAACGCTCGAGGCGGTCCGAAAATCGGAACTGCTGCTCTATCCCCTGGGGATCGACCCCACCCGTTTTGCGGATCCTGCCGAACACGTCACCTTCGAATGGCCTCTGTCCCCGATCCCAGGCGCCCGTGGGCTCCCCAGATCCGTGGGCGGTGACGAAGAACCCGTGGATATGGACGTTCTCCGATCGTTTGCGCGGGCAAGTGGAGGGAAAGCATATCTGGTAGCCAGCACCTGGACCGGCGGGAGCGCGACGGAAATCGATGTGGTTCTTGACGAAGTTTCAGCCGAGCTCAGGAGCCAGTACACGCTCGGCTACTATCCAACAACCCCGGCCGACGGACGGCGCCACGAACTCCGCGTGCGCACGCGAACCGGGAACTACCAGGTCCGGGCCCGGACGGGCTACTTCGCCCCATAGCGGGTGGTGCGTAGCGGACAGCGGGCAGCTCCGGACCTCGGACTCCTCCCAGCGCGACGGGCAAGCTACCCGCTGCGAGCTGAAAGCTGCCAGCTCAGCATCAAGGTCATCTGCCCGCCGAAGCACCCAGGGTTTCCACTTCGCGCAGGAACTTGGCGGATTCTTCGGGGATCGACGGATTGATGAACATTCCCGAGCCCATTTCGAATCCGGCCACGCGCGACACGTGGGGGATGAACGACATGTACCAGTGGTAGGTTCGGGAATCGGTCCGCTCGGCGAAAACCGACCGGATCACGAAATTGAAATCGGGCCCTAACAATCCCAACTCGATCTTGCTCAGCACGGCCCACAGGTGGTCGGCAAGATCGGCAACCCCGCTGTCGGACAGCAAGCCAAAATCCGGGCTGTGGTCGTTGGGAAACAGCAGTACGTGGAAGGGTGAGAGAGCGGCATAAGGAATGAAGCTCACGAAACCCTTCGTTCTATGAATGACACGCTCACCAAAGTCGCTCTCATCGTCGACGACCGAACAGAAGAGACAGTGGGCGTGCTCGTCAAAATAACGGACAGCATCCCAGACCCGGCGACGGACGTCTGCCGGCATGATCGGCGTCCCCACAATCTGTGCGTGCGGGTGGACGATCGAGGTTCCGGCCGAACGTCCATGGTTCTTGAACGGAACGACCAGTTCGACGCGTGGATCCTTGGATAGCTCCAGGTAACGGTCGCGAATCACCGCCAGCACTTCGGCAACGCCGCTCGTCGGCTGGCGCCATAGCCATCTGTTATGTTCCGGGTGTTCTATGACAACGTCGTGATAACCAAAGCCGGACATCGTCCGTCGCATGGCGGTGCCACCCTTCCGTTTGTCGTGGTCGGGCGACAGGGCAGGAAACTTGTTGCGCACGAGGCGGACACCCCACGAACCACTCCGGTCGATCGTCGAAATCGTTTCGGAATGATCCTCGTTACCCGGACAGAAAGGACAGGAATCGACTCTGGCGGGAGGGTCGGAGTGGTCTTGTTTGGAAACAAATTCTTCCGGTCGGTGGGACCGTTCGTGAGCAATGATCACCCAGTCCCCGGTGATCCGGTTGTATCGCAATTCGGACATGAGGGTTTTCGATCCTTGGTTCGAATCCTTCGAAAATTTATCGCCCTAGTTGAATCGGGCGCATTATACAGCGAGGACGGCTATTTTCCTTGTATTACGTGTATTACGCTTATCTGTTTGAACCTACAGGGTAAAAGCGTAGGATTAACGCCGATATTTACACTCTTCACACGGAAAGAGACTCTTCTACAGAACGGTCCTGACAAGGCGAAAGCCGTAATCGGTGTATCTGTACTCGGGAGGAATACTGCTTCGGTGGGTGATGCGGGAAGCTCTGATCTGATGCCGCCACGCCCCGCCCCGGGATACTCGACGGACACCTTTCATCGGGCCGAACGGATTGCGGCTGACTGAAACAGAGTAGTAGTCGGGAGAGTACCAGTCCTGACACCATTCATGGACGTTGTCTCCGATGTTCCAGAGACCGAAGCCGTTCGGGCGCCATTCGCCTACCGGACGGGGACCCGTCCAATTCCCCTGAAAATATTCAAACTCTTCGGGAGGCGTGTTCCCCCATGGGTAAAGGCCGTCCTCGGCGGGGCCGCGGCAGGCCTTTTCCCACTCGGCTTCGGTGGGCAGGCGATACGTCTGCCCCAATAGTTCGCTGAGCCAGGTGCAGTAGGCCACCGCATCGAACCAGCTGACACCCACGACCGGCTGCTGTGGCAAACTGAAGTTCTTGCCCTCCCAACCACGGGGCAATGGGTGATCCGTCTCCCGGACAAACTGCTCGTACTCCCGTCTGGTTACGGTCGTCCGGGCAATCTCGAAGGCCGCGACCCAGACACGGTGTCTCGGCCGCTCCCATTTCCGGTGATCGTCGGATCCCATCCAGAACCAGCCTTCGGGAATGTGGGTGAGTACTGGCATGCTTGGTCGAGTCTCGGTGCGGAGGTTTTCAGAATTCGATTATCAGATGACGGATGATCTCGGCCAACGCTTCCAGATCGCCCTTGTCCATGACTTCGACAGGCGAGTGTGAATAACGTAACGGCCAGGCTATCGGGATGTCGATCGTACCGTAGCGGGTAAAGGTCGAGCCATCGTTACCGCCGTTGGTCGAACCGACCTGAACGGGAACGTTGTGCTGATTGGCAATCCCGATGACACGGTCGACGAATTCGATCGGGGTAATGTTGCTCGTGTCCATGGCGCGTATGACGAACCCGTCGCCCAGAGGGGCATCACCAAATCTCTTGTCCTCACGGGGAGAATCGGACGACACAAAGGTATCGACCGCAAAGACGAAATCCGCGTCGGCACGCATGGCAAAGTCTCTGGCTCCAAGGAGGCCGATCTCTTCTTCGACGACCCAGGCAAAAGTGATCTTCTTGTGCACCTCGGACGGGTCGATATCTTGAAGGGCAAGGATCAGGGCGGTACACCCGGTTCGGTCATCGAATGATCGTGCGGTTGCTCGATCGTTGGCGAGGGGGACGAAACGTTTCGGTACGGTGATCGAGTCGCCCGGACGTATTCCCAGGTCCTCGGTGTCACCCCGGGTGTCCGTACCCAGGTAGACCCGAATATCCTCGGTTTCGAACTCCGCTTTTGCCTCACCGGCACGAAAGTAACCCAGGCGCGGCGAGATGATCCCCGAGATCGGACCGCGTCCGGAATGCACCAAGACGGGGCGCGCCTCGAAGTACCGATCGAAATATCCCCCACGCCGCTCTACAACGAGCGTGCCGTCGTCCCGGATCGCGGCGACCACATACCCGATCTCGTCCAGATGCGCCACGAAGACCAGATGTTCGGGGCCACTACCGAAAGTGACCAGGAGGTTGCCCTTCTCGTCCACTTTCGGGCGGGTCCACCCCGGCAGGTAAGTCCGCACCTTGTCCCGAACCGGAGCCTCATAGCCGGAAACCCCGTAAGTCTCCACCAGATCGGCAAGGACCTCGAAAGAGTCCCGAGCACGATCCCCCTTTGGTCCCCTGTCCTGTGCAGTCGCTCCGAACCCGAACAACAGGGCCGAGACAACTACCCCGGCGAGCCCTCTCACGACTGTCCTCCGGTAACCCTTCTCACGACTGTCCCCCGGTGAGAAGGATGCGCAGGAACCGAACCGTATGTCGCAAGTCCTTGAGATCGAGGACCTCGACCGGCGTCTCATGGAACATGATCGGTATACCCAATCGGACAACCCGTGTGCCTTCCCGCCACCGGGGCGTCGCAGCTGGATCCCCCATTTCGTCGTCACGAACCGTCTCACCAAAACGATTCAGCTCGCCGGAAAAGCCGGGCGCGGACCGGGCGTCGACCCCAATGCCGGTACCGAGTCGGGTCAGGAGGCCACTATTCTCAAGATTCATGATTTCGAGAGCAAAGACTTCGTCCACGGTAAATCGCTCCGAAACCCGGTCGATCCCTTTGCGGCCAAAGTGCTCCTGTGTAACGAACGCTACCGTCAGCGTCCCCTCGATCTCGGACTCGGGCAGGCTCGTCAGCACCGACAGCAATGCCGCTGCTCCGACTCGATCCGCCAGGAACGGGCCTGACACACGGTCTCTAGCCAGGGCACTGAAAGTCTTCTCAAGGGATATCGGATCCATCAGACGAATCCCCAATTCCTGGATGTCGGCCGGAGACCCCGCACCGATATCCACGTAGGCGTCTCTCGGACTGAACGGCCTCTCCGCTTCATTCAGCCCTCGCCGCAGGTGCGTCGAAGGAATCGAAGTGACGCCGGGGACCCTACCCCCGCGCGAGGTACGAATCCACAGTCTCTGGCCTTCGAAATACTGATCCAGATAAGGATGCGAAGGCGTCAAACCAACCCGGTTCATCCGCAGGTACCCGTCATCGGTCCAGCCCGAAACGACATATCCGGGTTCGTCGATGTTGGCAACAATCAACCGGCGCGGCCTGCCCGAACCGACAGTTACGGTGACGTTGGACATCCGATCGATGTCTGGCGAAAGGCTACGTTGCCGCAACCTGTCCGCGATGGCCTCCGCAAGTTGACGTTCGTGACCGGATATCGCGGGGATCTCGACCAGGTCTTCGATCAGGTCCCGCAGCTGGCCGAGCGATTGGGCCGTGCCACTTTCGGGAACGAACAGAATCAGTCCAAGCAGCAGGGAGAGGCACCTCGTTGTGGTCATAGTTGGAAGCTAATTCAGCATCGGAAGACAATCAAGGAGAAAAGAGGGGGGAAGGGGGAGTCCGAGGTCCAAAGTCCAAGGTCGAGGACACCTTGAATCCAAGTTGGGTGCTGACCACGGACATCGGCTTCTGACTCCGGACTTCGGATTCCCGACCTTGGACCTTGGACTTTGGACTTTGGACTTCCTAAAACCAAAGCCTCGGCTGAATGTAGATTTCGTACACGAGCAACTTTTGAAACTCGATAAGAAATGTGCGGATGTGGCGGACTTCCTGCCACCAGTCGTTGGGGCGAAAGCCATCATGGCGGGAGCCGACGACCGCGATCTGCCAGCTGGAATCAAAGAGATGTTTCGTTATGAGAAGTGAGCGCCTGGTGTGGTAATTCGATGTCACGATGATCAGACGCGTCCAGTTGCGCTGGCGCGCAAAGTCGCGGACACGGGTCAGTTCGTTCATCGTCTCGGTCACGGGTTCCTCGATCCTGACAATGCTTTCTTCCGGCACTCCGAATCCTCTCAGCACCCGCACGTAGTTCTCGTGGGAACGCACGAGTTCGATGCCGAGTTGGGACATCTCCTCATAACCATGGGGAGGCTCTCCTGTGGTTAAGACGACCGTGTCGGCCAGGCCGGCACGATACAGGTCGCCGGCTTCTCTGGCCCGCCCGGGCGCTCCGCCGCCGAGAACCACGATGGCATCGGCGGGGAATGCCTCGGTTTCGGCGACCAGAAGTGTTCCTGACCAGACGAGGACTTCCGGAATCAGGAGATATGAGAGGGGGATCGCAGTCAGCAGGAACAGGCCCGCAATGAGGAGAGTTTTTCGAGTCAGCCTCAACCGAAGTTTCATTTCTTTCGGGGCGGGGCTCCCCAGCCGCCGCCTCCCGGAGTTTCGAGCGTCAACACGTCACCTGCCGACACCGACGTTGTGAACTTAGAGGGAAGCCGATCGACGCTTCCGTCCTCGCGAGTGATCCTGTTCCGTCCGGCCGAACCCGGGGAACCTCCGGACAGTCCGTAGGGTCGGAAACGACGACGCTCCGACAACACCGTGACCTCGGCGCGTGTAAGGAATCGCACCTCACGGACCACACCATCGCCACCCCTCCATCTGCCGGCGCCACCGGAACGCGGCCTAAGCGCATAACGCTGGACTCGAATCGGATAGGCGTACTCGAGCACCTCTACAGGAGTGTTCATGGAGTTCGTCATGTGAGTGTGCACGCCGGATATGCCATCCATGGTCGGTCTCGCTCCCATGCCACCGGCAATCGTTTCGTAGTAGGCAAACGCCTTGCCCGTTCGAGAATCGGTGCCTCCAAACGTCAGGTTGTTCATCGTTCCCTGACTCGCCGCAGGAATTATCCCGGGCAACGAGGAAGACAGACACCTGTACAGAACGTCGACGATACGCTGAGAAGTCTCGACGTTCCCGCCGCACACCGCCGCCGGTGGCCGCGCATTCACAACGGTTCCCTCGGGCGCAATGATTTCGAGCGGTCGCATCCCGCCGGCTGTGGAGGGGATCGAAAGACCTACAAGAGTCCGGAACACGTAAAAAACAACAGATGCGGTGATGGCGTAGACCGCGTTGATACTGCCGGCAGCCTGGGGATCGGAGGCCGAAAAATCAACCCTGGCGTCACTGCCGCGAATCCGGATCCGGACGCGGATCGCGATCGGTTGATCGCCAATGCCATCGTTGTCCATCACGTCTTCCGCCTCGTATGTGCCGTTTGGAATTCTCGAGATGGCGTGACGCGTCATGCGCTCTGTGTAATCGAGCAGCTCTTCAATATACCGGCGTACTTCGGGGAGACCATACTTTTCGATGATTTCCAACAGCCGGCGCTCTCCCGTGCGGTTGGCGCCAAGCATGGCAGCAAGGTCTCCTTCCCTTTCCTCCGGAGTTCGAACGTTGTACAACACCAGATCCCACACGTCACGGTTGAGACGCCCCTTCTTCATCACCAGGACGGGGGGTATCCGCAGTCCTTCCTGAAAAATCTCCTCGGCCAGGGGCATCGATCCCGGCGACATGCCGCCGACATCGGAATGATGGGCGCGGCAGGCGACATAGAACAGGAGTCGAGAACCTCGAAACACGCCAGACACGAGCGTGATATCGGGAAGGTGCGTTCCACCTTTGTAGGGGTCGTTCAAGAGCACCATGTCGCCGGGCCCGATCGTCCGGTTTTCGAGTGCGGCTTCGACCGACAGGGGCATCGATCCCAGATGGACAGGCATGTGGTCTCCTTGAGCGATCATGCGGCACTGATCGTCGAAAATCGCGCAGGAGTAATCGCGGCGCTCCTTGATGTTCGGCGAGTAAGCGGTACGCTTGAGCGTGGCGCCCATTTCCTCGGCGATGGAGTGGAAGAGACTCTTGAAGACTTGTAGTTTTACCGGGTCAAATGCCATTTCTTCGGGCTCCCCTTAGCGGCTACGCCACAATACCAGGTTCAGGTGCCGATCCACTTCGCAGCGGAAGCGTGGAGGCACCAGAGTCGTAGAGCTATATTCCCCGATCACGGCCGGCCCCCGGATAACATTTCCAAAACCGAGGTCCATGCGGTCGTAAACCGGCGTGCGCTCCCAACGGTCGTCAAACCAGACCTTTCCCGTTTCAACTGCCTTTGGCCGCGACGCTTTCTTGATCGCCCTCCGAAGGCGCGGTTTCCCTGTGCGCCCCAGTAGCGTCGACCGGACGCTCACAACCTCGACGGGACTATCCGGATTCGAGTGCCCGTACCGTTGCTCGTGGGCCCTGTGGAACCCTTCGAGCCATGCCCCGGAATAAGGAATTGTCAGTTCGTAAGACTGCCCGACATATCGGACATCCAGGAAATCCAGCGTCGTGATCCGACTTCGTTTGAATCCCTCCCGGGCTAGATCGCCGACGCCGAGACGATGCAGGTCCGCAAAACACTTCCTGATCTTCGTCCGCGTCAGCTTCCCGGTTCCCAACAGGGTGTTTGAATAATCCTTCCGTACATCGGACAGCAACAGGCCCAGAGCCGACAGTGCTCCCGGATGCGGCGGGACGATCACACGGGGAATGCCAAGGCCTTCGGCCAGATTGGCTGCATGAAGCGCCCCCGCACCTCCAAAACACACAAGGCCGAAATCTCTTGGGTCATGACCACGCTCGACTGAAATCAGCCGGATCGCCTGTTCCATGTTGCTGTTGACGACGTCGATCACACCCTTGGCCAGGCTCTCCAGGCTCGGCCAGTTCCGCGCCCAGGGAAGCCTCCGCACGCCGGGTTCGATCTTCTCGGGGGTCAGGGACATCGCGCCGCCCAGGAAGAACCTGGGACGAAGCCGGCCCAGAATGACGTTTGCATCCGTTACGGTCAGCGCCTCTCCCTGCCCGTAACAGATCGGTCCGGGATCGGCGCCGGCGCTGTCGGGACCAACCTTCAAGGCACCACCCGCATCGAGTTCGGCGATGGACCCTCCACCGGCTCCAACGGTATGAATGTCCATCATGGGAATGCCGATCGGCATCCCGTCCACCTGACTTTCATACGTCACCCGGACATCGCCGTCGCACAGTGCAACATCGGTCGAGGTGCCCCCCATGTCGAAAGTGATGATCTTCGAATGGCCACTCTTTTCGGCGAGGAAGAAAGCACCTACAACGCCGCCCGCTGGACCGGACAAGATTGTCTTGACCGGCGCCGCCATCGCCGTCTCCGCCCGAACGGCCCCGCCATTCGACTGCATCACGCTCAACCGAGATCCGGAGACCTTCGATTGCAGACGACCGAGATATCGACTCATCACTGGAGCAAGATAGGCGTTGATTGTGGTCGTCGAGGTTCTCTCATACTCCCGGTACTCGGGGAGTATCGCCGACGACAACGAAACCGGCACCCCAAGCGTCCCAAGCGCCTCGGCAATCATCTCTTCATGTGAGGGGTTGACAAACGAAAACAGAAGCGAAACCGCGACGGACTCCACCTTGTTGCGGCGAAGCCGTCGGGTCAGTTTCGCGAGTTCTTCGGGGACCAGCGCCGTATCGACGGATCCGTCGTAGAGAACCCGCTCGGCCACACCAAGCCGAAGCGTGTCTGGAATCAACGGGGCCGGCCGTGTCGTGAAGATGTCGTAGAGATCCCGCCGAGTCTGTCTTCCGATCACGAGGACATCCTCGAAGCCGGCGGTTGTGACCAGGGCCGTGCGAGCCCCTTTCCGCTCCAGCAGTGCGTTCGTTGCGACTGTCGATCCGTGGATTATCTCTCCCGGAGGGTCGGAACCGAGGCGGCCAAGTCCGGTCAAAATGGCTTCATCCGGCCGTTGGGGGGTCGAGAGCTCTTTCGAGACTTCGATCCGGCCGTCCCGGATCAGGACGAAGTCCGTAAAAGTTCCTCCCGTGTCGATACCGATTCGCAGTTTTTTCATAACCTGATCGCACCGACCGAACGCGCCGGAGCGGTGTTAAATGGTAATGGATAATGGGCGGGGCGCCAGCGGGAAATCAGCAAAGGGCTCACATCGGGCCATTGGCTCGCATTCTACCGGTGGTCGTCCAAGAGCCCTACTGGGAAACCGACCTTGGGGTCGGGGGGGCCAAGGCAAAACTGAAGAACGATCACCGCCGGATTGCCCGGCGGTTGAAAAGCGACCGCCCGGAGGATTATAGTAGTCCGTTCTACATCAAGGAGTAAGGCGTGTCACGAGCAGAACTTTTCTTCAAGAAACGCGGCTTCGGACAGACCATGCGAACGGATCTCTGGTGGCTACAGCCGCTTGCGATCTTTATGGGGTTGTCGGCTTTTGTTTTGTACTCCACATGGGCAGCCTTTCAGGGTGCTCACTACTATCTGGAGGGCACCGGATACCTTTCGCCGATGTACTCGCCGGAGATTTTCGGCAATTCGCCGCACAGTATCTTCGGTCCGCAACCGGCATGGTGGCCGGCATTCGTGCCGTTTTCTCCGGCATGGCTGATCCTCTGGGCTCCAGCCGGCTTCCGCATGACCTGTTACTACTATCGCGGCAGCTACTACAAAGCATTCTGGGCCGATCCCCCCAACTGTACGGTCGGTGAACCCCGGAAGGGATATCGTGGCGAAGAGAAGTTTCCTCTGATCATGCAGAACATTCACCGGTACTTCTTTTACGTGGCCTCGATTTTCATACTGATCCTCGCCCACGACGCCTGGAAGGCGCTCTGGTTCACCGATGCCGGCGGAGGGGAATCGTTCGGAATCGGCGTCGGAACGATCGTAATGACCGTGAACGTGATCCTTCTGGGTGGTTACACTTTCGGATGCCATTCCCTCCGACATTTTATAGGCGGGCGCTTCGACAGCCTGCAGGGAAAAGAAGTGCGACGGAAGTGCTACAACTCCGTCAGCTGCCTCAACCGGAAACACATGGTCTGGGCCTGGTGCAGCCTGTTCTGGGTTGGCTTCACCGATATCTACGTCCGTCTCTGTTCGATGGGTATCTGGACAGACTGGAGAATCCTGTAATGGCCGGATACGAAGAGCATAAGCACGACGTTCTGGTGATCGGCGCCGGCGGCGCGGGACTCCGCGCGGCCATCGAGGCTTCGGCCGAAGGCCTGTCGGTCGGACTGGTGTGCAAGTCGCTTCTGGGCAAAGCCCACACCGTCATGGCCGAGGGTGGCATGGCAGCATCGCTGGCCATGGTGGACGATCGCGACAACTGGGGGGTTCATTTCGCCGACACGATGCGCGGTGGTCAGTATCTGAGCGATTGGCGCATGGCCGAACTTCACGCCAAGGAGGCCCCCGCAGTCGTTCAGGAACTTGAAGCCTGGGGCGCCGTCTTCGATCGAACCAAGGACGGCCGAATCCAGCAGCGTAACTTCGGCGGCCACCGGTACCCGCGGCTGGCTCACGTCGGCGACCGCACCGGTCTGGAGATGATCCGCACCCTGCAGGACCACGGAATCCACCAGGGGATTCAGGTCTATATGGAAACGACGGTCATCACGCTCGTGAAAGATGGGGATCGAGTCGTGGGCGCGTTTGGTTATGAACGGGAGAAGGGCCGGTTCCTGCTGTTCCCTGCCAAGGCGATCGTTCTGGCTACCGGAGGTATCGGCAAGGCGTTCAAGATCACGAGCAACAGCTGGGAATATACAGGCGACGGCCACACGCTGGCCTACGATGCCGGTGCGGATCTGAAGGACATGGAGTTCATCCAGTTCCACCCCACCGGTATGGTCTGGCCGCCCAGCGTTCGCGGCATCCTCGTCACCGAAGGGGTTCGCGGCGAAGGCGGCATACTGACCAACAACAAGAACGAACGCTTCATGTTCGGAGATATCCCCGACGTCTACAAGAACCAGACCGCCGACAACCCCGAAGAGGGTTGGCGTTACGTCACGGGGGACAAGAACGCCAGGAGGCCTCCGGAACTGCTGACGCGCGACCACGTGGCGCGATGTATCGTCCGGGAGCTGAAGGAAGGGCGAGGCAGCCCCCACGGCGGAGTGTTCCTCGACATCGCCTGGATAAAAGAGAAACTTCCCAACGCGGCCGAACACATCAAGAAGAAGCTGCCCAGCATGTACCATCAGTTCAAGGAACTCGCTGGAATCGACATCACCGAAGAACCGATGGAAGTGGGACCGACCACGCACTACATCATGGGTGGCATCCGGGTCGATTCAGACAGCCAGATGTCGACCGTTCCCGGTCTGTTCGCAGCCGGTGAGTGCGCCACGGGTCTCCATGGAGCGAACCGTCTTGGCGGCAACTCGCTTTCGGACCTGCTGGTATTCGGGAAGCGTGCCGGCAAATACGCGGCTGACTTCGCCAGGGAACACGATTTCGGACGGATCGATACCAGCCAGATAGAAGCGGCGGGCAGGGACGCCCTGGCACCGTTCGACCGGGATGCAGCCGGAGGGGCGGAAGGCCCGTATCAGATTCAACAGTCGTTGCAGGAAACGATGCAGGACATGGTTGGAATCGTCCGTTCGGAAGCGGAACTCGGGCAAGCGATCGTGGAGATCGCAAAACTCAGGGAACGCGCCAGCAAGGTCGCGGTTGTGGGCAACCGCGAATACAATCCCGGATGGCACACGGCCATGGATCTCGGGAACCTGCTGACTGTCTCAGAAGCCATCGCCCTGGCCGCACAGGAACGAAAGGAGAGCCGCGGGGGGCACTTCCGGGAAGACTATCCAGCCAAGGACGAAGCGTTCGGGCAAAAGAACACGATCGTGCGGAAGGGTGAGGACGGAAGGATGCAGGTTTCGAGTGAACCGATCAAGGAAATGCGTGACGAGTTGAAGCAAATCATCGAGGAGCAGCAGAAATGAGCACCGCCACTTTCAAGATCTGGCGCGGCACCCCGGCCGAAGGGGCGTTCGAGGATTACAGTACCGAGATTTCGGAAGGTATGGTCGTCCTGGACGCAGTCCATCAGATCCAGGCAGATAGCGCTCCCGATATGGCCGTTCGCTGGAATTGCAAGGCCGGGAAGTGCGGTTCCTGCTCTGCCGAAGTTAACGGTCAACCGAAACTCATGTGCATGACACGGATGAGTGACCTCGACCTCGATCAGCCCATTACGATCGAGCCGATACGGGCATTTCCTGCCATCAAGGACCTGGTCACCGATGTTTCATGGAATTACGAGGTTAAGAAGAAGATCAAGCCCTTCAAGCCCAGGCCGCCGGAGGCCGACGGGACCTGGAGGGTGGAACAGGCCGACGTCGAACGGGTTCAGGAGTTCCGCAAGTGCATCGAATGTTTCCTCTGCCAGGACGTGTGCCACGTCCTGCGCGATCACCGGCTGCACGACGAGTTCATCGGCCCGCGCTTCTTTGTCTATACAGCGGCACTGGAAATGCACCCCCTCGACACTGAAGATCGTATCGAGGAATTGGCCAACGCTAAGGGCATCGGCTACTGCAACATCACGAAGTGCTGCACGAAGGTCTGCCCCGAGCACATCACGATCACCGACAACGCGATCATTCCTTTGAAGGAACGCGTCGTGGACCGGATGTACGACCCTATCCAGAAGTTGCTGAGGGTTTTCCGCGGGTAGGTAATGAGCGACTATCGAGCAGCTGTCAGAGGGCAGCCGGGAATCAAAAACTGCTCGCTAACTGAAAGCTGATTGCTGGCCTCTGCTAACCCCGATTGACCCCAAATTCCTTTCTCCTATAAGATTCCAGGGAATCGCACGCTGTTAGTTGGCGGCGGCGCGGCAGCTACCCGGGGGTCGAGCCAAAGCTGCACGCTGCTCGCTAATACCTACTTGCTAACAAAGCTATGCTCGGGAAAACACTCGCACATTACAACATCACAGACCTCCTCGGATCCGGTGGGATGGGCGAGGTATACAGAGCCAAGGACACCGTGCTTGGCCGCGAAGTGGCTATTAAGGTGTTGCCCGAGGCTGTCTCAAGGGATGAGGATCGGCTTGCCCTTTTCGAACGCGAAGCCAAGCTACTCGCGTCTCTGAACCATCCCAACATTGCTTCCATCTACGGTCTGGAAGAGTCGGAAGGAATCCGTTTCCTTGTTCTGGAACTGGTTGACGGACAAACCCTCGCGGAGTTCCTGTCGGTGGGCGCCCTGCCGATCGAGTTTGCGCTTCGGATCGCGTCTCAGGTGGCCAATGCGCTGGAGGCCGCGCACCGGAAAGGAGTGGTCCATCGCGATCTCAAACCTGCCAACGTAATGGTGACGGCCGACGGTCGGGTGAAAGTGCTGGATTTCGGCCTGGCAAGAGCGGTCGCCAGGCCTGACGTCTCTGGCTCAGACATCACGACAGCGGGAAGCGAGAGCGGTCTCATCTCGGGCACGCCGGCTTACATGAGTCCCGAACAACTACGCGGCAAGCTGACCGACAAGCGCGGCGACATCTGGGCGTTCGGATGTGTCCTCTATGAAACGATCACGGGACGTCTGGCTTTCGGAGGAAACACCGTTTCAGACGTCATCGCCCGAATTATTCAGGGCCAGCCCGATTGGGGCCTTCTTCCCGGAACGGTACCGATTAAAATCAGAAGCCTGCTCGAGCACTGTCTGCGCAAGGATGCGAACCGTCGGCTTCATGACGTGGCAGACGCCCGGATCGAAATCGATGATCTGCTGGAAGGCGCGCCGGGCGTGACCGAGGAAATTGCTCCAAACACCGCTCGACCGTCGAAGGTTGTCATGCCGTGGTTGGTCGTAGGCCTGCTGGTGATTGCCCTCGCTCTGGCTCTGACGACCCGGCCTTCGTCGGACGGAGCTCGGGAAACCCCGGCCAGCTTTTCGTTTGATACCGAAGTTGGACGCCCCCTTCATCTGGCTGTTTCACCGGACGGACACGACGTCGCTTTCGCCGCGGTATTCGAGGGAAGTCCACACCTCTGGATTCGGCCGATGGAATCGCTCGACGCCGAGATCATACCGGGCGCCACCAACGCCTTGTTTCCTTTCTGGTCTCCCGACGGGGCTTCGATCGCCTTTCTCTCCGACGGAAAGCTGAAGAAGCTTCCAGCGACGGGTGGATCCGCCCAGACACTTGCAGACGCCCCTCTGGCGGGGGGAGGCGGCGACTGGAACAGGAACGGCATCATCCTGTTCATGCCGAACATAGGTCCCCTCTATCGGGTTGAGGAAGACGGTGGGGAGGCGATACCTGTCACGAAACTGGATGAAGTACGGGGCGACGTTTATCATGCCTATCCTCAGTTTCTGCCCGACGGCCGGCGATTCATCTTCTACCTGGCCAGCACGCAACGCGAGAACCAGGGGATCTATGCAGGTTCTCTGGACACCGACGAAACATCGATGCTGTTGCCGAGTGATTCACAGGCGGCCTTCGCCCAACCCGGTTACCTGTTTTATGTCCAGAACGGAAACCTTCTGGCCGACCCCTTCGATGCAGAAACGCTGACGCTCGGCCGGGCGCCCTCTCTCGTCGCCCCCGGAATAGGGGCCAATATCCGTATCGGACACGCGGGGTTCTCGATTTCCGATTCAGGGGTCCTTGCGTATCGCCAGGCATCTCGTTCCGAGCTGGTCTGGGTGGACTCCACGGGTAACGAGATCGAAAGCGTTGGAGCGGGACGATCACCCTGGGTGATCCCAGCAAGCACCCAGATCGTCGCGGAACGAAACGATCCATCCCAGGGAGGACAAACGGATATCTTCCTGATCGACACCGACCGTGGCATAAACTCCCGATTCACATTCGATCCGTCGTCGGATCAATACCCCATCGCATCTCCTGACGGGACCGAGATCATCTTCACATCGCGTCGCACCGGCTACGACGATCTCTACGTGAAGACCGCGACCGGCACGGGAGAAGGCGAGATTCTGCTGGCATCGGAAGAAAGTAAGCACGCTACCGACTGGTCAGCGGACGGACGTTACGTGCTCTACACCAACCTCTCAACAACAACAACCAGGGACCTCTGGGTTCTGCCTCGATCAGCGGGGTCGGAGCCCTTTCCGTTTCTCCAGACGGTTTTCGATGAACGCCACGGCCAGTTCTCTCCCGATGGGAAGTGGATTGCATATGTCTCGGACGAGTCGGGCCGCTTCGAGGTTTACGTCCAGAGCTTTCCTTCGACCGGAAACAAACGGCAGATCTCTTCAGACGGAGGCCAGCAACCGCGATGGCGCAGTGATGGCAAAGCCTTGTTCTACATGGCGTCGGACAGAACCTTGATGTCGGTGGACATCACGCTGGGATCCACCGTCCTGGCCACTGCTCCCGAGAGTCTATTCCGGGCTCCAGTCAGCAACCCCAGCGATCGCTACGCGGTTTCGAACGACGGAGAAAGGTTCCTTATGCCGATCGCAGCGGGCGAAACCGGTATCCCGCCGATCGTAGTAATCCTGGACTGGCCGACCTCACTGGAACGGTAGGAGCAATGTCCTACCGCGAAGAGTTGTTTGACCCTCCAACCCTTCTTTTGTAAGATCCATTTCCAGCAGGACAACAGAAATTTGACCGTAGCAGCAGGGGGGTTCGATGGCTGAATACTCACGTCGCCGGTTCATCGGGTCGGGTGCGGCCTTGACCGCAGCACTGGGCCTGGGATTACCAATCGAAGAGGCCCTGGGATCGCCGCCTCAAGCGCAGGACAATACGGCCGGACCCGATCTGATACTGGTCAACGGTCGTATATTCACAATCGACGGCAATCAGCCGCGTGCTGAAGCTTTTGCAGTCAAGAACGGGCGGTTCATAGCGGTGGGCTCGAGCGATGCAATCCTGGAACTTGCCGGGCCAAACACGGAAGTCATCGACGCCGAAGGGATGACGGTGACTCCGGGCTTTATCGACGCCCACTCGCATCCTTCGGGTGCAGGTGTCTCCGAGCTGATCAACGTCAACGTCGACCTTCGTTCCATCTCGGAGATAAAGGAAGCACTCCGGGACCGCGCCTCGATAACGCCGGCGGATCAATGGATCGTCGGGTTCAAATACGACGACACGAAACTTCGCGAAGGCCGTCCGCTGGAACGAACCGACCTCGACCTAGCCGTGCCGGAAAACCCCGTCATGGTGCGACACCGGGGTGGCCACACCGCTATCTACAACAGCCGGGCATTCGAACTGGCCGGCGTGACGGCCGAGACACCGGATCCCGAGGGAGGTGCTTTTTACCGGAGAAGTGGCGAACTGACCGGGAAGGTCGCCGAACGCGCACGAAACGCATTCTCCGGGTTGATACCGTCGGGATCGACCCGGGAACAGCGCCAGGCCGGCGTGCGGCTGATCTCTGAAATCATGAGTCGCTCAGGCTTGACATCCGTTCACCAGACCGGTGGCAGCACGAACGATCTCATTGCCTACCAGGACGCACAGCACGCCGGCGAACTGCGCTTCAGGACATATTTATTCCCGCGTGGGGGCCTGTACCGGAATCTTAAAGAAGCGGGCGTGCGGACAGGGTTCGGAGACGAGTGGCTCAGGATCGGCGCCGTCAAGTACGGTGCGGACGGTTCGGCATCGGAACGCACGATGAGGATGAGCACACCATATGTCGGTCGCCCCGACGACTACGGCATTCTGACGATGTCGCAGGAGGAAATCCACGAAGCCGTCGAAGACGGCCACCGGAGCGGCTGGCAGGTCGGGATCCATGCAAACGGCGACGTTACGATCGATATGGTCCTGAACGCTTACGAACGTGTACAGCGGATGTGGCCACGGGATGATCCTCGTCACCGGATCGAACACTGCTCGCTGGTCAACCCGCGGCTCCTCGAACGGATCAGAGACCTTGGCGTCATTCCCGCGCCGTTCTACACCTACATCCACTATCACGGCAACAAGTGGGTGGAGTACGGACCGGAAAAGATGCGGTGGATGTTTGCGCACCGATCTTTTCTCGACTACGGCATTCCGGTCGCACCCGCGTCAGATTACACACCTGGCCCCTACGAGCCGTTGATGGCAATTCAGAGCATGGTGACGCGAAAGGATTTTGACGGCCGCGTCTGGGGACCCAACCAGAGAGTGAGCGTCGACGAAGCTCTCGGTATCTGCACGATCAACGGTGCCCATGCCTCGTTCGAAGAAGGCATCAAGGGCTCGATCACGACAGGAAAACTGGCGGATTTCGTCATCCTCGGAGAGGACCCGCACGACGTTGACCCGGACCGGATCAAGGAAATTCAGGTGGTACGGACGGTCGTCGGGGGAAGGACGATGTGGGAAGCATAGCGGGTAGCAATTAGCTGGTAGCGGGTAGCTGTCAGCGAGCAGCTTTCGATCACTGGCTGCCCGCTACCTGCTATTCGCTGCTTGCTACTCTACTCAAAATAGATTCGGGCAACGTCACGAAGGCGACTTAAAGAAACCGTTGCCGGGGGCTGAATCAATCCCCTCGCGTCTCGCTGCCAGAGGAAGATCTGGAGATCCTGACGGATTCGGTCGAAGTAGCCGGCAGCCGCCGATCGCGCCCATAGGAATTCGCTCTCCTCGATTCCTTCCTCAGCCAGGTGCCGAATCCATTCGCGCACCTGCTGCTCCCGGTCCAGGGCTGCGTCAATCACCAAACGGGAGCCTTCCGTTCCCTTGATCCGCAAGTCCACCTGACCCCACCAGCCGGCTTCGATCAGCTTCCCGTCCAACCACATCTTGAGAACGAGCAGGCTTGGAAGGTCACCTGTCGCAACGCTTCCGGCGGGCATACTGGGAGTGGAATCCCTCGGGCCACTGGACCAGGATTCGAACCGGGCACGTTCCGAATCGATATCTGAGGGCAGGACAAAAATGAGGATGCGGTCCGGCCGGACTCCCTCGAGTGCTTCGAAGACACTCGCGTCCGGAGACCGCTCGAAAGACCAGAGGACACCGTTCGAGCCTCGCTCGGGCAGACCACCGGGCAGATTCAGGTCGAATCGACCGGCAACGAAAACCTTGTACACCCGGGCCAGGGCCAGGGTGATCCCGGATTCAGTTTTTTCCACTTGAATCGGATCCGGGACGTCCGAAGTCAGGTCGGCCGGCATCCGAAGATCGATCCGTCCCGGCGCTCGTCGAATCGTCTCCTCGGCCGAGTCCGTACTCCCGGTGATGAGGTCGAGGCTTTCAACCACCACGCTGGGCTGGTCGAACGCGGCCGACCAGAGGGCGACAATCCGCCTTTGATTGACCATCTCTCGCGCGGCCACACGCAACCCGTCGGACGTCAGATCGCGCACCGTGGCCCAACCATCTACCAACGCCTCCCATAAGTCGTGAGCGGCGAACCACTCAAGCGTAGAACGACGCGATAGAAGTTCGAGGGCGTCCCGCTTCACCATCCGGAGGACATCCGGCGACGCCGACCTAAACTGTAAATCGTCGATTCGCTGGAGCACCGTGTCCCGAACGTCCTCGGCATACCGGGGGATCTCAACCGCAATCTCAAACCTGTGAAAAAAGGGGTCCAGGGCCAGCGGGAACTGGAAAGCAGCATCGGGGGCGACAACCTGACGCATCAGGCCATCCAGGGCAAGCATCGTGAACCAGTACTCGAAATGTACGCTCGGCACAGCCGTTGTGAGAATCACCCCACCGATGGGTCGGGACGGGAACTCGATCGTGGAAGTCTCGGCGTTAGCCTCGACGTCACTGATATCGGGGTATGTCGAAGCACGGGACTCAATCGCCGCGAACGACTCCAACCACGAATCGGAGATCCGCTCGGAAATGATGACGAAGGCACGGTCCGTTCCGAAACTGTCTTCGTAGTATTTGCCGAAATCTGCTACTTCGATGCGCTCGATGTCATCCACCTGACCGGCCGGCCTGCGCCTGTACGGATGGCCTCCCAGCAGTTCGCGACGGATTTCGCTGTCGATCTCGAGCTTGAAGTCGTCCGGATCGGTCCGGGCCCGTTCCACGGCCAGGGAGCGCGCGTATTCCAGCGTCTCACGATCAACAATCGTTGCCTGGCTGAAGAAACGGGCAATCTGCCCGAGGACGGTTTCAACGGCGGCCTCGGGTACACCAAGGCGCATACCCACAAGGTCGAGCTCGTCGATGAATTCGAATTCACCCCCTGCAAAGTGTGTCGCAAGCGCAACTGAACGCGCCGGAGAAGAGACGGACAGGTAGGTGTCGGCAAGCGCCGACATGCCGCTCGGATAACTGGCTTCGTCCCGCAGTCCTGAGGTATAACCGAACGCAATCCGGGCGTTGCCGGGTTCGACGCCCGGAGCATAGGAGCCGCGTCCAGGAAGGTACACGATCCGCAGACCGTTCCGAAGACGCCGGTTTTCCACCGTAGGAAGGGGTTCCGGCTGGAGAGAAACATCCTGCGCGCCAGCCTGCCCGGACAGCCCGCACACCACGCTGAGCAGGGCCCCGAAGATCAAGAAAATTCGAGCCAACACGCGTCGAGCCTACCGTTTGGAGGTAGTGTTTTCAAGAACGATTGTGCTAGATTTGGCAATTCGATTCTATGAGTGGGGCAGGGTTCTACCTGCCGGTCAGAGAAGCCATTTTCCTATACAATCGGAGCGTGGGCGAACCGACCAGTCCCTAGGAGCCTGCGCGGCAGAAGAGATCGTAGCGAGAAAGTGGAGAATCGAGGACAGATTTTCTCGATCTTGAGGCGAATAGTGGTTCTATTTAACGAAAAATCGGGGAAATATGGACCGATTATACCGCTTTCGCAGTAGATCTCTTCTGCCGCGCAGGCTCCTAGCCGAACGGTGCGCACCCAATTCCGAATAGAAGGAGTAATTCGTGAACGTCTACGCTGGCCAATCAATCCGTAACGTGTGTCTTGTGGGGCACGGCGGCACAGGCAAAACTTCACTCGTTTCTGCGGCACTATTCACAACAGGCGCGACCACGAGACTGGGCAGCGTCGATGACGGAAACTCACCGACCGACTACGACGAGGAAGAAATCGAACGCCAGATGACGATTTCCGCCAAGTTGGCCTACTGTGAGTCGAACGGGCACAAGATCAATATGCTGGACACGCCCGGCTTTGGGAACATGATTCAGGAAGCGCGTGCGTCACTGCGAGTTGCCGACACCGCCCTCGTTGTGATCGATTGCGTATCCGGCGTTCAGGTTCAATCCGAAAAGGTCTGGCAGTTCTGTGACGAGTTCGAGGTGCCCAGATTCATCGTGGTCAATCGGGTCGATCGTGACCGCGCAAGCTTCGACGACTCGCTGGCATCCATTCAGAACGACTTCGGCCGGACATGTGTTCCAGTGCAGATCCCGATCGGAACCGAGAAGAAGTTCCGTGGAGTCGTTGATCTCGTCAGGATGAAAGCCTACATCTACGAGGGCGACGTCAGCGGTAAATTCTCCGAAGCGGCAATACCGGAAGACCTGACAGAAGTTGCGCAGGAACACCGTGAGAAGTTGATTGAGCTTGTAGCTGAAAGCAGCGATGAGCTCATGGAAAAATTCTTCGACGAAGGCACCCTGTCGGATGAAGAAATCATCTCCGGACTCAAGGCACAAGTACTCAAACGTGAGATCTATCCGGTTTTCTATACTTCGGGAATCCGTAACGTCGGTGTCCGTTCGCTGCTCGGCGCCATCGTCGACCTTGCTCCCGATCCGCTTCAGCAAGGCACGGTAATGGGAACCGACTCCGGCGGTGGTGAGATCGAGAGAACAATTTCGGACAACGAACCGTTTTCGGCATACGTATTCAAGACTATCTCGGACGCGTTCACCGGTCGTATCTCTCTTTTTAAGATCTACTCAGGTACCCTGACCGCGGACACCCAGCCCTACAATGTCGGGAAAGAAACGACCGAGCGGATCGGGCACATCATCCTGCTCCAGGGAAAAAACAATGTACAGGTGGAGAAAGTCCATGCCGGCGACATCGTGGCTGTCGCAAAGTTCAAGGACGTTCAGACCGGGGACACCCTGACGGACAAGTCCAGCCCAATCATTTACCCCCAAATGTCCTGGCCGGCTCCGATGATATCTTTTGCCATTGAGCCCAAGTCTCGTGGCGATGAAGAAAAGATCAGTTCCGCGATCCACAAGATCATCGAGGAAGATCCGGGATTGCGCTACGAGCGAGAACCTCAGACCAAGCAATTCCTGATCTCCGGACAGGGTCAGATGCACGTTGAGGTGGCCGTTTCGCGCCTGAAGAAGCGATACGGTGTCGAAGTCAACCTGAAGCCTCCCAAAGTTCCCTACCAGGAAACCATCCGGGGCCGGGCGGACGTCCAGGGACGGCACAAGAAGCAGTCCGGTGGCCACGGTCAGTTCGGCGATTGCAAGATCAAGGTCGAACCACTGCCACGGGGTTCCGATTTTCAGTTCGCGGACGAGATTTTCGGTGGTTCAATCCCCAAGCAGTACATTCCGGCAGTGGAGAAGGGGATTCAGGAGGCTCGCATCAAGGGAACGCTTGCCGGCTATCCGACCGTAGATTTCAAAGTCACACTCTACGATGGGTCCTTCCACGCCGTCGACTCGTCGGAAATGGCTTTCAAGATCGCCGGTCGCCTTGCATTCCGAAAGGCAATGGAACAGGCCAGGCCTGTTCTGCTCGAACCCGTCATGAACGTCGTCATCGACACACCCGAAGATTATGCCGGAGATCTGATGGGTGACCTGAACAGTCGCCGAGGCCGGGTCCAGGGAATGGAGGTGAAGGGTAAAACAACGGTCATCAAGGCCCAGGTCCCCCTCTCTGAAATGCTCAGCTACGCTTCCGACTTGACGTCAAGAACAGGCGGCCACGGAAACTACACGATGGCTTTCGACCATTACGACGAAGTACCGGGGAACTTGACCGAAAAAGTCATTGAGAAGGCGAAGGCCGAAGCAGCGGGTGAAGTGGAAGAAGAAGACTAGTCTGGGGAAGCACCCCAAGCCGCAGAAATCCAGAAGACAGCGTGTCGGGGTGGCCGTCCCTGGCCACCCGCGGGCAAGCAAGCCTGTTCAGGCCTATCTTCGGCGCCCGCCGAGGATGATCCTGGTCTTGAGAGCTCTTCCGGCTCCCCCCTTAACCCGGCGGGCCCGAGGCCATCGCCTGATGCGTCCCGTATATCTCCCATGCCCAGATCGGCTGGTCTGACGTGAGTCGGATGTAGCCGCCACTTTGCTCGACGACTTCCGGAACGAGTTCGCTGATCACCCGGGCAATCTGACCATTGGCCGGCACTGTGATGGTCGCTGATTTCGGCGTTCCACTGGAGGCCGGGAAGACGTCAATCTTTACAGTCGTTGCGGACGATCCGGCCGCGATGGCGACACCGGTGAAAAACCCATTGCCGTGGGCGACATGCGGAAAGAGAACCTCGGTCGCAGCCGAGATGCCGCCCAGAGTAACCAGGGACGAGTCAGTCTCGATATCGATCACACCGACCAGAGATGCCTGCGAGCCGAAGATTGAACTGGTTGTCAGTTGAACGGCGCCAGTCCTCAACACGGTCGCCGAGAGCCCCAGAACCTCTCCCAGGGAAAATCGGCTGGTACCGTTGGCAGCAACCTGAACACTTCCGGTGGCGCCATCGAAGGTCACCGTGGCCGTACGGGAAAGTTCTGTCAGGTTCGCAAGCGTGACCCACGACCGGTAGCCGCCGCCAACGGCCGCATGAGGAAACTGGATTTCGGTTTGGGGAACGGCAGGGACGGCGTTTCCAATCCCAAGGTCTTCGGCCGAACCGAAATGTTCAACGGCCGCTATCGGCACCGGCGATGTGATCCGGACCGGACCGCTCAAGGGAGTTGTCCGTCTCGAACGGGCCGGTATGTCGAGAGGCTGGCTGATCTCGGTGCCCAGTTGCGAGATCATGGCCGTTGTGGCGGTGGAACTCGGGTTGACCAGAATCGCATTTGCACCCGCGTGCGTAAGGAAGAAATCGGATGACGGAGCACTGGAATTGGCAGCATCGAACCGGACCAGATCGTTTCGTCCCGTCGACATGTATGTCCGGAGACCCGGTGCCGACACCTCCAGTTCAAACCATCCTCCGAATGAAGTCAGACCGAAAATCTCCGGTATGAGACGGGCCCATTGCTGACCTGCTTCCAGTGTCACGGCGGTGGGATTTCGAACCCCCCTGCCCATCGGCAATGTTCCATCGATATCGACCGCCCTCAGTACAACGTCGGTCTGAACATTAGCCTGAAGGGCAATTCCTCCAAACGTCGTCGCACTGAAAGGCACGGAGGGAAAAACATCCACGGCAGGCACAAACGAGGTGTCGACCTGGATACCGTCTGATGTTCCGGGTTCGCTGACGAGACCGACGACGCTTCTCGCCCGGACCGCGAAGTAGTACGTCGCACCTTCGGCAAGTACGAGGTTCGTGGCAACGACTGAATTGTTGTCCGTTGCCGTGAACGCGCGAACGTCGGTACCGCCGGGCGTCGTACCGATCGCATATTCGAATTCCCGGATCAAGGTATCCGGATCCGTCGAAACCCAGGACGCGAACAACTCGCCCTGATTTCCGGTCCTGGCACCTCCGTCAGTCACGGTTGGAGCCGACGGGGGGGTCTGGTCGCTGAGTTCCTGCTGATATGTTCCGTCACTAAAACGGTACGTGATGCCAACACCACCGCCGACAATGCCCTGGTTGAATCCTGTCTGGACGGCTCCGTCTCGACTGAGGTTCTGCATTCCGATTGTCGCGCTGGACCCATTGGAACGTGTGCCGGACATCGACTTGTAGATAAACTGGACGTCGTTGCTTCCCTCGTACAGGACCAGTTCGAAGGTCAACGCGGCTTCAAGATCGTCCCCCACGGAATTGAGAATCGACGCGTCGGACCACTGGACGATGTATCGTCTAGCGCCTGGCTCGCCGGTCAACAACGTGCTGACGCTACCGGCACTCTCAAAAGTCAAGTCGTCGAAAAAGGGCGCGATCATCGCCGCGGGAATGATGCCGTCTCCACCGCTGGGCCTTTCCGAGCTCTGGGCGGGCAGCGATGCATTTTGAAACTCCGGCGTGGATGCGCCGTCCAGACTCAACCATCCGTTCGTTGCGATCGATAGCGGACTCCCGGCCAGGAAGGCGTCCTTGAAGAGACTGAAGGTGAACGGGATCGTCGTGAAATGTACGGCATCGTCTTTGTTCACGAAGTTGACGTTGGTTCCTCCTCCTGCCGGGGTTGCATCGATAAACGTGAAGACTTCAGGCGCAGTGTTCGCGCTTGGAGAAGGCTCGGTGATAGTAAAAGTCCCTGCATCCACGGCAACGCCGAAGACCTTCACTAACAGTGAACCGGTCGTGGCACCGAACGGGACCACCGTCTCGATCTTAGTTCGAGTTGAACTGACGATCCGCCCCGATTGCCCATTGAAGAGCACTTCAACGTTCTGCGACCGTATGTCGAAGTTGGATCCATCGATCGTAACCAGTGTGGAGGGCGGACCGCTGGACGGCGCAACCTGGGACACTGTCGGTGGTGGGGACGTGTAGCTGAACCCACCACGAAGCACCCCGGAGGTTCCGTCCGTATTGAAGACCTGGATGTTGGCCGGACCTGGGGAATTCTCCGGTACGGTGACTTGCAGCATTCCGGAGTTGAGGAACTGGACGTTCCCGGCGGGAAGGCCGCTGAAGAACACACGGACACCTGTTCGAAAATCCCGGCCCGTGAGGGTGACCACAGCACCACCTTCCACCGAGTCGGACGTCGGAGATGCCTCGATCTCGTCAGGGGGTGGATCGATTACTACAACGACGCCGGTCAAGACTGATGTTGCGCCCTCGAAAAGTCCCGAGACGCTCTTGGGGCCAAGAGTTGTCTCTTCTGAAACCAGTGCCTCCATGGTCGCGCTCAGCGGCGCAGTGCGCGACATTCGCCCTCCGAACGTCACATCCTGGAATGCGATCCCGGGATTCGAAACCGAAAACGTGGCTCCGTCGACAACATTGACACCGCCGACCCTCAGCGTGTCACTGCCCCCGCGAGCAATCCGGGGGGCAAAAACTGGTCGCGTCAAGTTGAACGAGGTCGCACTGCGGGGCACAACCTGGATGTCGGTTCCCATGGTCGCGGTTCCGGCGGTAACCGTAACGGGGCGCGCTTCAGCCAGGTGCTCGACGTCGCCGTGGTATGTCGTTCCGAAGTTGGTGTTTATGGTTCTGTAGTACCCGCTCAACTGCTCGCTCGACACCGGTCGATCGAATGGTTCGGCATAGACTCTGTACGTTCCTTCCGGAAGGAACGGCAGCGTGTAGTCACCGTCGGGTCGAGCAAGGGTGCCGACCAACGTTGTCCCTGTATCGTCCTGCACAACGACGTGGGCTCCGAACACACCGACACCGTTCGCCTGAACTCTTCCCTCGATACTTCCAACTGTTTCGGAATTGGAGGCTTGTGGATAGATTTCCGAAACGCCCGCGATATCGTCATACTGCAGGACGCGCTGGAAGACCTGGGTCACCGCGGCAAACGGTCCCATAACCGACGACACAACTCCCGAATGGTCCAGCCCCAGCATGTGCCCGACCTCGTGGGTCACAACGCTCTGAATGTCGAACTTATCTTCTTCCCCACTTGTAGAGAAGTCGTGATTAGGATTGAAGGCGATGTCGGATTCCTCAAGGACACCGTTACTGTGATTAATAAAGGAAAACGTCGCCGCCAGGGTCTGAGAGCCCAACAGGCCACTGTCGTCGGCGAAAGTGATGACGTTCAAACCATCACGACCGACGCTTCGAAGGGGAGTCGTTCCCCCGAAGTCAAAATCGACAGCCGCACTGGGAACGTTCTCCCAGGCGTCGAAAGCGGCATGAACGGCAAGAAACTCGCTACCGTTGGGGATCTGCGGCGCGCCGTTTGCATTGATGTAATAAGTAATGGGCGTATCGGTCCATCGCAGCTCGATACCGGTTGTCGTCGTGGTGATGCGCACATAGCCCGCGGTCGTTCCGGACCAGAAAACGAGGGAAAGGATCGAGAGGACGCCAAGGGTTTTCTTCAACGCGTTCCTTACCGCCTCAACCGGCGACGGATATCGTCTTTGAACTCGTCCAGATCGAGGCGCGTTGGCAGACCTCCGCGGCCGTCCTCAAACGTCAATTCCGACACGTCGTTCGACACGAAATCGTTGTCGATGGAAAACTTGCCCTGACCGAGGCCCACGACCGTTCGATAACGGCCTGTGGATTCCAGGAACAGAACTGTCCGCTCGCCGTCGCCGAAAGCCGGCATGCCCGAAACATAGAGTGTCTGATCCCCGATAGTCCCTCCGATCGTTGTCACCTCGACCGTGCCGGACGGATAACCCTTGAGGGTCTCATCCACTTCGATGGTGTGACGCGTCAGTATCAATCTGCCGTCGTCGGTCCAGTAGGTATGAGAATCACTTACCGTTCCGACGATGATCGTTTGCGCCGTCGTGACAAGACCGTCCAGATCCAGTCTCTTCACCGTAGCGGCGTTGAACGGCAGAGACAGAAGAAGTATCAGGACGAGACACCATCGCATTTTCATCAGACACACCTCCCTCGTGTAAGACAGGGTTCGAGCCTAAAGAGTTTACTGGAGAGTCATCGCTTGCACACACAAATCCCGACAACGGGCAGTGTTTTTTCAACATGAAGACACGAAGGCAACGAAGAACTGACAGCCGGGGAAGAAGATGGGCATCTCTTCTTCGTGTTCTCCGTGTCTTCGTATCTGGACTCCTCTGTCAAGTAGGCACAACTC
>CAZOZZ010000024.1:0-36484 GCA_964584435.1 uncultured Solibacteraceae bacterium | reverse complement strand
GCCTCAAAATCGAGAAAATCTGTCCTCGATTCTCCACTTTCTCGCTACGATCCCTCCTGCCGCCGAGGCTCCTAGGGATTGTTTTCCGAAACCGGTTTGCCCGTGGGAGCTGTATAACCCGGTTTCGTCCTGACTTCAATTTTGGGGAATCCGCGGGGTGCATTAACTTTGACTTCTACTGTCCGATACGTGCCGTCGAATGCCTTGTTGGAGGGGTTGTATCCGATCGTGTAGTGGTTCCTCAGATCCTGTGCGATCTGCCGGCAAAGGTCCTCCACCTCCGAGAGCGATTCCGGGAAAAAGGCTTTGCCACCAGTCGCCTCGGCAATCTCTTCCAGGGCCTTCCTGGCTTTCTGCGACGGAGATTTCCGGAAAAGACCGCCCCGCTGATCGTTCTGTTCCAAGAGGCCGATGGCATAGACGGTGACGTCAACTCCCTGGAGCTTGTCCAGCACCTCCCTGAACTCGTAGTCGCTCTTGTTGTCCTCGCCATCGGTGATCACAAGTAGAGCCTTCTTGTCCATGCGCCCTTCACCCTCGACATGCTCGAGGGACAGAAAGACCGCATCGTTAAAGGCCGTTTCGCCACGGGTGTCCATGTTGTCGAGTGCGTCCATCAGATTGCCGATACTGCGTGTGAAATCCTGCTCCAGGTAGGCTGAATCATCGAAGGCGACGATGAAGGTCTCGTCCTCGGGGTTGCTTTCGCGGACGAAAGTCAGCGCGGCGCTGCTGACCCTCTCGCGCTTGTTGCGCATGCTGCCGCTGTTGTCGATCACCAGACCGACGCTGATGGGGACGTCTTCATGCTGGAACAGGGAGATCTGCTGGAGAACCTTGTCTTCGAAGACCTGGAAGTGCTGTTGGTCCAATCCCAGAACCGGTCGGCCTTCCCGGTCCACGACCGATACCGGAAGTTGAACGAGCTCGACGTCTACGCTGATCTGAAAGTCTTTTCCCTTTTCCTTCTGGAGCTCCTGCGCTCCGCCGGATGCGGCAGGGAAGGTCAGAAATAGAATCAGGATGAGTCGTCGAACCACAAGGAGCCTCGGTGGCACTCTGGAACCGAACTACTGAACAGCTCCGTAGTAGCCTTTCTTTGAACGAACGGTGAGACGAGGGAGGCCTCGGGGAGGGTCAACCTTAACTTGAACGTTGCGCCACTTGCCATCTTTGGTTTCGTTTGTCGAGAAGTAGCCAATGACGTACTGGTTCTTCAACTCGATGGCTATCTTGGTCGTGATGTCCTCGAGCTCGTACACGGAATTGGGAAAGAAGGACCGCCCTCCGGTCATTTCCGAAATCTCTTCGATCAGCGCTCGTCCGGTCCGTCCCATCGCCAACTGCGAGTTGAAGCCGTTGACGATACCGATCGAATAGATCTGGACGTCGGATTCCTTGACGAATTCCTTGACGTTACCGAATGTGTAGCGGCTTCGATTGTCTTCGCCATCGGTAATCAACAGCAGGGCCTTCTTGGGGTTGCTGCCTTCCTCGACTTTCTGGAGGCTGAGGTACACGGCGTCGTAAAGCGCCGTCATCCCTTTTGCCGGGGTGAAAATCAGGTGGTTCTGAAGGCGTCCGATGTCAGTAGTGAAATCCTCCCTAATCTCAGGGCGAGCACTGAACTCAGCGAGGAAGTACTCATCTTCCGGGCTTCCGGTCTTCAGGAAGGTGACGGCCGCGTCGCGGGCAACCGACAACTTGTCCTTCATGCTGCCGCTGACGTCGAAAACGATACCCAGGCTCAACGGAACGTCCTCGGCCGAGAAATACTGAACTTCCTGTTCGACCCTGTCCTCGAAGATGTCAAAATGGTTTTCTTCGAGTCCGGTGACGTAGCGATTCTGCGGGTCCGTAACCGTGGCATTGATCAGGACGAGATCGACATCAACTTTGAGTGTCTGGTTGAGTGCCTGTTGGACATTCTGGGAGGAGGCCATAATCGCCACGAGCATGAAGGCGCCAGTGGCCGCGATCCACTTCTTCCACATCATTGGCACAATTCCCCAGTTTCCAGGATCTTAGAATCCCACAAATCCAACACTCTCAATGACTTATTTCAATTCTGTAGTTAGATTATAGTCATTCGGCATGTCGAGATCAACCCTCGTTTCCAGGACTGCTTTCATACGCTTAAAGTTAGGCCAGAACAGGTCCCTATGAGACACTTTTCTTTTGGGTCTTTAAGCTGGCGATTCGCTTCAGGCTGTGTGCTATAGTCTCCCTGTATTTAGCAAAATCGGCCACCCAACCAGGACGGGTTTTCGGTCTCTTAATGAACGCGAACGGCTCCATTGCCATCATTCCTGCACGCTTTAACTCCACCCGTCTCCCCGGCAAGCCCCTGAAGGAAATCCAGGGGCGAACATTGATCGAACACGTCTACCGGCGTGTCGAAATGGCCCGGGGGCTCGATCGGATTCTCGTCGCGACCGACGATGAGCGCATCCGCCAGGAAGTGGAGCGATTCGGTGGCGACGTCGTCCTGACACGTACCGATCATCAAAGCGGTACCGACCGACTGGCCGAGGCAGTTGCAGATCTTCCAGACGATCTGATCGTCGTCAACGTCCAGGGTGACGAACCGCTCATCGAACCCGAAGTGATCGACCGGGCATTGGAGGCGGCCCGAATGAGAGACGCCGATGTCGTCACTCTGATGACGCCGCTGACGGACCCGGATTCGATGCGGGATCCCAACCGCGTCAAGGTGGTTGTCGATCTCAACGGCTTCGCCATGTATTTTTCCAGGTCGCTGGTTCCATCGTCCGGGAAGTGCTCTCTACATCTTGGATTGTATGCATACCGAGTTGGATTCATTAAATTTTTTGCCACGCTCGAGCCCACTCCGCTCGAGCGGGAAGAACGGCTGGAGCAGTTGCGGATTCTCGAGCATGGTTTCAAGATCCGTGTAGTTGAGGTTGAGAGCGAGTCGTGGGGCATTGATACTCCAGCCGATCTCGAAGAATTCGAGAGAATGTTAGGAAAACCAAATAATGGATAAGAAATTCATCTTTGTGACGGGGGGCGTCGTTTCTTCGCTGGGCAAGGGCCTGGCTTCCGCATCGATCGGGTGTCTGCTCGAGAGTCGCGGCTTTAGAGTCAGCATCCTCAAGTTCGATCCGTACCTTAACGTGGATCCTGGAACCATGAGTCCTTACCAGCACGGTGAGGTCTATGTGACCGACGACGGTGCGGAGACCGATCTGGATCTGGGGCACTATGAGCGGTACACCCATGCGGAGCTGACTCGAAAAAACAACGTTACGACCGGTCGCATTTATGAAACCGTCATCCAGAAAGAACGGAGGGGAGATTACCTGGGAAACACGGTTCAGGTTATTCCCCACGTGACGAACGAGATCAAGGCTGCCGTCCACCGCGTTGCCGAGAAGACCGATATCACGATAGTCGAGGTCGGAGGCACCGTCGGCGATATCGAATCGCTTCCGTTCCTGGAAGCCATCCGGCAATTTCGTCACGAGATCGGTGGCCCGAACGTGATTTTTGTCCACCTGACGCTCGTACCGTTCATCCCGACTGCCGGAGAACTCAAGACCAAGCCGACTCAGCACAGCGTGAGAGAACTGCGGGAGATCGGTATCCAGCCAGACATTCTGATGTGCCGCACGGATCGGTACCTGTCGAAGGACCTCAAGGCAAAGGTTGCCCTGTTCTGTAATGTGTCCGAAGACGCCGTGATCACCGCGAAGGATGTGGAGAGTATCTACGAGGTCCCCCTTGTGTTGAGCAAGGAAGGCCTCGACGACCAGATCGTGGATCTGCTCGAGCTCCCGGAGACCGAACGGCGCATGGAACGGTGGGAATCACTGATCGAGCAGCTCCGGACTCTGGATAACGAAGTGTCCATCGGCGTCGTTGGGAAGTACGTCGAGCTTGAAGACGCGTACAAGAGCCTGCGTGAAGCGCTGGTTCATGGTGGCATCGCCCACGGGTTGAAGACACGGATCGATTGGGTCGAGGCCGAACGTCTCGAAGGCAGGGACGACGTTTCCGAATTGAATCAGTATGACGGCATCCTGGTGCCGGGAGGGTTCGGCAAGCGGGGAATTCCCGGAATGGTTCGTGCCATCCAGTTTGCACGCGAAAGCCGCGTTCCGTTCTTTGGTATCTGTCTCGGCATGCAATGTGCGGTTATCGAATACGGAAGGAACGTGGCCGGCCTGGAAAACGCGAACAGCACCGAGTTTGAGATCAACACATCAAGCCCGGTGATCTACAAGCTTCGTGATCTGTTGGGTGTGGACACGATCGGCGGGACCATGCGGCTGGGGGCCTACCCCTGTGAACTCACTCCCGGATCACTGGTGAACCGTGTTTACGAACAATCCATGATCTCGGAGCGTCACCGACACCGCTATGAGTTCAATCGGGCCTTTGAGGAAACATTAACAGGCGCCGGCTTGATCATCTCCGGTGTCTCGCCCGACAAGAACTTCGTCGAGGTCGTCGAGATCGAGGATCATCCGTGGTTCCTGGGATGCCAGTTCCATCCCGAATTCAAATCCCGACCGCTCGAACCCCATCCGCTGTTTTCCTCGTTCGTGAACGCGGCTTACGAACACCAGAAACTGCGGCACAAGGCGGACCAGATTGTCGCCAAGTGACTTCTAGCCAAAGCATCCCCGGATTCGACTTCGACCTCTCCAGGGATTTCTTTCTTATCGGAGGCCCTTGCGTGGTTGAAAGTGGGGAACACGCCCACTTCATGGCCTCCGAACTGAAGAAGATTACTTCTGACCTTGGCATCCCCTTCATATTCAAGGCGTCCTACGACAAGGCGAACCGAACATCCCTGCACTCATATCGAGGCCCGGGTCTTGAGGAGGGGTTGGAGATCCTGTCGAATGTCGGTCGCGACATCGGCGTCCCGATCCTGTCGGACGTTCACGATGTTTCACAAGTGGCCCCAGCAGCTCGAGTGCTCGACGTTCTGCAGATTCCGGCGTTTCTTTGTCGTCAGACGGACCTCATCGTTGCAGCCGCCAGGTCCGGTAAGGTCGTCAATATCAAGAAGGGGCAGTTCGCCTCACCTCACGACATGAAGCACGCCGTCCTAAAAGCGCGTAGTTCCGGTAACCGGAACGTGATCCTCACCGAGCGTGGCAGCTCCTTCGGGTACAACAACCTGGTTGTCGACTTCCGCTCGTTTCCGATCATGCAGGGCATGGGCTGTCCCGTTGTTTTTGACATCACCCACAGTCTGCAGCTACCAGGAGGGCAGGGCAGTGCCTCGGGAGGTCAGCCCGAATTCATTCCGAATCTGGCCCGAGCGGGTGTGGCCGCCGGCGTCGATGGAATTTTCATGGAGATTCACGACGATCCGTCGAAGGCGTTGTCGGACGGGCCGAACGCCCTGAAGTTGTCCCTGTTGCCCGACCTGCTTCGAGAATTGTTGGCCATTCGCCGATGCATCAAACCGATATAGAAGATCACATCAGGAATATCGAGCTCCTTCTGATGGACGTCGACGGCGTGTTGACCGATGGTCGCATCACTTTCGTTCCGGACGGTGGGAAGCTCGTGGAGGTAAAGTTCTTCCACGTCCTTGACGGAGCCGGCATCGCCCTGGCTCATCGAGCCGGTTTGCGTACCGGCATCATCTCGGGTCGGAGCACCCCGGTCGTGGAGCAACGAGCCCGCGAGCTGTCGATCGAGCTCGTCTATATGGGAAAAATGAACAAGTTGGCCGTCCTGGAAGAGATCATCGAGAAGACTTCGATCCCGGCCGAACGCATATGTTTTGTCGGCGACGAAGTCGTGGATCTACCCGTGATGCTCCGAGTGGGTTTTTCCGCTGCCGTAGCCAACGCCTGCGAAGATGTCAAATCGCGTGCCACTTACGTGACCCGGGCAGCCGGAGGTGAAGGCGCCGTAAGAGAAGTAATCGAGTTGATCCTCCGGACGCAAGGAAAGTGGGACGCCACAATAAACGAGTTTCTAACCTGACCCCCACCATATGACAGCCTGTCAGGACAGCGTGTCGGGGTGGCCGGCCCTGGCCACCCGCGGGACAGAGACCACGCACAGGATACACGCCATCCTGCCACGTCCCCGCTAAACCCGCGGGCGACCACGGAGGGACGCCCCGACACTCTTGCTTGAAGGTGACGGCAATAGAGATATGATTCAGGAGAAACGTTCCCGATCCTCAGTCTGCGCTCACGTTGATCTCAGCCACGCCAAAGACCCTGTTGCCGGTAGTTCGAAAGACCACTTCATACCTGCCCGGTGGCATCTCGCCAGTCCCCGAGCGGTACCCATCCCAGACCCGAAACCCCAGATCGTGCGCAACGATCTCGATCTCGCGGGAAGTGCGAAACTCTTCACCGTCTCGTTTCCACTGTAGAGTGACGCTAATGGGCAGTTTCGACGGCGCGAAGACCTCTACGAGTACGAAAATCACACCTCGTAACTGCTCCGATCTCACGGTGAACTCGAGGCTGTCTGCCGGGATCAGCGTAACCCGGTCGATGTCCGTCGTGAATGTCGCATTCTTGAGCCGAAGTGGTACCGGAGGCACCAACCGGGGGATGCCGATCACCAGGGCGAGGAAGAATGCAGCAAGCAGACCGAACCAGAGTCTGTCAAAACGGCCGGTCAGCGAACCACGAATGGCCAGCGGTATTGCGCCGCCTACAGCAACGAGCGCGGCAAGCGGAGTTCCGAATGTTGGATCGATCGGAAGCAGAATGGGGAGCATCAGGTTGATCGCGGCAAACGTCACCGTAGCGAAATAGATGAGTCCGAACATAGGGCGAGTCTGAAGCCACCGGTCAAACACCAGGTCGACGCACGCCAGGGCGGCTAATCCCACAAGCAGAGCAGAAAAAACAACGTTCGGTGATCGGACAACCGTCGAATACCAATAGAAAGGCAGGATGAAGAAAAGGGTTTGCTGGTACATGACTCGTGTCACGTAGGATGCGAGCTCCCTATGGAGGCCGGTTTGCCCCGCCTTATCGGACGACCCATTGTCGTCGACGATGGCCCGGCTGAACAAGAGCGTGGACACCCACGTCAGAATCAAGAACAAGACGACCCATGGAACGAATCCGTACTGTTCCTGTGCCAGATATATGACCCCCGCGCCGACGGTCAGGGCCCACATTGAATGCAGCGTCCAGAATAGCATCCGGTGGCGTACCCAGAAACGGCGAACCCGGTCGCCGAGCGTAGGGACTGAGCTCTTGGGTGGACTCTCTGATGCGTCGGACTTAGGCATTCACTTCGTTTGTCAGGTTCCGAGACGTCAAGGACTAGGAATCACTCACAACCGGAGGTGTCGCCTTCTCATTGACGTGCATTTCGAATACATCGGGCCGGGCGTAGTGCCCAACAACATCAAAATCGTATTTCCCCCGTGCGATTTCTCCCAGGTCCACTTCCGCCGTCAGGATCCCCTCGCTGCCGTACAACGGTCCGGCAAGAACCTTGCCGAGCGGGCCTATGATCACGCTTCCACCCCGCATCAGGACCGTGTCGGGATCCGATCCCTGGACCGCATCGTAATCGTCGGGACAATCCCCCCGCGTGAGGTACTGACAGCAGGAAAAGACGTAGCATCGTCCTTCCAGGGCAATGTGCTTCATCGATGCCAGCCAGTTGTCCCTGTCATCCGCTGTCGGGGCACAATAGAGCTGGATACCCTTCGAGTACATCGCCATTCGAAGCAACGGCATGTAGTTCTCCCAGCAGATCACCGATCCCAGCTTGCCGAGAGGGGTGTCATAGACCGGAAGGGTTGAACCATCGCCGAAGCCCCAGACGATCCGTTCCATTGACGTGGGCATCAGCTTTCGGTGTTTGCCAAGGTAGTTGCCCTCTGGATCGAAGAAGACGACAGTGCAGTAGAGGGTTCCCCCATCCCTCTCGATCACGCCGAGAACCAGATAGACACCGGTCTCGCCGGCGATCTCTGCCAGCCTGTCGATGCCCGCTCCCGGAATATCGACTGCGCTGTCCCAGTACTTCTTGAAGTAATCCCGTCCAACCGGCGTCCTTCCACCGACCCGGGCCCCGAAATCCAGTCCCTTCGGATAGGAAGAAACGAACGCTTCAGGAAAGACGACCAGCTTGGCACCCCCCCGGGCGGCGTCCGCCGTCAGATCGGCGATCTTGTCAATCGTGCGCTCGCGATCGAAGACGACAGGTGAAGCCTGGACGACGGCGGCTGCAAAAGACATGGCGAATTCTCCTTCTGATGGTCATGAGGCCGCGTCATTGTACAACACGCGAGCTGACCCGCCCATGGCGTGAAGATGGGATGGCGGAGTGAGAAGGTCTTCTTAGGTGGGTGCTTGCTAACCTGCCCTCAGGATGGTGGAACGTCGTCTGTGAGGCCTCAAAGCGATCCCTGACGGTCTACCTCGCCCGCGGGTGCTGCCGAGTGCGCCCCAGCCGGCGCCTGTCCTGGTTCGGCGCCCCATTCCAGGCACAGACCTGGATCTTGAAGTCGTTGAGATCGACGCCGTATATGCTCCCGGGAGGCTACCTGCGGTCTAGTTCGGACTTGATAACCCTTTCGATCGTCTCGTATGGATGATTTCCCTCAAGTACCCGACCATTGATGATTATCGTGGGTGTCGTGAAGACGCCGGCTTCCTCTCCTGCGTCCATGTCATTATCGACGACCGCGGCCTTCTTTCCCGAATCCAGGCATGAGTTGAATGTCGCCGTGTCGAGCCCCATTTCCACTGCCCTTCGCTTCAGTGCGTCAACCGCGAGGTCTTCCTGGTTGCCGAACAGCGAGTCGTGATACTCCCAGAAGCGTTTCTGATCGTGAGCGCAAAGAGAAGCTTCCGCAGCTTTCCTCGAATGAGGGTGGATGCGGGCGAAAGGGAATTGCCGAAACACAAGGCGTACCTGGTTGCCATAGTTTTTCCGGATGGTCTGGAGTGTTGGAAACAGGCCGCCGCAGTGGGGGCACTCGAAATCGCCAAACTCGACGATCGTGACAGGGGCGTCGGCAGGACCGTTGGCTGGTCCGTTGGCCGAGAGTTGGTCCCACAGGTCTGCCGGCACTCTCGACTGAGCGCCGGACGCCGTGGCCACAGCCAGCATTACGAGCAAGATCCAGCCAAAACGTATTCTCATGCATGCCTCACAGAACGATAGCCGACGGCAATTTGAGGCTCCCCAAGAACAATCGAACACGATCTGGTAGCCGAACGGACCCGTCGGTGGATATTCTCTCAGGTTAAGAGGGTAGACGGAGTATCAACCGAAAACGTGGTCTTGTAAAGAAACTGTTTGATTGTCCGAAGTTGTTCCGAAAGCGTACAATCTAAAAACTCGAATACACATTCGACCGGTCCCCGCAGCACCACGTGTATCTGGAGTTCAGGTCCGAGGGTGGTGAGCTTGAGTTTTTCGAACCCCGTGTCTAATGGAAGCAGCGCGCCTGTGCAGCCGCCACCCGGCCCCCCGCTCCCCCTTCGCCCCCCATCACCTGGTCTGCTGAGGTCAAGCTGGGCCCGACTGCGCGAACGCCTCGTTACGATGGGCTTTGTCAGTGCCCTGGTCCTGCTGTTGGTCATGGGTCTTGCCTCCCTCAGCGCGATGCAACGGAGCAGGGAGACCGCGTCCATGGTGGAACACACCTACGATGTCCTGGCACAACTTGATGGCATCGGCTCCCAGGTTGATCAGTACGTTAACATCAGTCGCGTGTTCGTCCTGACCGGTACGGAAGACTTCCTCGGTCCGCTGGAAGATCTGCGCCCTCAGATTGCCGACGAAATGGCCTCTCTCGAGCTGTTGGTGGCGGACAACCCCGAACAGCTTGCAAGGTTGATCCAGCTTGGTCCGCCGGTGGCGCGTCGGCTCGACATGTCCGACAACTACATTGCAATCCGCCGCCGTAGCGCACTGGCAGAAGCAGTAGAAGAAATCCCCGAAGGTGGCGAAAGTCTCGCCGCCGAGATTCGTGAACGGATATCCGAGATGGCGATGGTAGAGACCCAGTTGTTGGGCCAGCGGCGGGCTGAAGCCGCTGCCAGCGACACCGCCGCCCTGGTTACCGTGTCGTTTGCGGGTTTGTCCGGTCTTGGAGTTCTGGCATTGACCGTCGCGGCGTTACGTCGCCAGACCATCGAACGCCTCCGTGCCGAGAAATCTCTTCGAACCAGCGAGGAGCGTCTGCGCTTCGTGATCAGGGGAACCAACGACGGCGTCTGGGACTGGAACATCGACACCGGGGAACAATACACCTCTCCGCGATGGAAGGAGCTCCTGGGATATCCCGAAGCAGAGTTCTCCGATCCGGTCTCCATGTTCTTCGACACGGTCCATCCCGACGAAAGGCCGGCGATGGATGCGGCCCTCAAGAGCCACTTCGAAGAGGACACGCCCTATTCCGTCGAGATCAGGGCGCAGCACAAGGACGGGGGCTATCGGTGGATGCTCATGCGTGGCGAAGCACTGCGTGATGCAATCGGGAAACCCGTTCGAATGGTAGGCGCCCTTGCCGACATCACGGAACGGAAGCAAGCCGAAGAGCAACTCCGGCAGGCTCAAAAGATGGAAGCTGTCGGCCAGCTCACCGGTGGCGTCGCCCACGACTTCAACAACATTCTGACAAGCGTAATCGGCAACCTGGAGTTGTTGAAGGAGACGGGAAGAGATCGACCGGACATCCAGGGATTTGTCGAAGCGGCCTTGCGATCATCGAACCGGGCCGCAACCTTGACCCGTCAGCTGCTTGCGTTTTCGCGGAAGCAGGCCCTGAGTCCTGTTCCCCTCGACATCAACGAGCTCGTTGGGACGATGACGCAACTGTTGAGAAGTACATTGGGCGAAAATATCGAGATCGAGACGATTCGAGGGCCGAAACTCCGGAAAGCCCTTGTCGATGGGGGGCAACTGGAAACCTCGCTGTTGAACCTGGCCCTCAACGCTAGGGACGCGATGCCGGAAGCCGGAAAACTGGCGATCGAAACCGCAAACGTGACCATCGACTGGGATCACGCCGAGGGGGACATCGACATGACTCCGGGATCCTACGTCATGGTAGCGGTCGGCGATACCGGCGTCGGAATGACACCGGAGGTGGTGAATGAGGCTTTTCAGCCGTTTTTTACCACCAAAGAGCCGGGCAAGGGCAGCGGCCTGGGTTTGAGCATGGTGTATGGATTCGTCAAGCAGTCCGGCGGTCATGTTGCGATCGACAGCGAAGTGGGCCGCGGCACGACAGTGAAACTATACCTGCCGCACGCTGTTGCGGAATGGGCTGCCGTTCAACATCCAACGACTGAGAAGGCCAGCCAGGCCTCCGGAGGGGCGCTCATCCTGGTCGTTGAAGACGACCCCGATGTGCGGGAGTTCCTCGAACTGGCTCTGGGTACTCTCGGATATGCTGTTGTCAGTTGTGAAGATGGACCATCGGCACTGGCGAAGCTGGAAGAACTCCATACAGTCGACCTGCTTCTTACGGATGTCGTCCTGCCGGGAGGCATGACGGGGAAAGAAGTTGCGGACCGTGTATCGTCGATCAGACCGAACATCCCGATTCTCTTTTCGTCGGGCTATACGGAAAACTCAGTGGTTCACGACGGGAAATTGGACGCTGGTGTGAAGCTGCTCGAGAAGCCCTATAAAAGAGAGAAACTGGCGCGATACGTTCGGGAAGCTTTGGATAAGAAGAGGTAACTGAAGGTGCGCTCTATGAGCGCATGCTTTCAATGAAACTCGTGCGGTCATAGACCGCACCTACAGGGGAAGGGAAAGCCGTGAGGTCATAGACCTCACCTTTTCCGCTACTCGTTGTTTCCGCGCCGATCTTCGGCTTCTATGAATATCCGCTTGACCTCGGGATACGCATCTTTGATGCTCCCCTCGATGCGCCGTACGGCCTCTTCAAGATCCGGCGCCCTGGCCTCGTCAGCAAACTCGACACCGAGGTTGAGCAGGATGAAGTCCGGCCCCATGTGCATGGTCAGAACTTCGTTGACGTGGAGCACTTCCGATGACGACGATACGATTTTCCGAATTCCGGCCACGACTTGCGGGTTCGCCGACTCGCCGATCAACAGGCCCTTGGTTTCGTAGGCCAGCCAGATGGCCGTGCCTCCAAGGATCATGCCGATGATGATCGAGGCCATCCCATCGAACACTCCCAGGCCGGTGATCTGGGACATTGAGACGCCCGCGAAGGCGACCAGCAAGCCCAGCATGGCCGCTGAATCTTCGAAGAGGACTACGAACAGGGTTGGATCCTTACCACGCTGAATGGCTTCCACGTATCCCCATTTCCCCTTGGCACGGGTGAACTCTACGAACGCGAAATACCAGGCCGCGCCCTCGAAGACCATCGCAAGCCCCAGAACGACATAGTTGACGGTGGGGTTTCCGATCACAGCGGGATGAAGGACGTGGACGACACCCTCGTAGATGGAAATACCCGCACCGACCGCAAAAATCAGAATCGCGACAATGAAGCTCCAGAAATAGACTTCCTTGCCGTGGCCGAAGGGGAACTGCTCGTCCGCGGGTTTTCGAGCCCGTTTGAGCCCATAGAGAAGCAGAGCCTGGTTGCCCGTGTCGACAACCGAATGGATTCCTTCGGTGAGCATGGCGGAACTGCCGGTCATGAAGGCGGCAACGAACTTGGTTGCGGCAATCAGCGAGTTGCCCGCAAGGGCGGCATAAATGACTTTCCTGGAAGATCCGGCCATAAGACGCTCCATCGGAATCTAGTGCAACGGTGGAATACTAACAGATGGATTGGGAACTGCCGGGCAGGACTAGGTCATCGGAGCTTTCGAGGTGTTGCGGGAAAGCTTTCGGCCCAACGCCGGGCGAAAACAGGTCAGCCGACTGTCGTGACCTTTTCTTTAACCGCTTTGACGCCCTGGGCGAATGCCTCTTCGTTCACCGGAATCAGCGCGGTCTTGTGGGCCAGGCCCAGGCGCAAGGCAGTCAGCAACGATTCTTCCGGGAGAACCTGTGAAGCCGCCTGCAGGGCGCCGAGCGCCACGACATTCTTGACGATCCGGTGACCCATAGCCACTGCGATCTCCGAGCAGGGGACCGGGTGGACTTCGACACCCGGGCGAAACTCGGGAGTCTCCTTGATCACGCTCGAATCGTAGATGACGACACCACCCTCTGCGACGTCCGGACCAAACTTCTGGAGGCTCGGCGCATTGAAAGCCAGAAAGATATGAGGCTCGGGCGCCGCCGGGGACATGACTTCCTGACGGGCGACATGTACGTCTGCGTACGAAGTTCCGCCGCGCGATTCCGGGCCGTAACTCGGGATGTGGGTGGCGTCGAAGCCCTCGTTGATCGCCGCGTTTGCGATGACGAGGGCGGCGGTTTGGGCGCCGTCCCCACCAGCGCCGGCAAGCTTGAGCGCGACGTCATTGAGGTCGAGGTGGTCGGGAAAGCTCTCGGCAAACTTTGGAGGTTGTTCCGCCCTTGCGTCGAGCGCATCGATGGTCTTGCCCGGATCAAAGCTTGGTTTCGGTGGGGCAAACCAGGGCTCATCCGCGACGTCTTTTAGAACGCCGAGTGGATAAGCCGGTATGACATGGTCCCGTACCCATGCTTCGGACTCGAGCGGGGTCATTCCCCAGTGGACGGGGCACTCGGAGAGAACCTCGACGAAAGCAAAGCCCCGTCCTTCCATCTGAATCTTGAGGGCTTTCGTGACCGCCTTCTTCGTGCGAGTGCGGTCTTTCGGGCTACACAGCGCCGTGCGTTCGACGTAGACCGGTCCGTCAAGCATTGCCATGATCTCGGCGACCTTCAGCGGCATGCCTTCCATTCGTCCACGACCGTTCGGCGTAGTAGAGGACTTCACCCCCATCAGGGTAGTCGGGGCCATCTGACCCCCTGTCATCCCATAAATTCCGTTGTTGATGAACAAGATAGTGAGCGGAATTCCGAGCTGGGCAGCGTGCATGATTTCCGCAAGGCCGATGGAAGCCAGGTCGCCGTCGCCTTGATAACTGATCACCACCGAGTTGGGATTGGCCAGCTTGTGGCCAATCGCCACGGCGGGGGCCCGGCCGTGGGCCGCTTGTGTATTCCCGACATCGAGATAGTAATAGAGGAACACGGCGCAGCCCACCGGTGAGATGGCGATGGCACGGTCTTCAATCCCGAGCTCGCATATCGCGTCTGCCAGGTACTTATGGACCAGGCCGTGGCCACATCCCGGGCAATAGTGAGTGGATGCGCCCTTGAGTCCCTTGCCGTGGGCGTGTCGATCGAAGTTCTTGAAAAAGGCGTTGGATGATGTCATACCGCCACCGTCGTGATTTCGTGGACCTTGTCGACGATCTCGCCTTCCTCGGGCAGGATGCCGCCCATGTGGCGCACGTGATGGAACTCGATCGCACGTGTATCGAAAGGCACCATTGCGAATCTAAGCTCGTCTTCGAGCTGGCCGTTGCTGGCCTCGACGACAACGATTCTTTCGATGTTGGGCAACAGTGGCCGCAGCGCGTCGATCGGGAAGGGCCAGAGAGTGATCGGTTGGAACAGGCCCACCCGGATACCTTTCCTTCTGAGCCGTTCGACCGCTGCCCTGGCCGTCCGTGCCGGTGAGTTGGCAGCGACGATCAAAGTGTCCGCATCATCCGTCCTGTGGAGAGCCGAGCGCTGCTCATTTGCTTGCATTTCCGCGTATTTAGCCGAAATCTTCTCGTTGTGTTGCTCAAGCTCGTGGAAATCCTGGAAGATCGAGCTGATCAGGTTGTCACGGTGGTCGGCGTCGCCGAAAACAGCCCATTCCGGCAGGCCGGGTTCGATCATGTGGTCGGGCAGGTTCACTCGCCCCGTGATCTGGCCCAGATAGCCGTCCGCAGCGACCATAACGGGATTGCGGTATTTGAAGGAAAGCTCGAAGGCGAGCATCGTGTGATCGAGCATCTCCTGCGGGCTGCTCGGCGCAAAGACGATGGCGTGGGTATTTCCGTGGCCCAGGCCCCGGCAGAGCAGCTTGATGTCCGATTGCTCGGGACCGATGAAGCCGAGCCCCGGTCCCGGACGCATGACGTTGATGATGACGCCCGGCATCTCGGCACCGATCATGTACGAAATTCCCTCGAGCATCAGGCTGAAACCAGGCGAACTGGTGAATGTCAGTGAAGGAAGGCCAGCGGCGCCACAGCCGTACATGTGATTGATGGTGGCGACTTCGCTGATTGCCTGCAGGAAGTGGCCGTCGAGCTGGGGCAGCAGCCTGGCCATCAGCTCGGCGCCTTCCGTGGACGGAGTGATCGGATAACCGTAAACGTGTCGACAACCGGCCAGGAGTGCACCCACCGCAGCGCCGTAATTGCCCTTGAGAACCATCGGTTGAAGGTCGGGCAAAGGGATCTTTCTCGGAGGAATGGCCTTCGGCACGTAATGGTCGTCGCGTCGCTTGCCGTAGAGCGTTTCGGGATGCTCAAGCTCGTAGCTGCCTTCGGTCTGGAGCTCGTAGCTGCCTTCGGTGATGATGCCGTAAGGCTCCGGGCATCCGGCGATGCACAAGGCGCAGAAATTACAGGTGTCGTAGTCGATCTCGACCGGAATAAATCCGGATCGCTGATTGATCGTGTCGACGAAGCCGATGCTGTCTTTCGGGCACGCATCGATGCAGCGTCCGCACCCCTTGCACAGTTCGGGCAGTATTAAGACTTTCGGCCGTTGTTTTTTTGCCATGTCCCCTCAGCAGGTGCAGCACGCGTGGGGCTTCGATGATGGTTCTTCGGCGTATCGACGCCGCGGAGCGGAGATTTCGCGTTGGAATCCCGCACTGACCGCTTCCAATGCACCTGGTTGAAGCCTACAGTCCTGCCCGGCCTGTGTGAATCCGCCACCTACACTGTTTTACCGGTTCAAATGCACTAGGAATGCACTAGTCCCTTTTCCATTCTCCGACCTGTCACACTTGAAACTTCGGCCAACTGTCGTCTTGGCAGGAGCCGGTCGGGGAGTCGGGTGTCTGGCAGGCGCTTTAATGACGATTTGTTATCCGAGTCGGTATGGGGTGCCCGGTAATAGTGGCCCGTCTGAGCGACATCGTAAGATCGGCCGAGGTGCTTCATCAGGCTCAAGGAACGTGGATTAGCTGCACGACCGCCCCCGAAAGGTTTTCTGCGCCAATCGACAAATATAACTCGTGGTCGGTCACCGAGAGGCTGAAGGAGACGCGCCGGTCGAGGCGCGCGACGAGCGCACTGACCAGAGCCCGATCGATCGCATGAAGCTCCAGTGCCTCAGCGCGATGGATTCTTTCGCCAACAAGCTGCTTCAGAAAGTTCCTCGGATCCTTATGGGTGTAGACAACCACGCGATCCGCCACTTTCGACGCCTTGTGGAGGCGCGCGGCATTAGGCGTGCCGACATCGATCCATACCTTGATGGCTCCAGTCAGGTCACGGACAGCAATCGCAGGCTCGTCGGGATCGGACACGCCACGCGAAAATTGAATACCATCCTCAAACTCGAGCAAGTACGAGAGCAGGCGAGCCAACATGTACTCTTCGGACTCGGAGGGATGACGCGCAACCCGCAGCGCAAGCGATTCGTAGACGTTACGATCGTTGTCCGCCAGCTCAACGTCGAAATTGTAGATCACTGAACCTAGCGCCATAATCGTCCTCTTCGTTAGAGCCCTCATTTTCCAGGACTCCAACATGGTATTGTCATCGGTCTAACTTATGTTGGCCGAATTCGTCGAAAGGTGTCACCGATGAGCAAGAAACGAGTCCTGTCCGGTATCCAGCCCTCGGGTGATCTACACCTGGGAAATTACCTGGGAGCGATCCGCCAGTGGGTCGATGGTCAGGACGACAGGGAAAACTTCATCTGCATTGTGGATCTGCACGCGATCACGTTGTGGCAGGAACCAGCCGCACTCCGAGAGAACACGCGGCACCTCGCTGCGCTGCTGATCGCCGCGGGGATCGACCCGGAAAGAAGCACGCTGTTCGTTCAGAGTCACGTTCACGCCCACTCCGAGGCCTGCTGGCTATTGACCTGCGTGACGCCGATTGGCTGGCTCGAGCGGATGACGCAGTTCAAGGACAAGTCGGGCAAACAGAAGACGATCCAGACGGGTCTGATGACCTACCCGATCCTTCAGGCCGCAGACATTCTGCTCTACGATGCTGACGAAGTACCTGTGGGCGACGACCAGAAGCAACACGTCGAGTTAGCACGCGATATTGCAGGGCGCTTCAACAACCTGTTCGGCGACACGTTCAAACTCCCCGAGCCAGTCATCCCGAAAGTCGCTGCGCGTGTGATGGGCCTGGACGACCCGACTTCCAAGATGTCCAAGAGTGCAACGGCCCAGGGTCATGCCGTGCGGTTGACCGACGAAGACGGCCGGATTCTCAAGACCTTCAAGCGCGCGGTCACCGACTCGGGGCGGGAGATCCGGTTTTCCGACGATGCCGAGCGTGCAGGGGTGAATAACCTTCTGGGGATTTACCGGGCGGTCACAGGCAAGTCCAGAGAGGAGGTCGAAGCTCATTTCGCGGATGCGCGTGGCTATGGCGACCTCAAGACAGGCGTGGCCGAGGTCGTCATCGAAATGCTCGCGCCGATCCGGGAGCGCTACCTCGAACTGATAGGGGACCCCGGGGAACTCGATCGCTTATTGTCGAGAGGTGCCCAACGCGCCGCCGAAGTTGCCGAGGCGAAGCTCGCCCAGATGAAGAGCCAGATGGGCTTCCTGGCGCCTGGCGGATCGGACGACTAACGGCTCTCGACGACCCTCACGCTTCGAAGTCATGCTCGATCAGGATGTTGTGATCGTCGGGTCTCACCCAGGTCACGTCAATGCCCCGATTCGGAAGACCGCGGAACCAGGTGCTCTGCCGTTTCGCAAACTGCCGAATGCCACGTCGCAGGTCGTCGATCATCTGTTGCTCGTTTTTGGAACCGGTCAAATAGGCGGTGACCTCACGGTATTCAAGCCCGAGCTGATTCATCCGCTCCACGCCGATGCCCCGGCCGAGCAAGTCTCGCACCTCGGCGATCAAGCCCTGTCGTAGCCTTTCATCCAATCGTTTGTCGATACGGCGGTGTAGTTCGTCGCGGGGAACGTCAATGCCAAAAACCCTGTAGTCGATCGATACCGGGGGTGGATCGCTGTACTTCACCACGTGGTGGAGGGCGTGTCGGGCGATCTCAATTGCGCGAACCACGCGTTTCTTACTGCTTCGATCGGTGCGGAGGGCGTGTTCCGAATCGAGGCGATCGAGGTCCTCGAGCAAGTCCTCGTGACTGCGCTGCATCAAGGATTGCCGCAACCTGACGTCCTCAGGAACGTCGGCAATGCGATAGGCCTTCAGCACGGCCTCAATGTAGAGGCCGGAGCCCCCGACCATCACAAGAGGGACGCCCCGGGCGAACGGTTGTTCGCAACTCTTTGTGTCGAGCAGCTGATAGCAATCCTGCTGGTATCGAAACAACGAGTAGATCTCGGAAGGATGTGCGACGTCGATCATGTGGTAAGGGACAGGTGGCTCCACCTGACTATACTCGTCCAGATCCTTGCCCGAACCGATGTCGAGTCCACGATAGGTCTGTCGCGAGTCGGCGGAGATGATCTCCGAAGCGAGCCGATGCGCGACGTTGACGCCAAGGCGCGTCTTGCCGCTTGCGGTGGGACCAATGACGACCAGGATTCGAACAGACACGTCAGACCTCGAACTCGTTCCGAAACCAGCGCTCAAGCGCGAACATTTCGGAACGCGCTTCGGAAATGAACATCACCGCCAGTTTTCCAGGTGCGCGGGATTCACCGTCGAGCCCGAGTTGCAGAGGTGATGCCAGAAGGATCCCCCTACCGATGGAAGGATCGTATCGCCGGGACCCGAGCGAATCCACGACTTGCCCCAGCTTCCTGGGCAAACAGGTCAACTTTCGCAGGTTGAAGAAACGGTAGTACAGCGTTCGTTCCGGGACCAGGCGGTGCCACAACCGATATGCGCCGTCCGACATCGAACGTCGGGCGTTCAGGTCCACCAGCGATCGGAGCCGCGTTCGATTACCGTCATGCCATTTAAACGCATCGATAGAGGCAGGACCGAAGTATCCCTCGGATTCGAGGTGCGCGGCGATTCGCGCGGCGGCATCCGACAACGTTTTCCACGGGACCGCGGCTTGCGGTTCTGGCTCGAAGATCGCGCCTACGAGCGCCCCGCCGTCCGTGCAGATGGTCTCATGAATTTGCAGACTGCCGACATCAAATGGGACATCGAAGACAACCGAGTAGTCACACGTCCGCCTGAGCCATGGTTCGATCACCATACAATCGTTTTGGTCCAGGCGGTCGGCGACAAAGCGCAGGTCGACCTCAGAGAGATGATTGCTGTTGAGGCGCCGGTTCCCGATGCCCGCATGACCGTGATCGGCCTTGATCACCCATTCGCTGTCGGCCGACGCCCGGTGCAGAAACGTCTGAAGTTCAGCCACGTTTCGAACCACCGTGCCTGGCGGGTCGTCGGGAAACAATTCTGCTTCAAGGCCACACCCGAAGCGCCGCGAGTTAACCCGGCCAACGACCGACAGGGGAGGGTGGGTCGCGGGGCGTTCACACCGACTGTTCAATTCGATCGCTTCATCGTTCCATCCGAACGGTCGCAACTGTCGAGTCAGATCGATTTCCGGGTGCGTGATCAACTGTGGAACGGGAACGCCGTTTTCGGAGAGGTACGCGGTGAAGTCTGAGGGGATGTCCGCACGGACCCACGCTGCGTCGGACGCATCCGCACCGATCAAGGCCTGCACGGATAGCTCACGAACCTGACGTTCAAGGCCAGGGTTGATGGACGGATGTCGGCCGAGGCTCAGGTCGAAGTCAGAGTTTAGATAATGGATGGGTGACTGGTCTTTTGTCAGGTGTGGGGCTCCGCTCGGAGTGTCTTCTGACGGCATACCCAGGCTACCCCCAGGAATAACACAAGCCAGACTACGGTTCGGAAGGTCATTGCACCCACACTTTCGACAGCGACAGAAGTTCCCACTTTGTACAGATACGCGATTGCTCCCAGCACGAGGACGTTGAGAACAAAGATCGTCCCCGACGCATACTTGCCTTGGTTGGGGTTGCGCCACGTGGTTATGCCTGCCGCTACATAGGCCACGCCCATTGCTATATTGAAAAGTAACAGCGGCAAAAACACTTTGTATCCGGGATCAGAACCAGTCAGAACAAGACTGCCAACAATGATCGTGACGAAGCCGAATAGAACAGCCGCCAGCGCCAACAGTCTATGGACCAGTAGTGTATATCGTGATTGCTCCAACTCGCTCCCCTTGGGTTGTCTGACTAAACTGGGGACAGGCACCTATATCCCTATTTTATCTGCCATATATTCAACGACTTAAAATGGGGGACACAGGTGCCTGTCCCTATTATTTACCCTATTATTTGCCGCGTTGTGCTGTCAATGATGACGGCAACTTTGCAGCTGGGCGCGATCGCGATGCTGGTTCTGGCAGTACGGGGAATGGTGTCGACGGTCTCGTTCAAGGGTGGCCTCATGGCACGGATATACGGAATCGAAGTCGTGAGCGTGACGGGAGATCCAGCGATACTTGTGCGGAGGCTGCTCCGCGGCGCCCTCGTGTGGGGTACGGTCTTCGTTCTGTTCTACCCTTTCGGGACCCTGGGGCAGCCGTGGTTTCTCTTCAGGTATGAGTACATCTCACTCGCCATCATTCTGGGACTCGCCGCCTGGTCGGTCTGGCACCCTTCCCGCGGGCTTCAGGATAGGATCGCCGGGACGCACTTGGTTCCCCGGTAGTCGTCTCGATGACTCAGCGGAATCTTGTACGGTGGATTTCTCATGCTTCTTAGCCTTCCACCAGCTGAACAGACAAGCCCCTACGACGACGAGGGACAAGAAACCATAGAAGTTCTCTTCTGATGGAATGAACTTGAGTTGAATTGCCCCCAAACAGAATCCCAGGCAATAAAGCTCTGATTTCTTGGCATATATCGTATCGTCTGACACGTCACTCTCCAGTGTAGAATCGAGAACAGATCTTCTCGATCTTGAGGCGAATAAATGACCGCACGGTCTCACTCGGCGCGTGATAGATCAGTGTTTCGATGGTGGTTTCCTCCCCATCCGGAGAGCTTTCGTACACCCTGACCAGGGCACCGTCCAAGTCGACGACGTCTTACGCAACCTGAATGCCCACGACGAAGCCGTCGGGAGGGAGATCGTCATCGTGCACATGCAGGGAGAGCGCCAGAAAGACGAGCGTCAGGAGCAAGCCAAGGTCAAGACCGCCCGCTCGCTTGGCCGAAAGGCGCTTCTGGAAAGCACTTCGGGGTTGGCAGCAGCCGAAAAGCCTTCCTTTCCTGGAGTCGCAGGCGACTTCACGCTGCCTCAGCCTGCCGTGTAGCTCCTGTACGGTTCGAACTCGGCCGCCAACTCATCCTTAAGCATCTGCGGCCGGAACAGTCCTTCCGAGTAGGTTGCATCGCCGCCCATAAGCTTCGTGATCGTTGGTGCGACGTCGAGCCGGTTGACGATGTCTTTGCTGGACCCGACCTTAAAGTCGGGTCCCCACCAGATGCTGGCCGACCGCTGGCAATAGTAGTAACCGGACGAGTGATTGATTTCACCGTAGAGGTTGATCTCATCGTCGCGTCCGAACTCCGGTCGGATGATGATCGCGGTGTTCTTGCTGAAATACGGATCGTTCTTGATGAAATCGAACAGGACGCCGAGCTGTTCGTCCGTTGTCTTCGCGACCCGCTCGTACTCGAAATAGCCAGTCTGCTGGCGGAGATACCCTCCGGCGCCGTGCCCCGTGTCGTGCCCCACCTGTTGATAGAGCAGCATCCGCGGTTTGAATGCCTTCATGACGGCAGGCAGCAACTGGAGCGCCATCGCGTCGCCCAGGAACGGGTCTCGAGGGATGGCCGTGTTACGGAGTCCGGTAACATCGTACAGACGGCGCTCGAGAGCATCGTCGACGAATTCTTCGAGTTGCTTGAATTCTGCTTCCGAGACGCCCATATCCGGGAACTCTTCCCGCACGATCGTGCGTGGGTCCCGACCCTTGTTGAACATCTCGTTGAAGATGTGCGTCGCCGTCAGGCTGATCGGCCGTGAGTTCTCGTCATAGTCCGGGTGCCAGGTGAAATACTTTTCGCTGAAACGCCATTGGCGGTAGTAACTGACTCCGTTGAGATAAAAATAATTGGTCGCCTTGTCGCCATAATGCTTGCGAACGTAGTTGGGTGGCGTGGGGTAGAGCGGCACCCCGCCCTGCGCCTGGTGTCCCATCAGGTATTCGGTCCAGGAATTCCCGTGCTCGGACACCGTGTTGTTATGGTCTTCTTCAAAGACGAAACTTTCCTTCAGGATGCGGGCATAGTTGGGCTGCAGTTCCGGGTTTTCGGTGAATTCTTTCTTTCGTTTCCCGTTACCGTTCATGATCCAGATCAAGTGCTTGGTCTTGAACTCGGGAGCCTGAGCCGCCTCAACCTGCTTGCCGGCCGCAAGGCCGCCGGCCCCGGCGACGCCCAGCGTCTTAATAAAATGTCGTCGATCCATGGTGTGTCCTCCAATGGCTAGGAAGCAAAACGCGCACTGATACGGAAGTTAAGAAAACTTTCGTCTATGGTTCGTGACAGTTCAGACAATTACCCCGAGGTGGATGGGGCGGTATCATGTCGATGCGGCGAATTTTAGTCGCGTCGGCCGGCTGCGCCGATGGATCTACCGCCATCGGTGCGGATCCGGTATCGGGCGCATCGAAGGTGAGCCCGGCGAGAATCTTTTCTCGCAGACGCATCCCGCCGCCCAAATCGACGCCCACGCTCTCGAACACCGGGTGCTCGGATGGCAGCATGTCCAGATAGTTGTCGGCGTTGTCGCGAGCGACGAACCGCATCAACTGCCATCGTCCCGGCTCCTGCCAGATCGACGTCACGAGCTGACCCTGGTACAGGTTCAGGTCGGTGTTGAACCCGGACTTCATCACGACGTCCGGGTTCTGCACCTTTCGTAGAATCACTCGCGCGTTGTTCTGGTAGCTCGGTACCGATTGAAAGACAGCGGCTGCTGTTCCCACTCCGGATTTGTCGTCGATGACGATCGCGTTGACGGTGACCGGTTCTCCCATCGTTCCGGTTTCGCTCGAGAGCCAGAGCGAAACGAGCTCCGGTGCAGTGGTGTCGACCATCGAGGGATCATTCTCCAGGCGAACCCGGGCATTGCCGACCATTTCGTTTGTCGCGAAATAGTGGTAGACCTGCATCCCGGCCTCGTCTTCGAGTGTGACAGTCGTCACTTGATATTCGCCTGACTCCCACCACTTCGGCACGTTGAGGTAGCCGACGTAAACGTCCTCCTGTCCGATCAACGGCTTCAAATCGAACTCCTGGAACTTGTTCACGTCGCGTTTGTTCATTCTCAGTTTCACTCTCTCGACGCCGGACAGGTTGTCGGTGACCTTCGCGTAGATCGGAATCGGCTTACCGAGAGTCTGGGTGAGGACTGAGTTGTCGGCTCGCTCCAACCCGCCGAGCCTCAACCAGTGCATGGTGGGTGGGACAACGTCCGCGTTCGGATTTGGAAGTACTTCGACTTCGAGCGGCTGGCCGAGCATCGCTGGGTGGTAGTCCGAGAAATAGGCCTTCGCACTGCGAACAGCGTTCCGGATACCGAACCGGACGTGCCGATACACACCGGGCTCGGCATACTCGGGAATCTTGAGCGTGCCGCGGAGGAACATGGAGCCTTCCGACAGCGGCGTAAACGTAGCCTGAAGCGTGGTACGACGTCCTTTCGGTCCGTAGTACCGAAGATACGCGCCGGTGGTAGTCGCCGTTGGGTCGGCTACCTCCGCTTCGAACTGGACAGTTCCTCCCGCCCCTACCTTTCTGGGACCGATGATCCGCACCGCCTTCAACAATGGGGGAACATGCCAGGCCTTCAGTTCGTGCCAGTCGAACTCCGCGTCCGGGTTCGACATGAACTCATCGGGCAGCATCTCCTCGACAGGCCGATCATAGTAGTAGGTGTCGGTGCTCGGAGCCCCCGGCGGAACACGTGTCATCGGAACCGGGGGGATCACGTCATCGGTGGTCCCGAGAAAATCCGTAACCGGGCCGGGAACCTGAATCTGTTGCCGGCCGCCTCCGCCCGCTTCGGCACGACCCTGACGTTGGGTTGTGGGACCCCTTTGCCGTCCGGCGGCGGTTTGCCCCATCGCGGTTTGGCCCAGGAAAACAACGGCGAATGCAAAGCCGGAGAGCAGATAGAACTGCCGGATACGTTTACTCGACATCGTACCTCTCCTTTTGGAACGAGAAACCAAGTCACGACAAAACATACTCTTCAAATGCTTCAGCTACTCGTCGTGGTTTTATCCCACGTGTTGCTAGAAGTCAAAGAGAATAAAAGGGGATAGTCGGAGTGCAGTTCACGCATGCGTGTGACCAGGCGTACATAATCGGGTGAGTCTACTTGTTCATCGTCAGCCGTTCGTCCCTGTTGATCAGGACGACTCTTCTGGGCGGTGTGAAAAGCCTGATCGAATGTTGGGAGACGTATCTATTCGACGCGCAACACTTTTTGCGGATCAATTCGGACTGCGCGGCCGGCGGGTACGATGCAGGCGATCAGAGCAACTACGATCAAACAAAGGCTCACGCCTCCAAACGTGACCACATCGGTGGACGCGACATTGAAGAGCAGGCTTTCAATCAGTCGAACACCGGCGAAGCCACCAAGGAGTCCCAGGACGATACCGGAACCGACCAGCATCATGCCTTTCCCCAGAACCAGTCCAATCACGTTTTGCGGGGTGGCCCCCAGTGCAACCCGAATGCCCAGTTCGTGCGCGTGCTGCCTCACGAAGAAGGCGAGCACACCGTACTGACCCACTAGCGCAAGTACCAACGCCATGCCAGCAAACAACCCCACCAACAGCATGCGGAATCTCGGTTGCGCAAGAGAGTCGCTGATGCGCGCCTCCATCGTCCGTAGACCTGTGATCGGGATGGAGCTGTCGAATTCCCACACTGTCCCCTGCAGGTCCGCGGCCAGATCAAGCGGATCACCCACCGTGCGGATCAGAAGTTGCATACCGTCCGGCCCAACCTGGCGGGACGACATGTAGAAGACCGGTGGGATGTCCATTGCAAGTCCAAACTCACGCACGTCTTCCGCCACACCCACGACCTGAGAGTTCTCATCCCAGACGAACAGTTCCTTGCCCAGCGGGTTTTCGCCGGGGAACCACCGCTCGGCCATCGTGGCACTGATGATAACGACGTTCGGGCTTCCGACCTGGTCCGTGGCCTCGAACGCCCGACCGGTCAAAATGGATATGCCGAGGGTGTCGAAATAGTCGTCCGAGGCAAATCGACGCTGGGCGCCGAACTGGGCCCGCTCGGCTTCGCTCGAAGGGGGGCGCTCGACGGGGTAGATGGTGTTCCAGGTGCCGCCGGTTCGGATCGGTGCCTGGTCCACTGCTCCAACCGCCACGACTCCGGGTATGGCTCGCAGATTGTCGTGTAGTTGTTGCCAGGCATTTCCGATTGCCTCCGGTGTGTCGTATCGCCAGGTCGGCAGCTGGATCTCTGCTTGAAGGACGTGCCCGGCTTCGAACCCCGGATCCACATCCTGCAATCGCAGGTAGCTCCGAACCAGCAGACCCGAGGCAACCATGAGCATCAATGAGAGCGCGACCTGTGCGACGACCAGTGCGTTTCGGAGTTCGGCTCGCCCTGGACTCGTGCCCCGACTCCCTCCAACCTTCAGAGTCTCCGACAAGGAGAACCTTGTACTTCGAAGCGCAGGAACAACGCCGAAGAGCAGGCTAGCAGCGAGTGAGACGAGAAAGGTGAACATGAGCACCGTTTGATCCACACCGATCGCTTCCAGCCTCGGGAGGTTGGCCGGCCCCATCGTCTTTAAGGCACCCAGCCCCATGTAGGCAACCGCCAGGCCGCCGACACCACCCGCCAACGCGAGCAATACGCTCTCGGTGAGAAGCTGACGGATTACGCATGATCTGACGGCGCCAAGAGAAAATCTCACCGCGACTTCCGTGGTTCGAACCATTGCCCGGGCCAGGGACAAGGCGGCTATGTTGGCGCAGGCAATCAACAGGACCAACCCGGCCAGACCCAGCATGATGAGCAACGACGAACGTGCATCCCCCACAAACACCTCGTGCATGGACTCGACCGTGACACCCCATCCGTCGTTGGTCTCCGGATAGTTGGTCTCCAGGCGCGTGGCGATCGTGTCCAGCTGGGCCTGTGCCTGCTCCATGGACATGCCTTCGTCGAGGCGTCCGAACATGCTGAAGTTGTTGTTGCCACGACCCTGTGTAAAGCCGGATTCCCGACGCATCGGGAACCACATCTCCACGTCCGCACGGTAGTCGAACCCGGACGGGAGCACGCCGACGACTTCGAACGGCTGGCCGCCGATCGTGACCGACGTGCCGACGATTTCGCTGTCACCCCCGTACTGCCGCTGCCACCATCCATCACTGATGACCACCACATTCGGAGCACTGGCCAACTCCTCGGCTGGCAGGAATCCGCGCCCGATCTGTGGAGAGATGCCCAGTACCGAGAAGAAGTTATGCGAGACCCTCGTGCTCAAGATCCGCTCGGGCTCCTCGTCGCCGGTGATGATCACACGCGGAGAGAACACAAGGACCGCTGCCATCGATTCGAAGGCTTCGGCTTCGTCCCGGTAGTCCCAGTAGTTGATCGCCGACACGGAATTCTGAGGCCTCGTTTCCGAACTCCCCCAGACCCACGCGAGCTGGCTCGGGTTCTCGTACGGCAGTGGTTGAAGCATGACCGAGTTCAGAGTGCTGAACATGACAGTGACCGCACCGATGCCGATCGCGAGAACCAGGACACTTGCCAGGGTGAAACCAGGGTTTCGTGCGAACAGTCGGCACGCAAACCGGATGTCTTTGTAGAAGTCGTTCATTAGAGGGTCTCTCGGTGGTTGCTTGTTTGGATTGTATGACTGGGCGCGTTCAACACGTTGCCGTCTCCACTTTGCGATACGTCGGACGACGTACCTGGAGCCAAGCGCGAACGCCTGTCCCCAGTACCATAGTTTTGCTCTTGCCGGAAACGGGCGCCACGCCGCTCCGGATTCCGCCATGTCCAGATAGACCTCGTGCAGATCGCCCAGCACTGTCTCCTTCACTGTGCCGTGGGGCAGGCACGCCGCGAGCAATGCTCTTGCCAATATCGGGGGCGACAGCTCGTGTGTGCGCATCATCGTGTTTCCAATACGGAGTCGAGGCCTTCCCACAGCCGCATCCAGGCAGTTCGTGACGCCTTGAGGCCCCGAACGCCGGCTGGAGTAACGGACAAAAGTCGTTTCGGCCGCCCGCCCCGGCGGGGGGTTGGTTCGCCAAGCTGGGAAAGAATCATTCCTTTCTCCTCGAGGCGGTCTAATGTCACGTAAAGCGCTCCCCTTGAGACCTTTCGGTCGATTCTTCGTTCCAGCTCATCCATGACGTTCCTGCCGTACGCCAGGTCGCCGACCTGAAGAATTGCCAGGAGCACCATCTGCTCGAACTCACCCAGGAATTTCGTCTCTTTAGCCATCACACCCACCACACCAGTTGGCGCGGACACCCAATCACACATTGTAGACACTGATACAGACGAAAAGGTGACAGGAAAAGTTCTTCCTTTCGGTGATGACGTCATACCGACTGTTTGATTGCTTCCCCTCCCGGCCTTTCGTAAGATCTATTCAGTTTCGAACCGGGGTGTTGCGTCTCTACAGTCTTCCGGTCCACGCCAGACAACGCAGGTGTCGCACAGGATTCGTCAAAGGGGTTTGAAGTGAAACGAACAAACGCTTTCCCGGCCTATTGGGTTGGGCTCTCGGCAGTGATTCTTGCGGTCGGCACCGTTCTGCCGATCTCCGAGGCGAGCGCCCAGGATCAACGACTCTCCGTCGAACACTACCTGGATATGGAATCTGTCTCGAATCCGCAGATCTCCCCCGATGGGACCCGGATCATCTACACACGGCAATGGGTGGACAAGGTCAATGACCGGCGGGAATCGGCACTCTGGATGATGAACAGCGACGGGACCCGGACCCGGCATCTGGTGGAGGGCAGCGGAGCCCGATGGTCTCCCGATGGCACTCGCATCCTCTTTACGAAAGAGGGTGAACCGAAGGGGTCTCAGCTTTTTGTCCGATGGATGGATGCCGAAGGATCCGTCACTCAGATCACGCGCCTTGCGAACGGCCCATCCGGGGCACGCTGGTCGCCCGATGGCAATTCGGTGGCGTTTACGAGCCGGGTCGACGATAAGGCGGACTTCACAGGAGTCGGACTTCCCGGGCGGCCCGAGGGCGCGAAATGGGTGGATGAACCCAAGATCATCGAACGGGCCGGCTACAAGCGCGACCGACAGGGATACGTCGACACCGGTTGGACGCATGTCTTCGTCGTCCCGGCGGACGGTGGAACCGCTCGACGGCTGACCGACGGCAACTGGAACCACTCGAACATGTCGTGGAGCCCCGACGGAACCGAAATCTACTTCACGTCCTACCGGTCCGAAGATTCCGACCGGCCGGAACACTGGCAGGAGTCGGAGATCTGCGCGGTCGCACTGGCTTCAGTAGACATCTCTCAACTGACCGACCGTCGCGGCCCCGACAATGGCCCCGTGCCGTCGCCCGACGGACGGTGGATTTCCTACACCGGCATCGAAGCCCATCAGGACACCTACCGAAATCAGAGGATACATGTGATGAACCGGGACGGTTCCGCCTCACGGGTGATCTCGGGCGACTACGACCGTCAGTCGGGCGGGATGCAGTGGGCTCCTGACGGAAGCGGCCTCTACTTCAGCGTTTCCCGTGACGGGTACCGCAGCCTTCACTTCGTGTCGATGGATGGAGGCGTCACACAGCTCACCAAAGGCGACCAGCTTCTCTCGCTTTCGTCGTTCTCCGACGATGGCACCGCGGTCGGGACGATCTCGAGCGCGCACGAACCCGGCGACATCTACCGATTCGACCTGGCGGGCCCAACCGAGGTAACGCGCTTGACTGAAGTGAACGCCGACATACTCGGGGGGGTCACGCTCGGCGAAGTGGAAGAGATCTGGTACGAATCGGAACCTTTCCGCGTCCACGGCTGGATCGTCAAGCCTCCCAACTTCGATCCGGAACGCGAGTATCCCCTGATGCTGGCGATTCACGGCGGTCCTCACGGCATGTACAACGGCGGGTTCAACTTCGCCTTCCAGGAACATGCCGCCAACGACTACGTCGTGCTCTATACGAATCCCCGCGGGAGCACGGGCTACGGGACGACGTTCGCAAACGCGATCAACCATGATTATCCCGGCATCGACATGCAGGACCTCATGGCCGGCGTTGATGACGCGCTGGCGAGAGGCTACGTGGACGAGGAGAACCTCTTTGTTTATGGCTGCTCGGGTGGCGGCATCCTCACCAGCTACATCGTCGGTAACACCGATCGCTTCCGGGCGGCCTCGGCGAACTGCCCGATCGTGAACTGGATGTCGGCCATGGGGACATCCGACGCCATCTCGTACCTGCGGACTTTCGAGAAACCGTTCTGGGAAGACCCGGCCGAGTGGATCGACCGCTCTTCAATTTTCTACGTGGGGAACGTGACGACACCAACCATGCTCATGACGGGCGAGAACGACCTTCGCACGCCGATGGGGCAGACCGAGGAGTTCTACCAGGCACTCCAGTATGTGGGCGTCCCCACCGTGATGATTCGATACCAGGAAGAGTGGCATGGAACGACTTCCCGTCCCTCCAACTTCATGCGGACCCAGTTGTACCTTCGGAAGTGGTTCGAGAAGTGGGGCACACACGAACCGCTGGAAACAGACGATGCGGGTGGGCGGAATCAAAACCAGCGTCAGTGATCGAGCCGCGTTCCACTATTTCCGATCGGACGGTCCTTCCGGCACCGGATCCCTTCCGGGTAGGTCGTACGCAGTGTTTTGGATTGAGGGCTTATATACTTCGCGCATGCGTTGAACACTAACGATGAGGGCTCAAATGAACTCGGTGGCGAAGCAGCAAGAACGACGCCGATGTTTGAGACAATTAATCGACATCAGGGAATTCACAATGGCAACAATTAATAGAAATGTCTTGCAGGTATGTTTGTCCTGCACGCTTATATTGTTTTTATCCTCAAACCTTGCAGCACAAGAAAAAATACATCAGACCACCTCTGTTTTTGGCGTGAAACATTATACGGTCTTGAAAGAGCCACAAACAGAAAGGGAGATGGAGTCTGCTCAAGGAATGAACGAAGCGAAGCAGGCGTTCGAGGAAGAAATCACCATCAGAAGCGCACTGAGCTATGGAACTTACTTGCGTCGAATCGGTTTGTTCAATGAAGCAGTGGAGGTTTTCAGCAAGGGACTTGAGGCACATCCTGATTCGGTCAAGCTGCTGCGTCAGAGGGCCCAGTTCTATGTCAATCTGAGAGACTTCGATAAATCTGTGAGCGATGGCTTGAAGGCGGTCGATGTCATTGAAAATATGCTCATACGTGCGGACGTCTCTACCTCTGACTTAATCCCGACTATAGAGGAGATCGTGAACGTACATTATCATTTGGGGCAGGCGTATTACGGTAAACGGGACTTTGCCAATGCGGCCCTATGGTTTGACAGGGCCTATGAGACTGCTCTGATCTCAAATAATGTTGAAGGCATGGTTGCTTCTACAAACTGGACCTATATTTCCTATGCAAAAAACGGTGACGGGGCGGCAGCGAGAATGGCTGTTAATCGGTACCACGGCGTAATTGATGATTTTCAGAACCCTGATGATCATGTCTTTTACTTCGATAGCGTCCAACTGTTCAAAGGTAACCTCAGTGTTTCGATGTTGGAGCCTATTGATGAAACGAAGCCCTGGGGTGGATCTTTGAACTATCCCATTTCGATTTATTACATTTTGAAGGGGGAGACAGACAAAGCAAAGCCCCACCTGAGAAGATTGATCCATCAGGCGCCGGAAAACTTTCAAAAATGGGGGCGCTTTGCAGTGGTTCATGCTGCCCATGAATGGCAGGAGCTGTTCCCCGATGAGAGTCCTTATGATGAGTAGGGCCTGACCAGGGGCGTCCCTCTAATTGAAAGCTAAAGCTCATCCAAACTTCGAAGCGGCAAGGTGTTTATCGTGAACCGTACACGAGCCGTCTCACCGCGGATTGGCAGTTCCAATTCCACGACGCCATCCTGTGATGGGATGATGGCCTGGCCTCCGTCGTCGACCTTCCTGAAACGAAGCAGGACTGTTCCTGTGCCGAGAAACGCAGCGAACTGCCGGGGAAGTGCCTCTATAGAGACGATTCGGGCAAAACGAGCGCGGTTATCAGCTTGTTGGATGTAGATTCTGTTGTGCTGATTTCCAAGGTCCAGCCTGTTCGCTTCAGAAAGGATCAGTCCGCTTGCGGATGAGTTCGTGGGGTTGTCGACCAAAGCCAGAACCAGCGTATACACGGTTGGATCATAGATGGCTTTTGCCGATGATCCGCCCTTCTTGATCTCAACGAGACGATTGAGGGCCTGGTTCGTCTGGCTCGTAATCCAATGGGCTACAAGGGTCTTGCCGCTGACAGCCAGGATGGAAGATTTCGAGGTATTGGGCTGCAGATCGCCTGTGCTGCTTTCCAGGATCCTTGCACATTCATCTTGCGTCCAATCCGATTGCTCGAAGGCAGAGGCAGCTGCTTGCACCGAAAGAATCAGGAAAATAGACAGAACGGTAGGGCGGTGCCGATTTGTCCACATACGAGAAAAAGCGCCCTCCTGACCAGGCTGCATGAACAAGCATACAGCTGGGTTGTCCCTGTCCCCAGGCGAAGAGTTTACTGGAACTGGGGAAATATGTCCTGGAGATAGCCTGGTTGGGAGGTTTGTTGACGGTCATGGGGATTCCTTCCTTTCGGGACGGTCGATGGAGATCCGGGCCTGGCCGGAGGCTCCTGGGAGTCTTCGGCCAGGCAATCACCGCAACGCGGCCAGGGGGTCGATCATCGCTGTCCTTCGAGCGGGAAGGTAGCATGCCAGAAGTCCGACAGCTGCCAACAGGATTGTCGCCCCGGCAAATGTCAACGGGTCGAAAGGGTTCACGCCGAAGAGTGCGAAGGCGAGGAAGTGGGTGAGTCCCGCCGCCGCCGGCAATCCAATTGTCCCACCAAGACAGATCAGGAGGAGGCCGCGACCGACGACCATCCGGATGATGTCGCCGTGCGCCGCGCCGAGTGCCATGCGGATCCCGATCTCGTGGGTCCGCAGATGGACCATGTAAGATACCCTCCCGAACAGCCCGAGGGCCGCCAGAAACAACGCCATTGCCCCGAACAGACCCAGCAGCGTCGCCATCTGTTTTTCGGATACGAGAGCGCTGCCGACCTGTTCCTCCATCGTCCGGATGTCTCTACCTCTGACTTAATCCCGGCTATAGAGGAGATCGTGAACGTACATTGGCATTTGGGGCAGGGGTATTACGGTAAACGGGATTTTGCCAATGCGGCCTTATGGTTTGACAGGGCCTATGAGACTGCTAAGCGAACGTCCGGTCGGGTCGGTAGTCCTGGCGGACGGCTACCACAAAGTCTGCCTGGATGACGACGCTAGTGCGTTGGCTGATCGAGCCAATAGAACAGAATCCACGCCGGTTGCGACAAAACTGGCCCCAGCCTCGACATAGTTCTTAGCAATGCTGAGGTCCGCCGTCAACACACCGGCAGCTTTGCCGCTTGCAACCACTCTATGGATACCGTCAACGATCCTTTCCTGTACTTCAGCGTGGGCCGGATTCCCCAGATGGCCTAAATCCGCGGCCAAATCGGCAGCTCCCAGAAACACGCCGTCCACACCTTCCGTCGCGGCGATTTCATCGATGTGAGTCAAAGCTCGCTCCGTTTCAGCCTGGACGATCAGAGAGAGATTCTGATCCGCTTCGAGCAGGTAGTCTGCATAGTTGCCCCACCGTGAGGAACGCGCCATGCCGCTTCCCACGCCCCGAATACCCGCCGGCGGGTAGCGCATTGCCGATACGGCAGCCGCAGCTTCTTCCGCCGTATGGATCATTGGCACCATGATGTTCTGTGCGCCCAACTCCAACACTTGCTTGACATGGTTGGCGTCAGGCTCCGACACGCGCACAACAGCCGCGGCCGGATAGGCAGCGATGACCCGGAGTTGGGACAGGATGCTGTGCAAATCGTTCGGCGCATGCTCGGCATCAATAAGCAGCCAGTCGAAGCCGGCGCAAGCGGCGATCTCCGCGCATCCATCGTCGGTCAAAGCCAACCACAAACCCAATTGTGGTTCGCGTCGGCCGAGTGCCCGCTTGAATTTCGATTGTGGCAATTTCATAGCCTACGCAAACCTGAATTTGATCGAGCCCAATCGGCCATAATCAATAAAGAACACGTCCCCCTTGGCTGCAGGTACCGGCCGGGTAAATGAACCGCTAAGCACAAATTCTCCGGATCTCAGTAGCTCACCGTGTCGGGCAAGTTTGTTCGTGAGCCAAACCACGCCATTTGCCGGATGACCAAGCACGCCGGCAGAAATGCCGGTTTCCTCGATGATGTCGTTCTTAGTCAACAGCGCCCCACACCATCGCATATCGACATCGTCGGGCTTGACCCTGCGACCTCCGGGTACAACCCCCGCGTTTGCGGCGTTATCGGAAATCGTATCGACCACGGATCTAGGACTGCCCGTATGGCGGCAAACCTGTTCAATTCGGGCATCAATGATCTCGACCGCGGGTATCACATACTCGACCGCATCCAGCACATCGGAGATCTCTACCTCGGGCCCGCACAGGTCCCGGCTCAACACAAAGCCGAGTTCCACCTCGACGCGAGGCACGATGAATCGATCCGTGGGCAATTCGCCGCCTTCCGCAAAGAACATGTCATCGAGCAATGCACCGAAATCCGGTTCTGTAATCTGTGCTGCCATTTGCATGGCCCGGGACGTCAAGCCTATCTTGTGGCCCTTCAGCGATCTTCCTCGTTCTAGTTTCTTAGCTACCCAGGCTTGCTGAATTCGGTAACCATCATCGATAGTCATCTCCGGAAAACGGCGTGAAAATAACTCCACTTGATGCTGGGATTGCTCTGCCTCATCCAGTTCGTCGACCAGGGCCGTCAAATGATCCGCATCAAGCATGATAAAGACCCCGGCTTCGTGCGAACAGGCGCGTCAGACCCAACAACGCCTCCATGGCCGGAGCTCGGATCCCAACACGTCGAGCGATCTCACAGGGTGCGGACAGAATGGCGTCGATCTCCAACGGCCGTCCTGCTTCAACGTCCTGAAGCATGGACGTCTTGAAGGCGCCCAGTTTTCGTGTCATCAGATTCCGGTCTTCGCCGCTTTCATCAATAACGCAGTTGATCTTGCCGCCTGTTTCCTTTGCTTCCTGCATGACCTGCAACACCAGTTCGTTAACAAGAGGATCATCCAGGATGCGGTCGCAAGTCGCCGACGTGATGGCCGAAATCGGATTCATGGTCACATTGCCCCATAGCTTGTACCAGATGTCGGCATGAATATTCCGACTGCAGGTAACTTCGAATCCGGCCTCCACAAATACAGACCCCAGGTCCCGCAAGCGATTCGAGGTGCCGCCAAGGGCTTCACCGAAGATCAGCTCATTGCCCATCTTGTGCCTGATATGGCCTGGACCCTCGACACCGGATGCTGCGTGGACGACACTACCAATGACTCGCTCGGCGGGTATGCGTTCTGTGATCGACCCACCCGGGTCGACCGCCTCAATCGGGTCGTCGTCCAAATCTCCCAACCCGGCGGCTGAAAACCACCAGGGGATCCCGTTCATCGCTGAAACCAACAGCGTGTTCTTCCCCATCAGCGTCCGCGCGTCGTCTACAATGCTCGGCACCGCAGGGCCCTTAACGGTGATCAAAACCAGATCCTGCGATCCGAGATCAGAAGCCTGATCGCTGGCCTTGATTGGGCTTACGGTTTCCTTGCCGTTTTCTGTCAGCTTGAGCCCGTCCCGATTCAAAGCCTCAAGCGTCGCTCCCCTCGCCAGCGCGCAAACTTCATGGCCGCGTGCAGCCAATCGGGCAGCCAGCCAGCCACCGATCGCACCCGCACCCACAACTGCTATTCGAAGCTTATCTGTCATCTTCTTTTAACGGCGCGAAGCCAATCTGTAGTTCTCTTTGAGTCTCTCCGGAACTCGTTCATCCACTCCCAATGCCACTCGTCGAGCTTCCGGGGTATCCATGGGGGGATGGCCAACATCGGCTCTTGGGACCGGGCCGGCAACAACCTGGCTGCATAATCGCCCTATATTGGTGATTTCCACTTCGATGCGATCTCCGGGTTCCAGGGGGCGGGAATGGCAGGGTGTTCCAGTCAGGACAAGGTCTCCAGGCAGCAAGGTGATATGGCGGGCGATGTCCGCCACTAAGTACTCCGGCCCCCACACCATTTCATCACCGACCAGCGCTTCCTGGACAATTTGGCCATTCCTGTACGTGCGCAGAGTTTGATCTCGAATATCAACGCCGCTGACGATACCCGGCCCAACGGGACAGAAACCGTCCGCGCCCTTAACCCTCAACATGGACCCGGCATCGGTGTCTCGATAATCATGCAAGCCCATGTCCAGGGCCGGCGTAAAGCCCGCCATACAACTCCAGGCTTCATCCGGCGTCACGTTACGTGTGACCTTCCCAATGACGACGGCGAACTCACCCTCATAATTCAAATAGCGATGGCCAGCCGGGCGCACGATTTCTCCGCCATGATTGTTGAGGGCCGTAATCGGTTTCATGAAATAGGTAGGGGTCTGGGTCGGCTGCGGATTGTCCCGCGATTCGACGCCACGGGACCTGTAGTTCAGATGCACACAGATAATCTTCGTCGGCGTACAAGGGGGGAGGTGCTGAACACCTTCCGGTGACAGCTCGCGGCCATCGTCCAGCCTCAGGGCCCCCGCTTCGGTCACCGAACCCCAATAGGCACTGCCTTGATGTACGATCCGCCGCCGTTCCCCGCGCGGCTCCGTCAGCACGTTCAGCTTGCCACCTCAAACCAGAGATGAATATTACCGGTGCCTCGCGCATTCTCATAGTCCGACAGGCGTGTTCCCCTGGCACGGCACTCTTTGCCGCCCAGAGCCGCAATCATCTGCAGATAGTGCCCACCCAGGCCCTCCCATGGAATGGCTCTGTATTCGTCAAATCCATCCAGAACCAGATCATGACGGCCGGTTTCGAACATGCCGATGACGTTCTGATCGCTCACGATGTACTCAGGGTCGGAAATATTATCCTGATGATAAATTCTGGGATTCACTTGTGCCCAATCAAGATCGTTGAACTTATGGGACAGGGCGCCGGAAGCAAGCAACACGGCTCGGGAGTCGCTTCTACGGATTGCTTCTCCAACAACCTCACCCATGGCCATGAAGTG
>CAZOZZ010000023.1:11904-36819 GCA_964584435.1 uncultured Solibacteraceae bacterium | reverse complement strand
ATGGATTGCGGAGCGTTCGGCGATTCTGGAGTTCGATGCTGAATACACCAGGGAACAGGCTGACGCCGAGGCGTTCCTCTTGTGGCGCATGTACCGACAGTCTGTTGACGAAGGACCTTCCTAGCGGAATGCCGGGGCGCACCGGGCGCGAGTTGAAGACTCCATGACTGGGGGAAACGATGGCCGATGATTCAGATTCAAGCGTCGGCGGGACTAGCGAGTGGATGAACGATGATGAATAACACGGGCATCAATCCTGAACGGTATTGGAAAGTGACACAACTCGCCGACTATCTCGGCGTCCCGAGGACTTGGATCTACGACAGAACCAGGGAGGGTGGACCAGAAGTGATCCCACACTTGAAGTTCGGCAAGTACGTTCGATTTGATCCCTCTTCGGGTGAATTTCAGGATTGGCTAAAAGGAAAGGTCAAACAGTGAAGCCAGATCGGCCAATCGAGAGTACTATCGTCGGCACAACGATTGAAGGACAGTGCGGGATTTCTAGAAGGAGAACCCGTATGAGTGTCCAAGATGGATGGATTGAAGTGAAGACGAACAAGCGCGGCAGGAAGCAGTTCTTGTTGCGTTATTGGGTTCGTGACAACAGTAAACTTACTGGGTGGCGCAAGGCGTCCGAGGTGTTGGCAGGGTGCCAGACTCGAAAAGATGCGACGAGATCGCGGCAACGCAGAATGAAGGCAGTAAATGAAGCAAATGCTGCCACTGCCAGTATTGAATCATCGGTGCCGGTGACCTTTGGTGATTTTGTGGAGCGTCAATGGTCATCGTATCTCAGGACGAAGGGGCGGAAAACATCGACCGTTTACGGTTACGAGTCGTTGCTAAGGTCGTGCATTCTACCGAGGTTTGGTGCCCTGAAGTTGACCGATATAAGACCAACTGACATCTCCGTGTTCCTTGATGAGTTGGCGACAAGTAAGAAGGGAGGTAATGGCCCTAAAGCGTTGAACGTGTATTCCTTGCTCCGGACTATGTTTGAAGTGGCCTTGGAAATGGATTTGGTAACAGCCAACCCGGTGCGGAAGAAATTACATCGTCCGAAGTACAAGCCGAAGAAAAAACCTACTCTGTCAGCTGAAGAGGTTCGCAGGGTAGTTCATCAAGTTCCAGAAGTCTGGAAACCAATAATAGTGACTGTCGCTCTGACAACTTTGAGAATTGGAGAGATATTGGCTCTGAAATGGTCGGATGTAGATTGGGCGTCTCGTAAGATCAGTGTAAGTAGAAGTGCCTATCGCGGTGTGATCCAAGAATCAACAAAGACCGATATTGATCTAAAGAAACACATGCCCGATGCAGTAGTGTCAATCTTGCGAGATCATTGGGGCCGTTCGGCGTTCATCGGAGACGAGGATTTCATTTTTTGCCGGGAAGATGGCACTTCCTGCGATCCCGGCTGGTTACGTAAGACCATTCTCTATCCAGCCATCGACCGCGCCGGTATTATGCGCGGCAAGAGGACGCACGGCTTTCACATATTCCGTCATACCGGGGCTACCATCATTCGGTCACTAACGGGTGATATGAAGCTGGCTCAGATCCAGATGGGGCATTCGAGAATGGAGACAACAGCTGACGTATATGTTCAGACAGACGACAGTGATGTGAAGCGTGCATCGGACGTCTTGGCGGACGCAATCGGACTGGATTTGCCCACCAGTTTGCCCACTAACTGAGAATTCTTGCCCACCAAACAGAATCAAGGTGGGCCGGAGACGTGTAACCCAAAGAAAAAAGGTCACTTCTCAGTGACCTTCAGATACGCCCGAGAGGATTCGAACCTCCGACCTCTGGTTCCGGAGACCAGCGCTCTATCCAGCTGAGCTACAGGCGCGCGTCTAGTACATTATTCTTGTATCTTATTTCCCTCGACCACGCAACAGCACCACTTCTGCCGTTTCCCCCGGTCTCCAATCTCAGCGTCGCCGCTGGATGCCAATCTGACACGTCGGGGGACGCCTGATCGTGCGTTTTGGCCAGTACGACATATCGTCGGAAATGGACCCATTCGACGTTTTTCGGCCTTCATCGTAACTTCCGACATATCAGCATGATGCAAGTGCCCTCTCGGAGCAATCTTGGCATCCTGGGTGCAGCCCACAAAGTGAAGCCCGCTTGATGGGCACCGAGAGGGAGGCGGTCATGTCGTCGGCGGTACAAACTCCGGACAGTCTTGGGCCCGACCTCGGAAGGAAGAGCTTCGAAAGGTACCTGCATTTGGTCTTTGGCGCGGCCGCGGAAATAGTTGAGCTGGCGCCGATCGGCGAGCAGGCGACTGGCGAGGATTTGAAACAGTACGGGTACGGATCGCCGATCAAGGTGACCTACCGGCTCGACGGACATGTCCGTCATGCTGTCTTCGAAACCGTCCGTGCAGGACCTTACGGTCACGAAACTCTGGCCGACCGGGCCCAGCTCCTGTTGTCCGCCCATGAGACGTTTGGACGGCTCCCTCTACATGCTCGATCACTCGACGTTGGCGCCCTCGAATATGACGGTAACCTCCTGTCCCTCGGAGACGTCGACGAGTTTTTCGTTCTGGTCGAGCATGTAGACGGAGCAGGTCACAACGAAGACTTCTTCAGGATGCGGGACGATCCTGAGCTGACGGACCTGGACGTGGCGCGTTCCGATGCTCTCTGCGATTACCTGGCGGAGATCCATCGCGTTCGCCGGGACGGTCCCGATCTGTATGCCAGGCGGATCCGTGAGCTGCTCGGTCATGGCGAGTGCATCATGGGGATCAATGACGGGTATCCGACCAGTCACGCGTTCATCGATTACAAGTTGCTCGAGAACATTGAACACAGCGTCCTTTCATGGCGCTGGCGTCTGAAGGATTACACCCACCGTCTGCGTCAGGTTCATGGCGACTTCCATCCGTGGAACATCCTGTTCCAGGAAGGTGCGAAGTTCCGTGTCCTGGACCGTTCGCGGGGAGAATGGGGCGAGGCTGCCGACGACGTGAGCTGCCTGACCATCAACTACCTGTTCTTCTCACTCCAGCGGAGCGGGCGCCTGGAAGGTAACTTCGAAGTCCTGTTCAAGCGTTTCTGGTCGAGATACCTGGAACACACGGGCGATCAGCAGATGCTCTCGGTCGTGGCGCCGTTCTTTGCTTTCAGAGGGTTGGTGATTGCCAGCCCGGTTTGGTACCCGAACCTTTCGGAGACGATCCGCCGCCGGATCTTCTCCTTCATCCGGAACGTTCTTGACGATGACGTATTCGACCCGGACCGAGTTAACGAATACTGCGAAACCTGAAAACCACCATGGTTTCGCGATCTGGATCACGGGGCTGCCGGCTTCGGGTAAATCCACCGTCACGGCAGCGCTGGCCGACCTGCTGCGGTCGCGGGGCCTGGAGGTCGCGGTTCTGGAATCGGATGTCCTGCGTCGGGTGTTCACGGCCAAACCCAGTTACGAGGAGAATGAACGGGAGTCCTTCTACAGTTCCGTGGCTTGTATCGGTGAGATCCTTACTCAGCACGGGGTGACAGTTATCTTCGATGCGACCGCGAACCGGCGCGAATACCGGGAGCGTGCTCGCAGCAGGATTGCAAAATATCTCGAAGTCCACGTGGACTGCCCGCTTGAGGTGTGCGTGGATCGTGACCCGAAAGGGATCTACCGCCGCGCGCTGGGAGGACAGGCCGACACGGTTCCGGGTCTGGGGACCGCCTATGAGGCCCCCACGAATCCCGACGTCGTCGTGTACGGTGACATCGAAGTCCCCGCGCGCGCGGCCGAACGTATTCTGGCTAAGATAATAGAGAAAGGTTACCTTGAAGATTAATCATCAGCCTGAGGACGAATATCCTGGACGTCAAGATCGACAGCGTTGTCCCGACTCGCTACTGGCATCAGTTGGACGATGGGCGGGTTCAGTGTGACCTGTGTCCGCGTTACTGTCGCCTCCATGAAGACCAGCGAGGCTTCTGCTTCGTTCGTGCCCGGGCCGAAGACGAGATCGTCCTGACAACCTACGGACGTTCGAGTGGGTTCTGTATCGACCCGATCGAGAAGAAACCACTGAACCATTTCCTCCCCGGATCTCCCGTTCTTTCCTTTGGCACCGCCGGCTGTAACCTCGGATGCCGTTTCTGCCAGAACTGGGACATCAGCAAGTCCCGAGAGTTCGACACGCTGGCGTCGGCGGCAGGTCCGGAAGCGGTCGCGCGGGCGGCGAAGGATCTGGGATGCCGGAGCGTCGCCTTTACTTACAACGATCCGATCATCTTCATGGAATACGCCGTCGACGTCGCGAAGGAATGTCACAAGCTGGACATTCGCACGGTTGCGGTGACGGCCGGATATATTTGCGAGGAGCCGCGAGCCGAGTTCTTTCGGTACATCGATGCGGCCAACGTCGACCTGAAGGCGTTTTCTGAGGATTTCTATTCGGACATCTGTGCCGGTCATCTTCAGCCGGTTCTCGACACGCTGCTCTATCTGAGGCGCGAGACCGACGTCTGGATTGAACTGACCGATCTGATCATCCCGACGGATAACGACTCGGATGAGGAACTCGACGCGATGACGCGTTGGGTTGTTGACGAGTTGGGCCCGGACACACCGATGCACTTCTCGGCGTTTCACCCGGACTGGAAGCTTCGGGATCGGCCGTCCACGCCGCTTCGAACGTTGACTCGGGCGCGAGACATCGCCATCGGGAACGGCCTTCGCTACGTCTATACGGGCAATGTCCACGATCCCGATTCAGGCAGCACGTACTGTCACGACTGTGGCCGGAAGTTGATCGGGCGGGACTGGTACGAGTTGGGGGAATGGAACCTGGATGGGGAAGGGAAGTGCACCGGGTGCGGGGCGAAGTGTCCGGGGGTGTTCGATGGTCCGGCAGGGAAGTGGGGGAGGCGGCAGCAGCCGGTGAGGATAGAGAGCTACGGTGGGTAGGTTTGTGACGCTTCGATAGAGCGCACGATTTTTCTCAACGCAAAGGCGCTATGACGCGAAGGTCGCAAAGGATTGATGTTCGGAACGCACCTTCATGTTCATCACTCCTTTGAAAACAGAGTCCCCCTTCGCGTCTTTGCGTTTTTGCGTTGAAATGACGTTGGTGCCGTTATCCTGAGATGTTCAGTCAGGCAGAGGCGTGTCGTAACCCGAGACGAACGGTCTGGTCTGGCCCGATGGATCAAACACATGGCGGGGTTGGTTGCCGATGTCGCCGCCGTAGATATGGATGGATACGGTCGGCGTGGCGGTGCGGTTCCAGATGCGATGGATGTCACGGTTCGGTGGATAGACGTGGGCGACGTCGCCCGTCTTGAAGACGCCGACGGAATCTTCAGTGATGGAGCCGTCGTCCGATCGGAGAAAACGTGTTTCTTCTTCTTCGCCTTCATACTGTCCGATCACACCCCAGGTGCAATGGTCGTGGATGGGTGAGCCATGGTTGGGACGCCACACGAAAGACACAATCGAAAAGATCTTGTCGGGTGGGCTGAAGAGCAGGTATTGAGAATAGGGCTTGTCGGGCAGGGCCCGTCGGAATTGCGGACTGAGCCAGTCGCGGTTGAGGATGAGATCGTGCAGCAGGGGTTCGATGCGTGTCACGACAGCCTCCCGTTCGGAGAATTCATCCAGTACCGTCTTGACGCCTTCGACAAATCCAGAAAACGGGCTTGCCATTACCGGTCGCCTTCCGGCGCCTTTCTTGTCTTCATTCCGAAGTACAGAACGCTGCCGACAACAACCGCGACGAGAAATGCCAGAGTGTCGGCAAGATTAGTCTGAGCGTATAGCCAGATTCCGAGAACTATGGCAAGGATTGGGAACAGCGGCCCGAACATCAGTTGGAATTCTCCCCTGGTCGACGAGCGCTTGCGAATCACCGGAACTGCGGCACACGTCACCATGTAGGCTCCGAGGCGGGCGACAACACTGATGGTCGCGAGCCAGACAAACGTCCCCGACAGTGCGAGCAGCCACACCAGGAAGGCGAACAGCACGATTGATGCGATGGGTGTGCGAAAGCGGGAATGCAGGTAGCCCAGGAATGCCGGGAACTCGCCCTGTTGTGCGAACGCGTAAGTCAGGCGAGGGCCGATCAACATCACCGCGCTCAGGTTGCCCATGATCGAGACCATAGCGGCAAAGGCCATCACCCCGCCGGCGATCGGACCGAGGAAAGCCTGCCCGGCATCCGCCAGTGGTCGTTCCGATTGTGCCAGTTCCGGGTAGGTGCCGACCGCGACGATCTGGACCGCAACATAGATTACGGCTGCGATCCCCAGCGCGTAAATCAAAGCCCAGGAAACATCCTTTTTGGGCTGCTTAGCTTCGGCCGCAGGTATTGCCGCGTACTCGAATCCGGTGAACGCGTAGACGAGCAGCAGGACCGCGCTGCCGAAGCTGACCGATGTCGGGGTTTGGACCGCCGAGTAGGTGCCCCAGTCCACAAAGTACATGCCCACGGTTCCGAAGGCGATCAACGGAAGCAGCTTCATGATTGCGAACGCATCGCCGAACTGTGCTCCCATGGCAACGCCCCGAACGTTGATTCCGGCAAGCAACGCGACAACCAACGTGATGCTGATGATGCGACCGGCCCCGGTCGACAACCCAGGCACAAAGAAACCGAAGTAGGAAATCAGAAGGTTGGCGTTTGCCGCGAAGGCACTGATTCGAGCCAGCCATATTGCCCACCCCACTTCAAAACCGACAAGAGGCCCGAAAACCGACCGGGCATAGAGATACGGTCCGCCTGTGTCGGTGAAGTGGCTGGCGACTTCGGCGAAGCAGAGAACGATGATTCCGACGATTGCCGCACAGGCGACGAAGGCGATTGGGCTGGCGTTGCCGAGCAGGGCCGCGACCGCAGATGGGAGGCCGAATATGCCGGCACCGATGATGCCGTTGATGGCCAGTGCGGTCAGGTCCCCGCGACCCAGGACCCGCACAAGATTCAGTTTCTGAGGCTCGCCGGTTGGGGTGGAAGCAGACACGTTCGACAGAGCTTAACGGAGGGGAGTCCTGTCGTCAATTGCTCGTGGGCGGATAGGGGGATTTCACCGCGAAGGCACGAAGGACACGAAGAACAAAATTCGTCTTTCTTCCTCTGCCACCTTCGTGTCCTTCGCGCCTTCGCGGTGAATTAGGGTTGCCTACTTCTTCTTTTTTGCCTTCGCCTGTTTCGCGAAGTCCGTCAGGAGCCGCTTGAACGCCGCCGGCGCCTTGAGCGAATAGCGTACCTGGACCAGGGGTTTGTTGATGGTGATCAACTGGCTGAGGTCGATGGGCGTGGCGCCCAGTACGATGTCCGCCTTGGCCTTGTTGATCGTTGCTTCGAACTCCCGGATCTGCTTTGCACTGTAGCCCATCGCGGGCAGGATATTCTTCAGGTGTGGGAACTTCTCGTAGACCTTCCGGATTGACCCCACTGCGTACCTGGCAGGCCGGATCATCTTTGCTCCCTGCTGCTTCGCGAAGATAGCTCCGGCGCCATAGGCCATTTCGCCGTGTGTCAGCGTCGGTCCGTCCTCGACGACGATCACCTTCTTATCCTTTATCGATACCTTATCGACAGCAGTGATAGTGAGATCCGTCTTGAAGACACGGGCTTTTGGATTGGCTGCCCGGATGCTCTGCTTCACGGCTTCAATTCCGGCTGCCGGTGCGGTACCGGTCTTGCTGATCAGAAGGACGTTTGCCGCACGAAGGTTGGCTTCGCCGGGGTGGTAGCCCATCTCGTGGCCGGCTCGATGCGGATCGACGACCGTGATGTAGAGGTCGGGGGTATAGAAGGGAAGGTCGTTGTTTCCTCCGTCCCAGAGAATGACATCGGCCTCCTTCTCGGCACGTCGGAGAATTTTCAGGTAATCCACGCCAGCCCAGATCACAACCCCACGACGGACGTACGGTTCGTATTCTTCGCGTTCTTCGATCGTCGATTTGTGTGTATCGAAGTCTTCGTATTTGGCGAATCTTTGCACTTCCATTGCAACCAGGTCGCCATAAGGCATCGGGTGACGGATGACGCCGACCCGGAGTCCCTGTTGCATGAGGTAGTCGACGACAAACTGGCTGGTCGGACTTTTCCCGGCACCCGTGCGGACGGCGCAGACAGCGATGACGGGCTTCCGCGACTTCAGATAAGTAGTGCCCGGCCCCATGAGCCGGAAATCAGCACCGGCGGCCATGGCGATTGACGCGGCGTGCATGACGTTCGCGTGTGACACGTCCGAATACGCATGAATGACCTGGTCGACCTTGTGGCTTCGGACCAATTCGGCCAGCCGGCTTTCCGGATAGATCTGGATTCCTTTCTTGTACAGAGAACCGGCGAGCTGGGCCGGATACTTGCGGTCTTCGATGTCCGGTATCTGGGTTGCGGTAAAGGCGACGACCTTGTAATCCTTGTTGTCGCGGAAGTAGACGTTGAAGTTGTGGAAGTCCCGGCCGGCGGCTCCCATGATGATCACTCTTTTCTGTCGCATATAAGACTCTTCCTTCCTGTGGGTCTTGTGCCGAATAGCTTCGGCTTAATGTTTTGGAAAAGGTGCCACGATGTCGATCCGACCGACTTTAGGGCGGAGATCGGGGGGTGGGCGACTCCCAGGATCGTTCCCGACAGACATTCAAAAACTAACAGATTTTGGTTGGACTCGCCAGTGACAAACGCCCGCGTGCTTTTCGTGCTCCCTGCATCCGGAGTTGTGCAGATTCGTCGTATCGGAAGACGATTTTAGAATACTGGTATGATGCGGGCCTCTCGATCGTCCCGGCGACTTCTCCGGTGAGCTGTTATGGATGGTACGAAAAAAGACCCCAGGTTGGTTTTTATCCTGCTCGCTTTCCTCGTGGCCACGCCTTTCTATGCCTTCAGCCCGAGTGCATCACAAGCGGTCGACACTCCGCCCGTTGGTGATTTGCGAGTAGGCGACTTGCGGGTCGAGTACCTGATAGATCCTCTGGGGATCGATGTCCGCATTCCAAGACTGAGCTGGAAACTATATTCGCCGGGGCGCGGGTTGATGCAGACGGGGTTTCGTGTACAGGTCACGGCTGGTCAGGCCGGCTTTCTGGATGCCGCCGGGTTGTTGTGGGATACCGGCCTGGTCCGGACCGATCGATCCGTACATCAGGAATACTCCGGGCCGTCTCTGGAGTCGCGCCGACGATACTACTGGCGCGTCAAGGTGTGGGCGAGCGATGGCAGCGTTTCGGATTGGAGTCCGACGGCCTTCTGGGAGATGGGTCTGCTCGAAGACGATGATTGGACTGCCGGTTGGATTACAACGCCACTTGAAGTCGATCCCTCCGTGTCGGGTCCGGCGTCTTACTTTCGTCGTTCGTTCCCACTGCAGGGGGGAGTCCGGTCGGCTCGTCTCTACGCCACAAGCCGAGGCGTCTATGAACTCCATCTCAACGGCACCCGTTTTGGAGACAGGGTTCTGGCGCCGGGTTTCGCCAGTTACAATCGGCGCCTGCCTTACCAGACCTACGATGTAACTGAGCTTCTCGAGGATGGGGAGAACACGTTGGGGGCAGTGGTCGGCGACGGATGGTACCGCGGATTTCTCGGATTTCCGGGTGACCGCAACGTGTTCGGAACTCGCCTCGGGCTCTTCCTCCAGCTGGAAGTCGTCTACAGGGACGGCACGAGAACGGTTGTCTCCTCCGATGAGGGATGGTTGACGTCCAACGGACCTATTCTCTCGTCTGACATCTACAACGGAGAAACCTATGATGCACGAGCCGAAATGCCCGGCTGGTCGAGCTCCGGTTTCGACACTTCGTCATGGGTTCCGGCCGTTCCTGCCGAAGACAACACGGGAACGCTAGTTGCGGATCTCGCCCCGCCGGTTCGTCGAATCGAAGAGATCGAAGCCGTCAGACTACTTGACGCGCCGTCGGGCGACGGCACGATCGTTGATATGGGGCGGAACATTGTCGGCTGGGTGCGTCTCCGTGTTTCGGGCGATAGAGGCGTTGTTGTCCGGCTCGTTCATGGAGAGGCATTGGGGGCGGACGGTGACCTGTACACGGATAACCTCAGGACGGCCGAGCAAGCCGACACCTACATCCTGAAGGGAGGCGGCGAAGAGTGGTTCGAGCCGCACTTCACCTTTCACGGGTTCCGCTACGTGCGTATCGATGGGTACCCGGGCCAGTTGAGCGTCGCTGACGTGAAGGGTGTGGTCGTTCACTCGGATCTCGACGAGACAGGAACGTTCGAGACGTCCGATCCCGATATCAATCAGCTGCAAGAGAATATTTTGCGGAGTCAGAAGGGAAACTTCCTGTCGATTCCCGCGGACTGCCCACAGCGTGACGAGCGATTGGGTTGGACAGGGGACGCTCAGTTGTTCGCACCGACTGCGAGCTTCAACATGCAGGTAGCCCCCTTCTTCAGCCAGTGGCTGCGGGACTTGCGTGCGGATCAATACGAGGACGGCAGCGTCCCCTGGGTGATCCCGGATGTCTTGACCTCCCGGGGGTCTGCCGCGACGTCAGGTGTCCCGACGGCCGGAGTTGGCGGATGGTCGGATGCCGCGATCATCATCCCGTGGGAACTGTATCTGCGATACGGCGATGTTCGGGTTCTTCGAGAGCAATACGAGAGTATGCAGGCGTGGCTGTTCTATGCCACTTCCCAGGCAGGTGACGATCTCATATGGAGGCCAGGCTTCCATTTTGGTGACTGGGCGGGAGAGGTTGACACTCCTGCCGATCTGATCGCGACGGCCTACCTGGCCCATTCGGCGGAGCTGATGTCGTCGATTGCCAGGGTTCTGGGCCTTGGTGATGATGCGTTGGAATACGCCGGCCTGTTCGGCCGCGTCCGGGCGGCGTTTCAAAGCGAGTTCGTTTCCATTTTTGGGAACTTGAGCTATCGGACACAGGCCGCATATGCGCTCGCGCTGCGCTTCGACCTGCTGACTGATACGCAGAAGGTCGCCGCACTCGATGGTCTGGTCGACGACGTTCGTGACAACGACACGCACCTGACGACGGGGTTCGTGGGAACGCCGGCGGTGTGTCCGGTCCTCGGTGGGAACGGTCGTGCCGACGTTGCCTACGACCTTCTGTTTCAAACGACAGCTCCGTCATGGCTGTTTGCCGTTCGGTCGGGCGCGACAACGATGTGGGAACAGTGGCGTGGAATAGAGGACGGCGTTTTCGCCGAGTCCGAAATGAATTCCCTGAACCACTACGCGAGCGGTGCTATCGGAGAGTGGATGTATTCGACGATAGGAGGCATCAACCCCGATCCTAGAGCGCCCGGCTTCAAGAACGTGATCGTGCGCCCGATTCCGGACCCACGGTTGACCTACGCGTCAGCCTCCCTCGAGACGATGTACGGCACCCTCTCCACGAACTGGAGACTGGACGATGCCGGCATGTTCCACCTGGACGTCGACATCCCGACCAACACCACCGCCTCGATCTACCTGCCGCGTGCGCAAGCCGAGAGCGTCAGGGAAAGCGTTACGAGCCTGACCGAAGCCGTTGGCGTCCGAACGGTCCGGGAGGTCGCGACTGATGTCGTCGTGGAAATCGGGTCCGGTTCGTACCGCTTTTCCCACACCCTGCTGCGAGAGCCCCGAATCGAGCGCCCAGCAACAGGTTTCCCTGCCACCCTGGCATTCATTCTCCTGGCACTAATGTCGCTTGCAGGTTTGCTGATCCGCGGACTGCTGACGGAATAAGGCGTAATTCGGGGACGGAGGCGTAACTCTGGCAACACGCGCGGTATGAGGCAGTTAATGAAATTGCGCCTCCGTCCCCGAATCATCCCGGTCCAATGAAGAGCATTGCCACGTCGTCGCTCCGCCAAATCCAGCACCGTTCGCCTCCGAAATATAGCAACCGTATTTACGGGACAGGACACTAGAATGGGGGGAGTGGAAATCCTGGTTCAATTGATGATGGGTGTGGGGCTGGCTGCGTCGGCTGGTCTTCGTGCCTTTCTGCCGACGCTCGCGGTCGGGTTGCTGGCGCGGGCTGGGTTTCTGGAACTGAACTCCTCCGTTGAGTTTCTGACTCGTACGGATGTTCTGGTGATCCTGGCGGTTGCGACTGTTGTGGAATTTCTGGGCGACAAGATCGTGGTCGTCGACAACATACTCGATACCGTCGGCACCGTGGTTCGACCGGCCGCCGGGACGCTCCTGGCATCTTCGGTTCTGCTGGGACTGGATCCGTTTATGGCCGCCTTGCTGGGGTTGGCAACCGGCGGCGCAACGTCCCTGGCGGTCCAGTCCGGCAAGGCCGCGCTGCGGGCGGGCACGACGTCATTACTTCCGGTTCACGGCGGGTTTGGCAACACATTGGTTTCCATAGTTGAAGACATAGTCTCCGTCGTCGGCGTTGCCCTGGCAGTCCTGGTGCCGGTCCTTGCATTTGCTTTTGCCGTCGGTTTGGTTATCGGGGGTGTGGTGCTTCTGAAGAAGGGGATCCGCGCCGGCCGCAAGATGGTTTCATCTTCTGCCTAGGCCCTGTATCCATGCAGGAAACGATCCAATTGCATTTGTTGGCCGAGTCCCTGGACTGCGATGTCGAGGATCTGGTTCGGGAAGTCCGGAAGGGCCACGATCGTGCTGCTTCGCCTCAAACATCCGTACCGATGAAGGTGGCCGAGGAGCTTCGGAAAAAATTCGTAAGCCCACCGAAGCCGGAAACACCCGATTTCAAAATCTCGCAGCAAACCTCCGAGTCGGTCAGCGCTCCGGATGAAGCAGAGTCTTACGACCCGGATCTGGGAGAGTTTTCCGACACGGAGGGGCCGAACGTACTGAATCAGGACGAGATCGATTCGTTGCTGAAGGGTCTCGGGGAAACGTCACCTCCCCCTGATCAAGAACCGCCGCCCCCACCACCCCCTCCCGATGCGGACTCCACTCCCACCCATACCGACAACCCGGCAAAGATAGATTTGCTCGGCCGCAAGGCGCTGGCCAGGGCATTGGCGGCCCGCCTGAGGCGCGTCAAGGAAGATACGGGAGAGTCCTTCCTGGCGAACATCCATGGCCCGTGGGGTGCGGGAAAGAGCACCCTTCTGGGCTTCCTGCGCCGCGAGCTTCGCCCCGACAAGAACGGCCCCGGCGAGTGGGTTGTCGTCGATTTCAACGCCTGGCAGCATCGCGGCGAGACCCCACCCTGGTGGGCGTTGATGAACGCGGTGTTTCGACAGGCCGTGACTCAGACGAGAGGCTTGAAGAAGATTCGGATCTGGCTTCGAGAGCAGTGGTGGCGATTCAGTCAGGGGAACGCCCACCGAGTGCTCGGGGTCGCCCTGTTGATCTGGTTATTCGTACTGCTGATCTATTCGACTCCCGTTCTAACTGCCATCGGGTCACTCGAAGGAACTCTCAAGACGATCGGTGCCGCGTTGGGGCTCGTAGCGACACTCTGGGCGGGCCTGCTCGCCGTCACGAACACATTGTTGCCCGGAACCAGCGGCCGGGCGGACGCGTTCTACAAGGCCAGCAGCAACCCGGTCAACCAGTTGGCCGCTCACCTGAAGGACCTTGCGAGATGGATCGGCGAGCCGGTTGCCGTACTCATGGACGACCTGGACCGATGCGATGGGGTTTACGTTGTCTCGCTCCTGGAAAGCGTCCAGACCCTCTTCAGAGACGCCGGTGTTGTTTTCGTCGTGGCGGCCGACCGCAGATGGCTATCCCAGAGCTTTCAGGAAAAGTATAAGAGTCACGCCGCGGTCATATCCGAACCGGGGCGGCCCCTGGGCTATCTGTTCCTCGAAAAGGTCTTCCAGGTGTCGATCGCCGTTCCCCACGTTGCCGAATCGGCACAAAAGGAATACTGGCGAAAGTTGCTGAGTCTTTCCGGGCAGGACGCGGCGGAAACTCTGGCCATGGAACTCCGCGCTGAAGAGGAACTCGCCAGCCTGAAATCCGAAGAGGAAGTCAACGAAAGGCTGCAATCGGAGACGAACAAGGAATACCGACAGGCGCTGCGACATGCCGCGATCGTCCGACTCGCCACCCCGGAGGTCGAAGCCAAGACCCAGCACGCCCTCGAGACGTTCAGCCACTTGCTCGAAGCCAACCCCCGATCCATGAAACGCCTCGTCAACGCATACGGCATGCAGCGGGCAATCGCGTTGCTGAACGATGTTGGAATCGAAACCGGCATCCTCGCGCTCTGGACGATCCTTTCGGTACGCTGGCCCGTGCTGGCCGAGCACCTCGGGAAGAAGCCCGAGATGATCCAGTATCTCACGACCCAGACAGCGACTCCGGAAGCTTTGAAGGCCGTGCCTGAGTCATTGCGAGAGCTGTTTGAAAGCCGTGAAGTGCGTCGGGTTGCCGGCGGAGAGGGGCTGGAGTGGCAGCTCGACCAAGCTTCCCTGATGCGATGTTTGAACCTCAGCTCTGTGTACGCGGCACAACCTGAGAGCCAGGCAAGCGGGGCCTAAGGTCACAACGGTTCGATCAGGAACGTCACACCCCACCCCCAGGTCTGGCCGAGCAGCCCGTTCCAGGTGCCGCGGAGCATTTCAAGGAGCAGGGGATCCGTCGTGCGGACACTGAAGCCGATTGCTATTCCCGATCCGCGAGCTCTTCGAGACGGGCCTCAACAGTCTGAACGTGATTGGTTTCGAACTCCCCAAGCTCCTTGAAAAGCAAACGTAGTTCGGCATCCTCGGCATTCTTTGCCGCTTCTCTGTAAAACCCCTGTACACGGAGTTCCGCTTCCAGTACCAACTCGATGGCACGACGAAGGGTTAAGTCATCGAACACGCCAACATCATCGGGAAGCTCGAGCTCCTCGATGCTTTCTCGGACGTCATCTGTACCAACGGTTTGCGGTTTGTCTCCGTAACGCTGTTTGTAAATCTCCTGCAGCTGGTCACGGTGCTGATCTTCCTCGGAAGCCATCCCGGCAAAAAGTGTGGCTGTGCGGGCCGAAGTATCGGCAAACCGTTCAGCAAAACTGCGCAATTGGTTCCCGTTGGAAACTTCGACGTCGATCGCCAACATCAGGACTTCGTCGGCACGAAGTTCGCTCACTCGGCGGCGTTGTCCACGTGTGCTCTTGTCTGGCATGTTGCTGCTCCTGCTTTCTTACGATGGAGCGGGTCTTCGCCTCAAGCGTCGTCGTGACATCCGTCAGCCAGCTAAGACTCCACGGCGACTTAGACACGTCCTCTGTTACGAATCTGGACAGTAGATGGGGTGCCGGCTCCTCGCGCTCCACATCTGTCAAAACACTTCTGAAGTCTCAGCATTTCCGATTTTGTCGAGCTTGACGACGGCATCGTCCCTCGACGTGGCAGACACGAAGAAGCGGTCTCCGTTTGGCCGGCGGCAGATGTAGACGGGCATGAGCGGGGCACCTCAGAAAGCAGCGGACTTCCCACAAATCTCCTCACAAGAGAATTATGGCAAGCCCACCGGCTCTCCTAAGTCATTTCGAACGGAGCGCGCCCAGAGGGATTCGAACCCCCGACCTACGGATTCGAAGTCCGGCGCTCTATCCAGCTGAGCTATGGGCGCGTCGGTTCGATTGTAACGGATGCAGCGGGTGTGGTCCATGCCGAGATATGCCTTTGTGTCCCGGGAGGCATTCTGTGTTGCCCCTCCACTCTGTCCCGCTGTCCTGTCCCTAATCCACGGTTGAGTCGAGGACTTCCAGAATCCGTGCCAGGCCCTTTTCCAGGTAGTCCTGTGGTGGTCCGAAGCCGAGTCGCAGGTAGCCATCCAGCATGAATTGCTGGCCGGGGACGATCAATGTCGACTGTTCGTCCTTGAGCCGCTCGGCCAGCTTGTACGATTCGATCGGATGCTTGTAGCGGATCATGGCGATCGCCGCCGCTTTTGGCGGCACACATTCGAACATGCCCGGCCTCAGGGCCATCCATTCTTGAACCAACGGAAGGTTGCGACCGATGAATTCCTGAGTGCGGACCCGAAGCTTGTCTCGAAGTTCCAGTCCGCGGCAGGCGATCTTGTCCGACAGGATACTGGGTGCAATCGACGTGTAGTCCTTGTGTGCCCAGACCTTGGCGATGTGGTCTTCGGGACCCAGAACCCATCCAATTCGCGTCCCCGGCATTCCATAGGCTTTCGACATGCTGTGAACGACGAGCGTCTTCGGGTAGAGTCCCCACATGGACGGAGTCTTGTCTCCTTCTCTCTCCGCCCCCCGGTAGACTTCGTCGGAATGAATCCAGCAGCCGACTTTGTCGGCCGCGGCCGCGATGGCCTTGAGCGTGTCCAGCCCGTAGGCCGCGCCGGTCGGGTTGTTCGGATTCGATATCGAGATCAGCTTCGTCTTTGCGTTCACCTTCTCTCGAATTTCCGCCGGGTCCGGGATCCAGCCGTTGTCCGGACTTGTCCATACCGGGACGATCCTGGCGCCGAAGGCTTCGGCAGCCCCATAGGTCTGCATGTAGTTGGGCAGCACGAAGAGGGCTTCGTCTCCGGGCTCTATCAGGCTCGACATGCAGTGAAAATTGGCCTCGCAGCCACCGATCGTGGCGACGAAGTTATCGACTGTCGCCCCCTCGTAGAGTTCCGACGCCAACTCCCGGAAATGGACGCTGCCGTTGCCATAGCCGTATCCCAACCGCTGGTTCAGCAACTCGTCGGCCGTAATCCCAAGCTCGGCGGGCGTCACCGGGTGAACGCCACTTTCGGTCAGGTTGAACCGAACGCTGTTCTCCCAGATCGACTGCCACCGTTCCATCTCAAAATCGCGAAACTCCATGTAGTCTCCATCACAGCAAAAAAGCCGGTTTTGAGTCAGTTTGAAACTGGATGCAGGATCAAACCGTGACCCACAGGAAAAAGTCCATCAAGGGTAGCACAGGGCGGACGGGGACCGACGTTGGGAAGAACCGACTTCTGGAGAACTGCTCGTATCTCGAGTGATCTGCCCTCCGCTTGCGGCCGATCCGAATATGTTAACTTATAGAATTCGTCAATAGTGGATGAGGTGAACTTATGAGAAACGTTGTCATTATCGGGTCCGGACCGGCCGGTCTGACGGCTGCCATTTACGCCGCGCGGGCGAATCTGGAGCCTTTGTTGATCGAGGGTCCCGAGCCGGGTGGTCAGTTGACGCTGACAACCCTGGTTGAGAACTATCCGGGCTTCGTTGACGGCGTGATGGGTCCCCAGCTGATGGAGGACATGAAGAAGCAGGCCGAACGTTTCGGTGCGGAGTTTCTGACCGGCTACGTCGATCGTGTGGAGTTGGGAGAACAACCGTTTCGTGTCTTCGTCGAGGACGAGAAATTCGAGGCGAAGGCTGTCATCATTTCAACCGGATCGTCGGCAAAGCTGCTGGGTCTGGAGAACGAGCGCCGATTGATGGGGCACGGTGTGTCCACCTGTGCTACCTGCGATGGTTTCTTCTTCCGCGACAAAAAGGTCGCGGTTGTCGGCGGCGGAGATTCTGCCTTGGAAGAAGCCACCTTCCTGACGAAATTTGCAACTGACGTCGCGTTGATTCATCGGCGCGATGAGTTCCGGGCATCGAAGATCATGCGGGACCGGATATTGGCGAACCCGAAGATCAGCATCCACTACAACTCCGTCCTCGACGATGTCCTGGGCGACGAAGCTGTTTCGGGTATAAGGCTCCAGGACGTCAAGGAGAAGACCAAGTCGGAGCTGGACCTGGATGGTGTGTTCATCGCGATCGGCCACAATCCGAACACCGGGATCTTCGCCGGCCAGGTCGACCTTGATGAGAAGGGCTATGTCAAGACGAAGCCCGACTCCATGGCCACCAACATCCCAGGCGTCTTCGCATGCGGCGATGTCCAGGATCCGACCTTTAAACAGGCGATCACCGCGGCCGGTTCCGGCTGTATGGCCGCGCTCGAGGCAGAGAAATTCATCGAGGGTTGAGGGTATCTTGGAACAGGAAGAGCGCATCTTCACGCGAGACGAAGCCAATCGAACGCTCGAGCGTTTGAGGCCACTGGTTCTGGACCTGCAGGAAGAGTGGGAGCGTATCAAGGCCCTGAATCCGGAGATCCAGAAGACTCGTGAGAAGGCCTTGATGGATGCGTTCAGCCCTCATGGTGTCGAGTATGTCGAATCGGTTTCCCACCTGATGCTCGTCATGCGCCAGGTTCGAGAAATGGGCGTACTGGTAAAGGATCTGGACAAGGGTTTGTGTGATTTTCCCTATCTAAAGCAGGATCGGGTCGTCTACCTCTGTTGGCAGTTGGGGGAGGATTCCATTGAATACTGGCATGACGTGGAGTCCGGCTTTTCCGGCCGCGAACCGCTTGGGGAACAGGACTTGTGACCCTGCCTTCCGATAAGATCTTCGTTTCTGGAATTGACTGTGTCGCGGCCATCGGTGTGACTCGGCAAGAGCGCACGATGAAACAGCGCCTGTCGGTGGACGTGGAAATGACCACCGACATTCGGGAGGCTGCGAGAACCGATTCATTAAAGGATGCGATGGACTATTCAGGCGTGGCAAGTGCTGTTGTCGAGATCGCGTCGGGTCGCGACTTTCATTTGATCGAAACGCTTGCTGAACAGATCGCTGATCGCGTCCTGTCCACCTTCCAACCGGGAGCCGTGCGGGTTGTTGTTCGGAAATTGACGCCCGTTCTGGCGAGTCGCGTCAATTTTGTGTCCGTTGAGATCGTCCGGACGGCGACTGAAAATGCGGGCTAAGATGGGCTAAGAAAAGTACTTCTGAGACTTTCTGATGGAGAAATCGTAAAATTTGCGCTATTCTACCGGCGCTAATATGACACCTTGGCAAAGTGGATCTGCCCGGGGATTTGGTTGGTTTTGTTATTGATTTTGTTAATGGTCTTATAATGTTTGCTCCGCAGTGATCCGCAGAGCCTGACGAGCACTACTCAAGCGCTACTCCAGCGCAGTTTGAGAGTTCGGCGGGAGCTAACACTGCAACGAGGAGAGGCCCTTTCGGGGAGCGGTACAGGCAACCACGAAAGGCACTACATTATCTTAGGAGGCACCTTTGGCTACCTTGAATCAGTCTACGGTTTCTGACGTCCCAAACCGAACAAAAAAGTTGCCGGTTGGTACACGTGCGATGAAACTCGTTGACTCTGCTGTGTGCTACACCGCAGGCGTTGCATTCGACGCCATTCAGTATTTTAATAAGTACGATCCCACACCGGCTTTTACGCCCAAATGGTCTGAGAAACCGCTCCAGAAGTCCTGGGAGAAGAGCAAACCAACGCTGGGTTGGCCCCGTCAGACCGATTCCCTTTGTCCACAGTGCGTCATCGAAGCGCGAGAGGCCATCATCAACGGCGAGCAGGACTGGACAACGTTGCTTCATGAAAAGGTCGGCGAAGTCAACGCCGATGTCATCGAGCGAGACGGCCAGGTGTGGATGATCAAGGAGTGCCCCGATCACGGGAAGACCGAAGACATCATGGCGATCGATGTCCGTTTCCTGGAGTGGATCGAGAAGAACTTTCCGGGACGCGACCTCCCGGCGCATGCCGATGAGGGGTTGCATAACCACGGCAGCAGCACGATCAAACACGGGCGCGGGGGCGTTCTGACAGTCGACCTGACGAACCGCTGCAACATGATGTGTGATCCATGCTTCATGGATGCCAACCAGGTGGGATATGTCCACGAACTGACCTGGGAGGATATCCAGGAGATCATGGACAACGCCATGAAGATCAAGCCCAGGCGTCAGATGTCGGTTCAGTTCTCCGGGGGAGAGCCAACCGTGTCGCCCTACTTTCTGGATGCTGTGGCGTATGCCCGCAAGCTCGGGTTCTCGAGTACACAGGCGGCAACCAACGGAATTGAATTCGCAAAGAACCCGGAATTCTGCAAGCAGGCGTACGAGGCGGGTCTTCGTTTCGTCTACCTCCAGTTCGACGGTATCGGCAACGATGCCAACAACCATCGACAGGTGAGCAACCTGTTCGATGTGAAGCTCAGGGCGATCAACAACCTGCATGCGGCAGGTGTCGACATCATCCTCGTTGTCACGCTGGTCAACGGTGTCAACAACGATCAAGTGGGTTCGATCGTGCGGTTTGCGATGGACAACCCGAAGAAGATCTCCTTCATCGCGTTTCAGCCAGTTTCTTTTACGGGCCGTGATGAGGAGATTACGCCGGAACGCCGGTTGCGACAACGCTACACCCTCTCGCACCTGGCCCATGATGTGAAGCAGCAGGTTGGCATCACCGAGCCCACCAGAGACTGGTTCCCGCTGTCTTTGATGGGCGCTTTCGCCGATTTTGCCGATCTGGCGCACGGGCCAGGCCGGGACTGGGGACAGGTCAGTTGCGGCTGTCACCCCAATTGCGGAGTTGGAACGGCGATGATGATCAACAAGGAAACCGGCGATATGGCGCCGGTGCCGGAGTTCTTGAACATTCCCGGCCTTGTCGCAGACATGCAACAGGTTACCGATTCGGGCCGGGGCAAGTGGGCGTCGAACGCCATGATGGGCCTCGCCCTGTTGCGGCACTTCAACCCGTCTCGCGCGCCGGGTAGCATGACCCTTGCGGATCTCTTCAAGAAGTTCGACAAGTCCTTCGGCCTGACCGGTAAGAACTATGGTGAAGTGTCCGGCGATAGAAGCTGGGAGGACACCGAACGCCGCCGCAAGGACCCGTGGAACTTCCTCTTCATTGCGGGCATGTGGTTCCAGGATCTGTTCAACTATGACTTCCGCAGAACCGAGATGTGCATCATTCCGTATGCGACGCAGATCGGCGAAATCTCCTTCTGTGCCTACAACACGGGAATCGGTTGGAGAAACATCATCGAGAACATGCACAAGACTGCGACCGTGGCCGAGTGGTATCGAGAGAACGGCAAGCACGAAGTCTATGCCGGCGGCAGGGAAGTTGAAATGGAAAGCACCGACCACAGCCTGGTCATTCGAGCCGAAGATGCCGAACGCGTCCGCGAGCGCGGTGAACTTCCCTTGACCGCATCCGATGAGGAGCGGCAGGCCCGCAAAGCTGAACGCGAAGCGGAGAAAGCGCGAGAGATCTACGAAGAGATGGTCCTGGGCAAGAAACCCAGCAAATTGGACCTGATCAAGATCGAAGTGCTGAACCGCCGCGATGACAAAGAAAAGGAAATGTCAGCTACCGGCAAGTAAACCCGCCAGCTGAGTTTTTCGAGAAAAGGCGATCCCGCGAGGGGTCGCCTTTTTTTGATTGTTCTCAACGCAAAAACGCAAAGACGCGAAGGAACGCGAAGTTGTTGGTCTGGGTTTCGGAAATCACCAATCAGGCAAGGTCCCGCTAGACAACCCTCTCCCCCAAGAAAACTTAGCGTCTTTGCGTCTTTGCGTTGAAGGGAATGTGCCCGTAATCGAACTGCCCCGGTTCAGGCCCAACTACCCTACAGGCCGAGTTGCTTCTTCCCGTATTCCGAGATCCGATGAGCCGACCACGGGGGGTCCCAGACCAGTTCGACCTTGGGGCTTGGGAATCCGGCTTCTTCCAGTTTGGCTCGAACGTCCTGACTGATCTCCTGGCTCGAGGGGCAGCCGGGAGTGGTGAGGGACATGCGCACGTTGATGGCGTCTCTTTTCACTTCAACGTCGTAGATGAGGCCGAGGTCCACGATGTTGAGAGGGATTTCCGGATCGTAGCACTCTTTGAGGACCTCCATGATGAGTTCCTTGTCGCTCATCTTGGCGAGCTTGGGGTCCCTGGACTGTTCCACCAGTTCGGCCAGCATGGAGTCTGTCTCTGGCTTCGCACTGGTTTCGGTCCATTCCGGGACGCGGAAGGTCAAATCGACATCCGGTTCGGCGGTTGCGAAAGCTGCCGTGACCCTGGACTGTTTCTTGGTTGCGTAGACCACGCCGGCGACGACGATAGCCGGGATTCCGATTAACAGATATGTGAGCAAGTCCCCTCCTCGAAACCGGAACTCGCGGGTTCCGGCAGCCATTCAGGCCGTAGACTTGGATTGTCTATGTTGTCTGCCGGTCATACAAGTCGAAATTTCCTGCCTGGTCGAGTCGTTGTCCATCAACAACCTCTCTGGCGGGGACCACTAGCGAGTCCAAACCCTCCCGAAACTTTGGTATAATGCCCCGTTGTACCAACCTTGACGGTTCTTGAAAAGAGTGCCGGGCGTTTGCGCAGGTCTTCGGGAGGCGAAGACAAAGTGTGAAGAGGAGACGCTCGAACTCGGATCACAGGCCGTTGGAACAGATCCTTATGAGAAGGGGTTAAGAAATATGGCTTCCGTCTCCGCGAAAGCTCTAGACCAGCCCAACGTTGAAGTCGCGTCAGGGCCATATCGTGTCGTCAGCACAACCATGAAGGTCCAGACCCAGGATCGGCTTGAACTGCACAACCTGAGCGAGCAGGTGCAGGAATTTGTCCGGTCTTCGGGAGTGCTTGCCGGCCACGTGAGCGTTGCGTCAATGCACACGACGAGCGCTATCTTTATCAATGAATGGCAGGATGCATTGTTGTTCGATATCCGGGCCTACCTTGAGAACTTGATCACTCAGGGTGGTTATTACCGCCACAATGATCCGGATTGGTCCGACTGTGATCGCAACAATGCCGATTCCCACCTGCGCAGTCTCGCTCTGGGTACCCATATCGTGCTGCCCGTCTCCGACGGCGATGTCGTTCTTGGAGAGTGGCAGAGCGTGATCATGGGTGAACTCGACGGTCCCCGGGAGAGGATCGTGCGGTTGCAGGTGATGGGGGCGGGTGCCCAGTAGGAGAGGAGAAAGGGGCGAGAGAGGAGAAATTAGAACAATGGCAGTCAAGACAGCGACAATTACGCTGACCGCGAAGGCAGAAGAAAAGGTCAAGGCGATCCTGTTCGATCAGCCCGAAGAGTATGCGGGCTTGAGGATTCAGGTTGTCGGGGGCGGGTGTTCCGGGTACCAGTACCAGATGGGATTTGACAAGAGCTTCAACGAAGAGACCGATCAAGTGATCGAGCTCGATGGGTTGAAGGTCCTGGTCGACAGGTCGAGCCTGCTCCACATGGAGGGCGTCGAGGTGGACTATGTCGAAGGACTTCATGGGTCCGGCTTCAAGTTCAACAACCCGAACGTGACCAGCACCTGTGGGTGCGGCGAATCGTTCACTACATAAATTCTGTATTTGACAGTGACAGTCAGGGGAGCTTAAGTCCCTCGGGACAAGCTGAGAGGACCTTCCGTTAGGGAAGATCGACCCTTTTACAACCTGATTCGGGTAATGCCGACGGAGGGAGATTCGAATGAGTACCACCAAGACCTTTCCCCACGAATCACCAGAGCCAACAGAGGCGTTCGATCGCAGCCGCCGGGTTTACGCGAGTGGGCGTCTTCATCCCGACATTCGAGTTCCGTTCCGCGACGTTCGGTTGAGCGATACCGCATCGCTCGAGGGCGAGCGCGCGAAGAACGCACCCGTGCGAATCTACGATACGAGGGGCGGTTGGGGAGATCCGGATGTGACGTGCGATGTCAGCCAGGGATTGCCGGCCCTGCGTCTCGACTGGACTCTTGCCCGGGGCGACACCGAGGAATATGAAGGACGGACCGCCCTGGCCCAGGACGATGGGTATATCAGCGAGAAGCATCGAGACACGGCTGTAGATGGCGACGGGCGATCCCGTCTGGAACGCTATCCCGGTTTGAAGCGGCGGCCCCGGCGCGCTCTCTCGGGAGCCGCTGTCACCCAGATGCACTACGCCCGTGCCGGAATCGTCACTCCCGAGATGGAGTTCGTCGCGATCCGGGAGAACCTGGGACGTGAGAAGGCGTTCTCTTCGAGCGATGTGGATCGGTCCAGTCCCGAACACCAGCACCCGGGGCAGTCCTTCGGCGCCGCCCTTCCCGATTACATCACACCCGAGTTTGTTCGAGATGAAATAGCACGCGGGCGGGCCATCATACCGGCCAACATCAACCACCCCGAAGCGGAACCGATGATCATTGGCCGGAACTTTCTGGTCAAGATCAACTCGAATATCGGCAACAGTGCCGTAGCCAGTTCCATCGAAGAAGAAGTCGAAAAGATGCGGTGGTCGATTACGTGGGGAGCGGACACGGTGATGGACCTGTCGACGGGCCGCAATATTCATGCCACGCGAGAGTGGATCATGAGGAATTCTCCCGTACCCATCGGGACGGTTCCGATTTACCAGGCACTGGAGAAAGCAGGCGGCAATCCAGAGGAGCTAACCTGGGAAATCTTTCGCGACACCCTTATCGAGCAGGCCGAGCAGGGTGTGGACTATTTCACGATCCATGCCGGGGTCTTGCTGCGTTATATCCCCTGGACAGCAAAGCGCATGACCGGGATCGTCAGTCGTGGTGGATCGATTCTCGCAAAATGGTGCCTGGCCCACCACCAGGAGAACTTCCTCTACACGCATTTTGAAGAAACCTGCGAGATCATGCGGGCATACGACGTTGCGTTCAGCCTCGGTGACGGTCTCCGCCCCGGATCGCTAGCCGATGCCAACGATCCCGCGCAGCTGGGCGAACTTGAGACTCTGGGTGAGTTGACACAGATTGCCTGGAAGCACGACTGCCAGGTGATGATCGAAGGGCCCGGCCACGTTCCAATGCATTTGATCAAGGAAAACATGGATCTGCAGTTGAAACTGACCCACGAGGCGCCTTTCTATACCCTGGGACCGCTCACCACCGACATCGCGCCAGGTTACGACCACCTGACCAGCGCCATAGGCGCGGCGATGATCGGTTGGTACGGCACCGCGATGCTCTGCTATGTGACGCCGAAGGAACACCTGGGTTTGCCCGACCGCAAGGACGTCAAGGACGGTGTGATCGCCTACAAGATTGCGGCTCACGCCGCCGATCTTGCCAAGGGTCATCCCGGCGCTCAGGAACGCGACAACGCAGTAAGCAAGGCCCGCTTTGAGTTCCGGTGGGAGGACCAGTTCAACCTGAGCCTCGACCCCCCAACTGCCAAAGAGT
>CAZOZZ010000023.1:0-11894 GCA_964584435.1 uncultured Solibacteraceae bacterium | reverse complement strand
CCACTTCTGCAGCATGTGCGGCCCCCAGTTCTGTTCCATGAAAATCACCCAGGACGTCCGTGATTTTGCAGCCAGCCTCGGCCTGGACGAAACCGAAGCCCTCGAGAAGGGCATGGAGCAGAAGAGCGAAGAGTTCAAGGAAGCCGGCAGGGAAATCTATATTCGGGATTAGTGCCTGACCCGAACGACCCCACGACACCGGTACATCGTTGTCAACGCAAAGACGCAAAGACGCGAAGTCGGTTGTCTTTAGGCGGGAGCAGGACCGGCGGATCTTACCTGGATCTGATCCCTTCCTGAAACCCAGACCAACAACTTTGCGCCCTTAGCGTCATTGCGTCTTTGCGTTGACACAAATCGTATGAGCTCGTGGGTCGGCTGGTTCAAGCCCGATCGGTAGGCTACCTGGGGTCGATGACCAGTTCGGGTTCCGAGATGATCACTCTTGTGCCAGGGGGGACGGAGTGGGTCAGCCAGACGTTGCCGCCGATGATTGAGCCTTCGCCGATTATGGTCTCGCCGCCGAGGATTGTTGCTCCCGAATAGATTACGACGTTGTCTTCGATGGTGGGGTGTCGCTTCCTCCCTCGTACCATCTGGCCTTCCTCGTCTTTGGCGAAGCTCATCGCGCCGATCGTCACGCCCTGGTAGACCTTGACGTTGTCACCGATGATCGTCGTTTCTCCGATCACGACGCCGGTGCCGTGGTCGATGAAGAATCCCCTGCCTATCCGGGCGCCCGGGTGGATGTCGATGCCCGTCTTGGAGTGTGCAAACTCGGTCATGATACGAGGAAGCAGCGGGATGCCGTTGTTGCTGAGTTCGTGAGCGATACGATACACGCTGATCGCATAGATGGCAGGGTAGGCGAAGATTACTTCATCCGTGCTCTTGGCCGCCGGGTCACCGTCGTAGCCTGCCTGGACATCTTCGGCAAGTTGCCGGCGTAGCGCCGGAATTCCGCGCAGGAGGGCCAGAGTCTGGTCCTCGGAAATCTCATAGCAGTGTTTGCACGGGTTGTCGAGGTGTGCGCAGTCCGGCCTCACGCTGCGGTAGATTTCTTCGCACAGTCTGGAATAAATGGAGTCGAGCAGGTCTCCGAGATGGTATTCGATATTCGATTCTTCGAGGTGTTTGGCTCCAAAGTATCCCGGATAGATCACCTCGAGCAGGTCGTCGAGGATACTGATTACGGAATTCTTGTCGGGAAGGGGATTGACGTCCAGGTGCTGGAGTTTCGGGTCCAGCTTTCCGTAGGTCTGGAGAACGTCCTTCGTGATGCCCCGAATCTCGTCGCGTTTCTTGAGATGTTCCCGCATTTGTGGAGGGGGGCTACGTGAGGGCCCGGCGGATGTGCGGTCATAGACCGCACCTACAGTGCTAGGCTTGCCAGTTCTCCAGCGTGTGTTTGATTTCGGCCATAAACTGGTCGGCCACCGCTCCATCGATCGAACGGTGGTCGAAAGACAACGACAAGTAAACCATCGGCCGAATAGCGATTGCGTCATCGATGACGACAGCGCGCTTCTGAATACCGCCCAATCCCAGTATGGCAACCTGTGGTTGGTTGATGATTGGAAGGCCGAACAGGCCACCGAAGTTGCCCGGGTTGGTGATCGTGAACGTGCCGTCCTGAACTTCCTCGGGTTTCAGCTTCTTCGTGCGCGCTCGCTCGCCCAGATCGTTCACGGACCGAGCCAGCCCCATCAGGTTCTTCTCGTCTGCGTTCTTGACCACCGGTACTATCAGGCCCCAGTCCAGCGCCACCGCGAGACCGACGTTGATATCCCGTTTGTAGACGATAGTGTCGCCATCGATGGATGAGTTGACGATCGGAAATTTCTGGATGGCCCGGACCGCTGCCTGGATGAAGAATGGCGTCACGGTCAGCTTTACGCCGGACCGTTCAAACTCCGGTTTGAGTTGGGCGCGCGCCTTCATGATTGCCGAACAATCGACTTCGAAAAGTGTCGCAACGTGCGGCGACGTACGGCGACTCGTGACCATGTGTTCAGCGATCGATTTCCTCATCGCGGTCATCTTTTGGCGCTCGGTGGGTCCCTTGAATGCTAAAGCCGGAGCGGTGGAAGCCGCCGGTTCCAGCACCGCAGGTGCAGCTTTGTGTGAGCCACCCTGTTTTTTTGAGCCGCCCTGTTCGATGAAACTCAAGATATCGCGTTTGGTGATCCGTCCGCCGACGCCCGTACCCTTGTCCGCCAGCGCTGCCAGGTCGATCCCGTTCTCGCGGGCGATGCGGCGGACCAGGGGTGACGAGCGAACGCCGATGGCGCCTGCGCCTGCCCCCGCTGCCGTCTCGGCAGGTGCTTCCGGCGCCACCTTTGCCGGTTCTCTAACGACTGCGTCGTCGTCCTGCTTGCCGGTTGCTTCAGTCCGTTCCGGTGCGGCCTCCACAGCACTGCCAGGTTCACCGATCAAGGCGACCACCGTGTTGATTTCAACGGTCTGCCCTTCCTCGACAAGAACGTCCTTGAGCACGCCCGATGCCGGGGCCGGAATCTCCGAATCCACTTTGTCCGTAGAGATTTCGAAAAGGGGTTCGTCACGTTCTATCTGTTCGCCCTTGTTCTTCAGCCAGCGCGTGAGCGTACCTTCAAAAATACTTTCGCCCATCTGGGGCATGATCACTTTTGTGTCAGGCATGAATTGGATCCTGTATCAGTGCGGGCGGCAGCATGCCGACCAGTCATTTCGACGGTTTCCGTTATGTGAGAGCTGGACGCTCCTGTCAATCAAGGTCCGGTATCGGTTCAAAACGCATTCAAGTCTCTGGCGACCCGAACGATGTCGGAAACTTTGGGAAGGAAGAATTCCTCCAGAGGAGGGCTGTAGGGTACCGGTGTGTCCGGCGCGGTGATTCGCCGGATCGGACCGTCCAGATACTCAAAAGCCTCGTCCGCGATCGTTGCCGCCAGTTCGCCCGCGAAACCGCCCGTCCGGGTGTCTTCGTGCAATAAGATCACCTTGTTGGTTTTCTTGACGGAAGCGAGAACTGTTTCCCTGTCGTAGGGGAGCAGCGATCGCAGGTCCACAACCTCCAGGTCGATGCCTTCCTTTTCAAGCTCCTTCGCCGCGTCCAGCGCCAGGAACACCATCGCACCGTAGGTGATGATCGAAATGTCGTTGCCGTGGCGGCGAACGGCGGCTTTTCCGATCTCAACCGTGTAGTCCTCTTGAGGCAACTCTTCTTTGATTCGGCGGTACAGAAATTTGTGCTCGAAGTAGATCACGGGGTCCGGATCGCGAATGGCCGCCTTGATCAGACCCTTGGCGTCGTAGGCAGTAGACGGACACACGACTTTCAGTCCCGGTGTGTGAACGAAGTACATCTCCGGATTCTGGGAATGAAACGGTCCGCCATGAACCCCACCGCCGCTGGGTCCACGGATCACGATCGGTATTCCTGCCCCCCAGCGGTATCGGCACTTTGCCGCGAAGTTCGTGATCTGGTCGAAGGCGCAGGAAATGAAATCCGCAAACTGCATCTCCGCGATCGGGCGCATCCCCATCAATGCGGCGCCGATCGCAGTCCCGACGATTGCCGATTCGGAAATCGGAGTGTCGATGACCCGTGCTTCTCCGAATTCTTCCAGCATGCCGGCCGTCACCTTGAATGCACCGCCATAGATACCGACGTCCTCTCCAAGGATGAAGACGCGCTCGTCGCTGGCCATCTCTTCCCAAATTCCCTGTTTGATTGCTTCGATGTAGGTTGTCAGTGCCATAAAAACTCAGTTCTCAATATATTGAATTCCGTTGGTTCCTGCCGAAACGGGTTGAGCGGACTGGAAATCCTGGGAGCCTGCGGGTTCCGCCCTCAACCTTCGTAATAAACGTCCGTGAGGCAATCTTCGGGGTCTGGGTACGGATCGTTTTCCGCGATCGCCACAGCGTCGTCGATTTCCTTGACGATGCGTTTGTCGAGTTCCTCGATCTTGGCTTCGGTCATCAGCCCCTGCTCGGTGAGCGAGGCTTCGAGCCGCTTGATGGGATCTCGCTTTTCCCAGAATTCAAACAGTTCGGGGGGGACATAGCCGGCGTCGTCGTGTGCCGAGTGTCCCGTCATTCGGAAGGTCTTGCACTCGATCAGTGTGGGGCCGCCACCGTTGCGCGCGAACTCGATCGCCCGGGTCGCCGCCTCCCAGACAGCGGTGACGTCGTTTCCATCGACGATTTCTCCGGGCATGCCGTAAGCCTCGGCTCGATCCGCTACGTTCTCGACCGCCATCTGCCGCTCCAGCGGTGTCGAATATGCATACTGATTGTTGTTGCAGACGTAGACGACCGGGCTCTTGAGGACAGATGCCATGTTCATCCCCTCGTGCCAGTCGCCGCGGCTGGTTGCCCCGTCTCCAAAGAAGCAGATCGCGACCTGCTTCATGTCGCGCATCTTGAAAGACAAACCCACCCCGGCCGCCACAGGTACGTTGTCTCCGAGCATACTGACGAAAGCCACGAGGTTGTACTCCATCGATCCCATGTGCATGTTGGCGTCTTTTCCGCGGGTTGGCCCGGTCTTGCGGCCCATGTATTGAGCCAGAACCTCTCTCGGCGACATTCCCCGAATGAGGAACGCACCCATGTCGCGATGGGATACGCAAATCACATCGTCCTTCTGGGAATCGATGCAGGCACCGACAGCGATGGCTTCCTGCCCCCGGCCCACATAAACACCCCCGACGATCTTCCCCTGCCGGTACAGCTTCCGCTCGATTCGGTCCTCAAGCTCTCGAGTGAGCTTCATGTAGTAGAGGCATTCGGCGAGCGTCTCCGGGCTGGGCATACGGGTAGAAGGCCGAACCTCTCCTACGTCAGATTGTGGCTTCATGGTCTTCACAGCAACACTCTCTGTTCGAACAAAATCGGTTGAAGTCTGGTTTGCGTGCTAATGGCCAAAGATAGCGCAAAGAGAGCTGGTTTTCAAGGGTGGCACGGCCTCATAAGAGGTTGACAAAGCCCTTTTCGACGATCGACGGTTGTGTTGCTTTTCATCACCCTACACGTCGTGCAACCTGGAGGCACACCGGGATGGTTCCTCACCAGCGCGGAGACCGGCCGCCGTATTTCTCCAGTAGTTCCAGGTTAAACGGTTCGTGTTGCGGGTTGCGATCGAAACCACGATAGATCGCATGACATGCGTAGCAAACGGCAACTTCACCGACGGCCAGGTAGATGGCGGTATCCAGCGTGGCCATTCCGACCAGCGCCAGCATGGCGGAAACGGGCCGCCCGCCTGCGAAGAAATAGATGCTCAGACCCACTCCGATGACGACGATCAACAGCCCCAATGCACGGTTGAAGTCCTTTTGAATGTACAGACTATCGTGCCCGCACACGGCACATGTATCAATCGTCGAACCGGCCTGGAAGCTTGACCCGAGTCGTAGCCCACCGTCATTTCCGCAATCGGGACACACCAGACTTTCGGCCGCGTCCGGCGACACTTCGAGTTCTGTTTCACATCCGCGACACTTGAAATGTATAATTTGAGGCATGAAACGCTCAGTTGGAGTACTGATTATAACGCTCTTGCTCGGGATGACGGGCCATGCCCAGTCGCTGGCCGATTTCGCTCGCCAGGAGCGAGCGCGTCGGACGAACCAGACCTCCGCCATGAAAGTTTTCAATAATCAGACCCTTCAGGCACTTCTGGCACCCCCACAGACAGCTCTCGATTCTGCCAGGACTGATGAGTTGATAGGCGCCATGGTCGACCTCCAGAGCAGCCTCGAGGGCCTGGCCTCGTCAGGAATCGTAGAATCGGGCAAGGAAGTGATCGAAGGTGGCGCGGAGATGTTTCGCCAGATGATCGAGGGCCTGGAAATAATAGAGGTCGGCATTCAACAGGACATGAGCCTCTTGCGTGCTCGACTGGTAAATCCGGTCATGAGCGCCGCTGGCCGAACCGAGGCTCAGGCGGAACTCGCCGACAACGAGCGTGCACTGTCTGAAGTGAGAGTGGAGTTGGCCGATCTCAGGGGTAAGCTGGCCGAACTGGAAGGCCCCGGCGTTAACTGATCACGCATCCGTCATGAGAGTGCTGATTGCAATCCTGTTGTTTGGCCTGACGGCCGAGGCCCAGTCCCTGGCCGATATCGCGCGTCGGGAGCGGGCCCGTCGGGACAAGACCGCCCTGGCCCGCCTGGCTGTCGAAGGGCGAGTCTTCACGAACTCACATTTGCGTCCAGCTCCGCCATCTGTTCAGCCGACGCCTTCGGGTGCCGAAGGTGAATCGCCCGCCAGCGAAGGTGCGCCCGGGGTTTTGGATATGGACGTCCCCGGCGAACCGGCCGATCCGACTCCCGAAGAGGTGCGAGCCGCGTGGGAAACCGCCGTAGCCGAGCAGCGGGCAGTAGTTCAGGATCTCGAGGACCAGGAGGTCCGCCAGCAACTGGAAATCACTCGAATCCGAAATGTCTTTGTCGCCCCCGTCAGCAGCACGGCAGAAAAGAACTCGGCAGAGTTGCAGGGGGTCATAGCAGAAGCGCAGCTTCGAGAGATCCAAATCGATTTGGACGAGGCCGGGATGGCGTTGGAAGGTTTGCTGGCCGCCGAACCGTCGGTTCCGCAAGACTCGGTTCCGTAAGAAACGGAGTCCAACGCCTGAGTTCGTCGGGTCCGCCCCCTCACCGGCGCGCAGATTTGCAGCGACAAAGCACCGTAAGCTACCAAACCCCCACTTAAGTCCCACACCCTAATTCGGGGACGGAGGCGCAACTCTCGTAACCCTTGCGTTATGGGCAGTTAGTGTAATTACGCCTCCGTCCCCGAATTAGCGTGTGTTTGTGTGGGAGGGTGAGCGACGGGAATTGAACCCGCGACCACTGGAGCCACAATCCAGCGCTCTACCGACTGAGCTACGCTCACCAGACTTGCGTGTTATCCGGCGTCCTGCCCCCGAACTCACCGTTCGAGTATAGCGCATCGTTGTTGCCGACCGATGCTCCCGGTCAGCGGGCTGCACTCCAGGCTGCAAAATCCGGCTTTGTTTCTTCCAGGATTTCCAGGACTGCGATGCGGTCGGCTTCGAAAAGGTGTTCCCACTCCGGCGACCAGGCCGATCACCAAGAACACGATGGACGTTGTCCATGCATAGCGGCCGCACGCCCGCGAAGAAGGTTCGAAAAAAACATCGTCTATGTCTCCACAAATATGATTGGGGCCTTAAGAAGATTTAACGCCCCATGTCACAAGCTTAACTGGAAGTCGCGGGTCGGGGCAGTGACGATCGTCACGCTCACCCGAATTCCTCACCGCTGCCAGGCAAAAAAATAGGGACAGTCGAGACCGTCCCTATCTTCCTCTTGACGTTTTCGTTGCCGCGCAGGCTCCTAGGTCAATTCCGCCATGATCTCCGCCAGCGCTTCCCGGCTCGGCAGCGTCTTGTCCTGACCCAGGTGGGCCAGAGGCTGATCGACCATTTCCAGTTGCGTCAGGAAATCCGGCTTTTCTTCGTTGATGTAGATCATTCCCGTCAGCAACTCCTTACGGAGAGCGGTCTCACCGAGAATCCGAAGTGCACCGAGCTTGTCGGTCGGGCTGTAGCCATCGTGCAGCTTACGCAGGCGCATGTGCGATCTGTCGTGCATTTCGACGTCGACCGACTCGCCCTCCCCGTAACCCACCTCGATCGGGTCGAAGAATGGAATGAAGTCGATCTCGTGCAGGATCTCTTCGTTATCCTTCGCAAACTTGTAGCTCTTCGTTGATCCCTCGTGATTGTTGAACGTGACGCACGGGCTGACGACGTCGAGCAACGCTGTCCCACGATGAGCGATCGCCGCTTTCAAGATCGCGTTCAATTGCTTGGGGTCACCGGCAAAAGATCGTGCGACGAAGTTGCAGCCGAGTTCGATTGCCAGCGCGCAGACGTCCATCGCGGGCAGGTCGTTCAATTCGCCGCCTTTCGATGCCGAGCCGAAATCCGCGGTCGCTGAAACCTGACCCTTCGTCAGCCCGTACACGCCGTTGTTCTCAATTATGTAGATCAGGGGGACGTTTCGCCGGAGCAGATGACAGAACTGGCCGAGACCGATCGAGGCGCTGTCGCCGTCGCCACTGACGCCTACCGCCAGCAAGTCTCTGTTGGCCAGCATCGCGCCGGTACCGACCGCCGGCATCCGTCCATGAACCGCGTTCAATCCGTGTGACTGGTTCAGGAAGTATGCGGGTGTCTTGCTCGAGCACCCGATGCCGCTCAGTTTGGCCAGGCGGTGCGGTTCCACACCGTACTCCCAGAAAGCCTTGATGATCTGACTCGTAATGGCGTCGTGGCCGCACCCGGCGCACAGCGTCGAATTGCCGCCCTTATATTCCTTGAGGCCCAGACCAAGCCGGTTGACCTTACCCCCGGCCGGAGGCTTTATCGTGGTCGACATTAGTTTTCCTCTCCTCTCTCAGCCGCTATGAGCTCGTCGGTGACCGAGCACGCATCGATCGGAATACCGGTGTAGTGGAGTATGGATCGAATCTTTGCGACCTGCTCGATCGGAAGATCCAGCTTCATCAGCATCGCCATTTGAGCGTCGCGGTTCTGTTCGACGACATAGACTCGATCACATCGCTTGAAGAATTCCTCAAGGTCGCTGGTAAACGGAATCGCCCGCAGTCTGAGGTAGCTCGTCTTCAGGCCATGCTCCTGTTCGAGCTGCGCACGCGACTCTCCTATCGCAAAGTCGGTGGTCCCGAATGCCACAATACCCACGCTGGTACCATCGACGTAGTCGATTTCCGGGCTCGGAACGTGCTGTCGGGCCGTTTCGTACTTGCGGTTCAGCCGGTCCATGTTGTTCTTGTAGTCTTCGGGGCGTTCGCTGTAGCCGGCGGCCTCGTTGTGCCCGCTTCCGCGCGTGAAGTAGGACGCCAGTGGATGGTCGGTTCCCGGAAGAGTCCGGTAGGGAATTGCGTCCCCGTCAACGTCCCGGTAACGTTCGAACTTGCCGATGCGTTCGAGATCTTCCTTACCGAGCACCTTGCCGCGATCGAAATCTCTGGTCGGATATTCGAACTGGTCCGCCATCCAGTTGTTCATGCCCAGATCCAGATCGGTCATGACAAACACCGGTGTCTGGAACCGTTCCGCCAGGTCGAACGAGTCGATCGACATGGAAAAACATTCCTCGACGCTGCCCGGGATGAGCACAATGTGTTTCGTGTCTCCGTGGGAGAGAAACGCCATCGACAGAACGTCGGATTGCTGGGTTCTGGTCGGGAGCCCCGTACTCGGACCCACGCGGGTGACATTGTAGATTACGATCGGCACCTCAGTGTAATAGGCAAACCCGACAAACTCAGCCATCAGCGAGATACCCGGACCCGAGGTTGACGTCATCGCGCGAGCTCCGGCCCACCCGGCACCGATAGTCATGCCGACGGCGGCGAGCTCGTCTTCGGCCTGGACTATGGCGTAGGTGGCCTTCCCGTCTTCGTCGTGGCGGTAGGTCTTCATGTATCCGGCCAGGCTCTCGACGACCGACGACGAGGGCGTGATCGGGTACCAGATCACGACCGTTACACCCGCGAACATCGCACCGAGGCCACAAGCGGAGTTACCATCGATGATGATCTTCCCGCTCGTCTTGTCCATCCGTTTGCAACGGAAGGGATCTCGCTTCTTGAGGTGTTCCTTCGCATACTGAACACCGATTCCGATCGCCTTCTGGTTCAACGCGATGGCCTTAGCCTTTCCCTTGAACTGCTTGGTGACGGCACGGTCGATTTCGCCCATCTCGATTTCGAGCAACTCACCGACGACACCGACGTAGAGCATGTTGGCGAGAAGTTTCCGCAGACGGGCGTCCGAGGCGACTTCGTTCGCAAGTTTGGTAAAGGGTACCGGGTAAAAAATAAGGTCGTCACGCAGGGAGGAAAGCTGGAGCTTTTCCTCATACACGACGACTTTGCCCGGCTCGAGATTCATGATGTCCTCGCGAGCCGACTGAGCGTTCATCGCGATGACGACATCGACTTCTTTCCGGTTTGCGATCCAACCGTCTTTGTTCGCCCGAATCGTGAACCAGGTCGGAAGACCTGCAATGTTGGAGGGAAATAAATTCTTGCCGCTGACGGGGATTCCCATCTGGAAGATCGACCGGATCAGCACCGAGTTCGCAGATTGGCTACCGGAACCGTTTACGGTTGCCACCTGGATGCTGAGATCGTTTACGATGGGACCCCCTCCTTCTCCACCTTCGTCATCAACCACGACTGCTTGAGGGGATTGCTGGGACACGTGATCTCCTTTCTAGACCAGACCGAGTGTATTGGGGGGATCTGCCACCCCACCCAACCTTTGACTATAACATGAAACACCTGTGAATAAAGTCGGTCTATTTTGGGGGAGCGCAAGGTTTCAAGCCCCTTTAAACAATGGGCTTCGCCATCGTGAGTCAAAACCTGGGAGGGTCGAATCCTGGGCCTCCGCTTGTTGAGGTATTCGTCGAACGAGCGCTCGGATTCATTCGCTTGCGTAAGTTCTTCTGTAACTGATGATCGCACCTTCGATCGTGACGCACAGTTTGCGTGAAGATAATTCGTTTGTGGCAGAGGGAATCAAGGGGTCTGAATGAATACGGGGACCAGTACGCCCGGCAGGATTCGAACCTGCGACCCACGGCTTAGAAGGCCGTTGCTCTATCCAACTGAGCTACGGGCGCGAACTGCATCGTCACAGGCCAATAGAATAGATGAGTCTGCTTCCGTTGGGCAAGGCCCTGACCTGACAGGATTCGATTGTAAACTTTCTTGACTGTTCAGCGTCTAATCGCCGTAGGTTATCGGTGTTATCAGTTCGAACTCGGTATCTAATTCGGCAAGGGGGATCGATGAAGATAATTCTTAAGCATCTGGTTCTGGTGGTGGCCCTGATGTCGCTCGCGGCGACTGGCTTTTCCGATACATTGATCCTGAAGAGCGGCGAACAGGTCAAAGGCTATTACGAGGGTGGGACTGCGCGGGTCATTCGCTTCCGGACCGATGCCGGTGTTCGGGAGTACGACCTTCTTGGAGTCACCCGAATTCTGTTTGGGAACGACGACCCCGTTGCCGACGTAGCGCCGGCGCCAGAAATCGCTGTGCCAGCACCCCGGCGAACCGAAGGGCCGCGCCTCAGGTCCCGGGAGGAAGCAGTGCTACCCCCAAAGGCGGACAGCGTGGCGGCCACCGCTTACACCGTTCCCACCGGTTCGAACATTCGGGTCCGGATGATCGACAGCATTGACAGCGAAACCGACAAGGCCGGTCAGACGTTCACCGCAACGTTAGCCCAACCACTGCTGGTTGAGGGGATCGAGGTGGCACCGCGAGGTTCGGACCTGCGTGGCCGGATTACCGAAGTCGAGGGTGCCGGACGTGTAAACGGAGCCGCTGAACTCCGCCTCGAACTGTCTCAGATCGTGGTGAACGGCATTCCCTATGCGCTGACGACTGCCGAGTATCAGGAAGTTGGCGAAGGTCGTGGCGGCGAGACCGCCAGCCGTATGGGGAAAGCCGCCGGTGTCGGTGCCCTGATTGGCCTGATTGCCGGAGGTGGCAAGGGAGCCGCGATCGGCGCTGGCGTCGGTGCGGGCGCCGCCGGCACCGTTCAGGTACTGACGAAAGGCGAACAGCTCTATATCCCTGCCGAAACGTTGCTGGAATTTACGCTGAAGCAGTCCCTGATAATTGCTGCGCGCTAGAGCGACGGCGGGTCAGGAGTTCAACGCAAAAACGCAAAGCCGCAAAGGCCCGCAAAGTTCCTATTTCTTAGGGCGGCGACACCGGTTTGGCGGGGACCCGACCGTTCGCCCGTGCACAATTGAATGACCATACCTGTCCCCCCTTCGCGATTTTGCGTCTTTGGTGCGCCAGGCAAAGCTTGGGCATTCTAGCTGAATGAA
>CAZOZZ010000022.1:0-37972 GCA_964584435.1 uncultured Solibacteraceae bacterium | reverse complement strand
TCGCGACAAACGTATCTCCATAACGCTGATCGCGACTGTACCATAACTTTAGGGGTGCTGTACTAGTTCCTCCCGGGGGAGGGCCACAACACGCCCTGGTCGGTCTCGGTCACCGGCCCAAGGCCCTTGTAAACGAACTTTTGAAGCCGCTTCCCTTCGTAGGTCTCGGTCGTGTAGATGTTGCCTTCCGAGTCGGTGGCAATGCTGTGCACGCCGAAGAACTGACCGGGCTGGCGGCCGCCGTCGCCGAAGCTGGTCAGTACCTCGAGTGTCTCGCGCAGGATGATATGTACCTGCTTGTTGAAGCCATCGGCCAGATAGATGAACGTCTGATCCGGATCGCGCGAAAACGCGATGTCCCAAACGGAGCCTGAACCCAGAGTCTCCGGTCTGATAAATCCTTCTTTCACAAACGTGCCATCCTTCTCGAACACCTGGATCCGGTCACTGGCACGGTCGCAGGCATAGACGAACCCGTCATTTGAAAGTTCGGCACAGTGCATGGGGCTCCGGAACTGCTGGGCAGGAGGCGCATCCGGACTGTAGGGCGGGAGCGGCGCATCGTCAGGCTTGTTTCCGTAGGCTCCCCAGTATCGCTTGAATTCGCCTGTGTCGGCATCGACGACAGCGACTCGCTTGTTCCCGTAACCGTCGGCAATGTAGGCTTCGTTGGCTTCCGCGTCGATCGCAATCTTGGCGACCCTCCAGAAGTTCTCCGTGCTGTTGCTGCCGGAGAGCTGCCCCGCTCGGCCGAGTTGCATCAGGAACGTCCCGTCTCTTGAAAATTTCAGGAGATGCGAGTCCTCCTGCCCGTTGCCGCCGATCCACACGTTGTCCTTGTGATCAACGGTAATGCCGTGGTTGGACTGCGGCCAATCGAAACCGTCTCCCGGACCGCCCCAATGCCCCACCAGGTTGCCCGCCGGATCGAATTCGAGGACGTTCGGGGCCGGTATACAACACGCAGCGGTCGGGGGGTCGACGGCGGCGTTGATTTCGGTCCTCTCGTCGAACGTGGTCTGGCGATGAATGATCCAGACGTGATCGCGGGAATCGACCGACACACCGATCGTCGAACCCAGGATCCAGTGGTTCGGCAGTGGCTTCGGCCAGAACGGATCTACCTCAAACATCGGCGCCTCTACACCGGCCTGTCTGGCGGCAACCGCCCGGTTGTCGAGCAGGTTCGCCCCGATGCCGAGCGCAGCAACGAGCACCATCGATGCCGCGCCCATTAACAGCCTGGGTTTTCGCATCGTCATCTTCCTCCGGTCGGTCGAAGTAAGTTACAGAAAAGTCTCAGTGTTTCGGAGGGCGCCAGTATATACGAATCCCAGAAAGGCATCCGGGTTTTTCACTTGTCAGCCGACCTCGAATCTAATTACCCTACGCTCGTGTTACGGAATCAAGAAACAGACCGGAACCGGGGACCGCAGCTGTTGGCTGCGCTGGCGGCAGTACTGGTGTTCGTCCTGATCCCCGCCGATAGCTCCGCACACGAGGTCCCCAACGATGTAACGGTTCAGGCCTTCCTCAAACCCGAAGGGGAACGTTTGCGGCTGCTCGTTCGCGTCCCGCTCGAGGCCATGCAGGACATGGAATGGCCTACTTTTGGACCCGGGTACCTCGACCTGACCGCGTTGGATGCTTCCCTGAACGATGCCGCTACCCTCTGGCTCTCCGACAACATCCAGCTGTACGAGGGAGAGGCCCGGCTCCCGGACCCGGCTGTTCGCCGGATCCGGGTCTCGCTACCTTCCGATCGCTCCTTCAGTTCCTATGAAGACGCTCTTGCTCATCTCACAAGCACCGGACTTACAAACGATGTAGAACTCTATTGGGAACAGGCACTTCTAGATGTATTATTCGAGTATCCCATCACGTCCGATCGATCCCAGTTTTCGATCGATCCGTCGTTTGAACGGCTGGCCTTACAGGTACTGACGGTCCTGCGTTTCCTGACACCAGATGGCGCCGTACGCGCGTTTGAGCTCCCTGGGGCGCCGGGCCTGGTACGGCTGGACCCGCGTTGGCACCAGGCCGCACTTCGATTCGTGGAGCTGGGTTTCTTCCACATCCTGGATGGTATCGACCACCTGTTGTTCCTGTTGTGCCTGGTGATCCCGTTCCGTCGCTTTCGTCCGCTCGTGGTGATCGTGACATCGTTCACCGTGGCGCATTCGGTCACGTTGATCGCATCCGCCTTCAGCCTGGCGCCGGATTCCTTGTGGTTTCCGCCTCTCGTCGAAACGCTGATCGCGATGTCGATTGTCTATATGGCGCTCGAGAACATCGTAGGAAGCAAAGTCGAGCGGCGGTGGATGATTGCCTTCGCGTTCGGCCTCGTCCACGGTTTCGGGTTTTCGTTCGCTCTTCACGAGACCATGCAGTTTGCGGGCTCCCACCTGCTGACGTCGCTCCTGTCGTTCAATGTCGGCGTGGAGCTGGGACAGCTGATGGTTCTGGCCCTGTTCATCCCGACGCTGGAGCTGCTGTTCAGGTACGCTGTGGCCGAACGGATCGGGATCATCATTCTTTCCGTCCTGGTGACGCACACGGCCTGGCATTGGATGATCGAGCGCTTCGGGACATTGAGCCAGTATTCGTGGCCGGCCCTCGATGCCGCACTGCTGGCCAGCGCCATGCGATGGGCGATGTTGATCGTCATCCTGGCCGGCGTGGTCTGGATGCTGTCCGGAGTTGTGCGGCAGTGGCAGGACAGGGGAAAGACCGCCGTTCGGGCGGAGGAATAGAAGGCGATCGGTCCAAAACAAGATCCGCGGTATCCGTTGCCGATCAAGCCTCCTTGGCTGATAATGCGCTCTATGCGAAACCTTCGCCTGTCCCCAGCGCCGATCCTATTGTTGTTACTTGTTATGGCTGTTGAATCAGGTTGCCAACCCGGCAGTGTCGATGAGGTGGACCCGGCACCCGGAGTCCCCCTCACGCTGGCAACCGAACGGGCCGAGTCCATCCAGGACCTGCGCTACGACCTTCGGTTCACGATTCCGGAATCAGACTCTGATCCGATTCGAGGGACAGTCGTCGTCCGGTTTCGCACAACCAATACGTCATCCCCCCTCGTCCTCGACTTCGCACCGGGAGCGGATTTCGTGACCTCGGTTTCCACCGAGGCTGGGGCTTCGGACTTCAGGGTGGTCAATGAGCACATCGTCGTTCCTGCCGCCGAACTGACGGCGGGTGAGAATGCCATCGAGGTGGTGTTCACCGCAGGTGACGATGCGCTCAACCGTAACCCGGAGTTCATGTACACGCTGTTCGTTCCGGCCCGGGCCCACCTGTCGTTTCCCTGCTTCGACCAGCCGGACCTCAAGGCTCGCTACACGCTCGAACTGACGGTGCCCTCGGAATGGGAAGCCGTCGCGAACGGGCAGGAAGAGTCGCGCGAGGACCGGGACGACAACGTTAGAATTCGGTACGCCGAAACCGAGCCGATTTCCACTTACCTGTTTGCCTTTGCGGCCGGGAAGTTCCAGGTGGAAACCGCCGAGCGCGACGGGCGGACGTATCGAATGTTCCATCGTGAGACCGATCTGGAAAAGGTCGAGCGCAACCGGGATGCGGTTTTCGATCTTCATGCATCGGCGCTGTCATGGCTCGAGGATTACACCTCGATCGATTACCCGTTCCAGAAATTCGATTTCGTTCTTATTCCGTCATTCCAGTTCGGCGGCATGGAGCACCCCGGCGCGATCTTCTACGGGTCGTCGCGCCTGTTGCTCGACCGGTCGGCCACAGAGAACCAGATGCTCGGAAGGGCAAGTGTGATCGCACACGAAACATCTCATATGTGGTTTGGCGACCTGGTAACGATGCAGTGGTTCAACGACGTCTGGATGAAGGAGGTGTTTGCCAACTTCATGGCGGCCAAGATCGTGAACCCCTCCTTCCCCGAGGTCAATCACGACCTGCGCTTTCTCGTCGCACACTACCCGGCCGCGTACGCCGTCGACCGCACTCCCGGCACTCATCCCATCCGGCAGGAACTGGACAATCTGAACGAAGCCGGCAGCCTCTACGGTGCGATCATTTATCAGAAAGCTCCCATCGTGATGCGTCAGCTCGAACTCATCCTTGGACCGGAAGCATTCCGGGAAGGACTTGCGGTCTATCTGGATCAATTCCAATTCGGAAACGCGACGTGGACCGATCTTGTCCGCATCCTCGATGAGCGGAGTGAAGTTGATGTCACAGCCTGGAGCCGCGCCTGGGTCGAAGAGGCCGGACGCCCCTCGATACGGACGGAACTGGAGGTCGACGAGGAAGGTCGTATGGTGCAACTGGCATTCCTTCAAGCCGACCCCGACGAGGAACGGTCGCTGGTCTGGACGCAGAAGATGGAGGTCTTGCTTGGAACTCCGGCTGCGGCCGAGACTATTCCCCTGGAGTTGATAGGGGAACGCACAGAGGTGGGGGGCGTGGCCTCCACCCCACGGCCGGAATTCGTATTGCCTACCGGCGGAGGACTCGCATACGGTGGCTTCACACTGGACGAGGGCAGCCGTCAGTTCCTGCTCGAGAATCTCGCCGATCTCAGCGATCCCGTTGCGCGGGGGGCGGCATGGGTCACCCTCTGGGAGGAAGTGCTCGAGGGCCAGGTTTCCGCAAGCGACTTTCTGGACCTCGCTCTGGGTGCCCTTCCGAGGGAAGATACAGAACAGAACGTCCAACTCGTCCTGGGCTATGTCAACAGCGCCTTCTGGAGGTTGCTACCCGAAGCGGAGCGGGAAGTGCTTGCGCGAAGGCTCGAACAGGTGCTTGGAACCGGCATTAGCCGCTCCACGTCATCGAGCATGAAATCGACGTACTTCTCCGCGTTTCGCGGGGTTGTGACTACGGAGGAAGGCGTTCGGTTTCTGGAACGGGTCTGGCGGCGTCAGGAGGAAATTCCGGGAGTGACCATGTCCGAAGCCGACGAGGCGACGATGGCACTTCAACTGGCCGTGCGCTCTGTTCCGGAATCCGAAGCGATCCTGGCCGAACAACTGGAACGCTTCGCTAACCCGGACCGGAAGGCCCGTTTCGGGTTCGTCATGCCTGCTCTCTCGGATAGTCAGGAAACGAGGGACGAGTTTTTCAGCAGCCTCTCAGACGTCGGAAACCGGCGGCGAGAACCCTGGGTTCTCGAGGGAATGCGATACCTGAACCATCCGCTGCGAGCCAGGGACTCGGAACACTATCTGCGTCCTGCCCTGGAGTTGCTGGAGGAAATCCGGCAGACCGGAGACATCTTCTTCCCGAGAAGCTGGATGGGAGCCACGCTCGGCGGTCACGACACGCGGTCGGCGGCAGGCATCGTCAGAAGCTTCCTGGCGGACCGCCCGGACTATCCGCTCCGGCTGCGGCAGGTCATCCTGCAATCAGCCGACAATCTGTTTCGTGCCGCAGCGCTTGGGGAGGAACCAGGCAACTGATGGTGTAGGTGCGCTCTGTGAGCGCATGAATCTGTGCGGTCATAGACCGCACCTACATCTCAGGTTCTCTCACGGCAGGACCGCTGTGATGTTCCGTTTAGGAACCTGGCCGACGGGGATGCGGGCGACTTCCTTCAGGGTCTCGATATCCACTGCCGAAACCGAGTTCGAGCCAGCGTTGGCGACGTAGACCGTTTTGCTGTCGGGCGTAATCGTCAGCCAGTCGGGGTGTTCGCCCACATGGACGCCTCCAAGCAGCGTCAAGTCCGGCAGAGAATATCCATAGACATAGCTGTTGACCTTGCTACAGACCCAGAGAGTCTTGCCGTCCGGGGCCACGCCGATCCCGTGCGATGGAGATCCCTGCAAACCGGACAGGTGTCTCTGATCGGGCGGCACGTCGGGCAAAGTGACGCGGCCAACCTCAACACGCCTCTCAAAGTCGACGATATAGAAACCATGAAAACCGGAAATCTGGACGAAAACCCGCTTCGTCGACCCATCGGGATTGGTTTCGAACGCCATGGGGCGAACGCCGTTGTCAAAGAAGAGCGACCAGAGAGGCCGTTCGGTTTCGGCATCGATAACCGTGAAGTTGCGTCCCCCGATCGAACCGGCGACGACGTGTCTTCCGTCCGGAGTAACGTAGGTGTTGTGCACCCCACCGCGCGTCTGGATTCGTCGTTCGTTCTCCAGAGAGTCCGTGTCGATGACATCCACGGCACCCGGGCTCGACATGATCGCAACGTAGACCCGACGACCGTCCTTTCCAATCGCGACATTGTTGGGGCGGCCGCTCAACGGTATCTGCTTTGTCACCCGAAGCGTCTCGACGTCAACAACGTCGAGCGTATGTTCGGATTCGTTGCTGATGTAGAAGCGGCTTCCGTCCGGAGCCGCCGCAGCCCCATGGTTGACCTCGATACCCTTGATCTCGCCAACGACCGTGTTCGTGTCGGGATCGATGAGGTGGATGGTGTCGCCCGCGGCGTTGGTCTGGATGATCCGAACCTGGCCGATCGCTGCAAGCACAGGCAATGCCCAGAGCACGACCGTCAGGCAAGTCGTGTAGCGAAAATGGGATCGCTTGGGGGTCGACGTCATCAGGTGTTCCCTCCCGACGCCCACTCTATTCGGGCCTTTTCAGGAAGTCAACAAACGACGACGTCCACCCGGCTCCATCAACAATAACGCGATCTCTAATAGTTTTGAAAAACACTGATGGAGGGATATCCTTGGGCCATGTTCAGGCTGGGTCTGCCGGAAATGGCTATCATACTCGCCATCGTCGTGTTGCTGTGCACGGGGTACGCCACAAGACGTCCAGAAGAAGGCTTCCCGTACGAACTGCGCGTTGGGCCGGGGGCCGGAAGAACGTTTGGGAAAGCTTTCTTCCTCGGCCTTGGCACCATCGGTTCCCTTTTTGTTATCGCGGAACTCTGGCTCTGGTGGAGTTGAAGTATGGCCCGAACGGGTGTGTTGCTGATCCTCAGTCTACTTCTTGCGCCCACGAACCTGAGGTCGCAGGGGCTCGACTTCGACTTCTACAGGACCCGGGTAGAGCCGATCTTTCTTAAGATGAGAGCCCCGACGGGCCCTGGCGGATCCTGCTTCATCTGTCATTCGAAGGTCATCAGCAGGTTTCGCCTCGAACCGGTCTCGCCGCTCACCTTGTCGTGGAGCGGAGAGCAATCCCGCCTCAACTTTGAGACTGCTTCGCGACTGGTAACGCCTGGTGAGCCTCTCGGGAGCCGTCTGCTTCGGCACCCGCTCGCCAACAACGCCGGCGGGGATGGCCGGCATGCGGGGGGCAAGCAGTTCGGATCTCAGGACGATCCCGAGTGGCAAACCCTGGCCGCCTGGGTGCGCACCGCATCCGCAGCCGCGGGGGTCGCAACACCATCCACGCCAACACCGGACCTGGACTTTGAATTCTTCAAGACGCGAGTGCAATCCGTGTTCTTGAGAAAGCGGGAGGGACTGGCCCGCTGCATCACCTGCCATTCACGCAGTTCCGCATTTCGACTGCAACCGCTGCCGGAAGGCCGCACGACCTGGAACGAAGAAGAATCGCGCCGCAACTACCAGGCCGTCCGGAGGGTGGTCGTCCCAGGCGATCCCCTCGTCAGCCGTTTGTTGATGCTGCCCCTCGCCCACGAGGCAGGCGGCGCCCCCTTCCATCCGGGTGGCAGACACTGGGCCTCCCGGGACGAGGAGGAGTGGCGGATGCTGGCATCATGGGTAACGGGCTCCCAACAGTAGCGACCCGCCGGTGCGGTCTTCTGCGTCAGGAAAGAGGTGTTCATCTCTCTTCCCTCAAAGGTCTTGCCGACTGAGACCCAATCAGCGTCCCTGCTTCGACTCCGTCAGCCGGACGTGTCATCATGTCTGGAGAGGCCGAGTCTTGATAGTGGAATACATACCGGGATTCAAATAGGAGATCATAATGAAATACCGAATCGGAGTCTTCGTTCTCACAATCCTGTCACTTGTCACCGTGGGATGGGCAGCCGAACTGTGCCAGCACGACCTTATGGTAAGGGGAGGGGCCGTGTACCTGGCAATGCGAGGTGATATCGGTGCCGGTAATCTCGAAGCAGCTCAGCTCAAGGCGCGTGAACTGGTCGATGTCAGCAAGGAAATCCAGTACCTCTGGGTGACGCAGAACACGAACTGGCAGGTCGATGACGGCGTGGAGTGGGCACAGGACTCCCACCAGAAGTCAATCGAGCTCTTGAAGATCCTGGAAGAGGGTGACCTGGATGCGGCGGCCGCCGCCCTCCAGGCGACCGGACAGGCGTGCGGGGCGTGTCACCAGAAGTATCGGCCCGCACGACGGACGAGGCAGTAGTCGAAACCGTGATCCGTTTCATTGGTCCGTGCTCGGAGCGGGGCCGACGCCGGAAGAGTCGTGCTAGACTTTCGCCACCAAGGTGGAGGTGAAAAGGATGGGGCAACGAAAATCAACAATACTGCTCGTTGGGTTCGTCACGGTTCTGGTGGTCATGTCGAATTCGTTCGGGAACGGTGCGCAGGAAGCGCGGGACGAATCCAAGTCACTCGATCCGGTATCAACGTTCTCGATTGTCGGATACGACCCGGAAACCGGTGAAATCGGGGTAGCTGTTCAGTCACGCGTGTTTTCAGTTGGCAACGGTGTGATCTGGGGAGAGGCCGGTGTCGGAGTGGTCGCCACTCAGGCCTGGATCGACGTGAGTTACGGACCGCAGGCAATGGAACTACTCGAAGAAAAAGTCTCGCCGAACCAGATCGTAGAGCGCATTCTGAAAGCCGACATAGACCCCTTCCCGAGTGACTGGCCGAAGGGTGGACGCCAGTTCTCGGTGATGAACGCCGAGGGAAGAGTGGCTACACACACCGGACCCGAGGCCAGCGACTGGGCCGGCCACAAGATTGGGAGATTTTCTTCCGCGCAGGGAAACATCCTGGCCGGACCCGAAGTGGTCGACGGGATGGTTCGGGCCTTTGACGAAACCGAAGGTCATCTATCGCTGCGGCTCCAGGCCGCGCTGGAGGCGGGCCAGGAGGCCGGTGGGGATCGACGCGGAATGCAGTCGGCCGCGATGCTCATCGTCCAGAAAGACGGCGGTGTCTGGCTGAACAACGATGTTGTCCTGCGGCTGCAGGTAGACGATCACGAACAGCCGATCGTGGAGTTACGAAGGCTCGTTGAGATGGCCGCCGAGCAGAGGGCTCGGGCGTCACGACTGCGCTAGTCTCGTGAGTGTCGTGGACGTCCCACCACATGGGTAAGAAGGCCGAAGCATCGACATTCGATAAAGAGTTCTACGACCGCTTCTATCGGCACCCCTCGACCGCGGTTGCCAGACCGGAAGAGTTCAAACGGCTGGCCGATTTCGTACTGCGGTATCTGGACCATTTCGAGATCCCGGTTCGCAGCGTGATCGATTTCGGCTGCGGTCTGGGGCTGTGGCAAGCCGCCCTGGTGGCAATGGAGCGACAGATCGCCTACACGGGCGTTGAGGTCTCCCCGTACCTGTGTGACAAGTACGGGTGGAAACAGGCGTCTGTCGTCGAGTTCAAATCCCGAAGCAAATACGACCTGATCATCTGTCAAGACGTCTTGCCGTATCTGACGGATCGAGAGGTTCGGCTCGCAATCAAGAACATCGTCAAGTTGTGCCGGGGAGCGGTCTATATCCAGGCGATCACGAAGGAGGACTGGGATCAGGAGAATTGCGACCGGAAGCGTACCGACCCAGCCATGCGACGCCGCGAAGCGGATTGGTACCGAAAACTCTTCTCTCGACATTTCATCAACTGTGGCGGCGGGGTATTCGTTCCGAAAGACAGCGATGTGGTGTTGTGGGAGTTGGAGAGGATCTGAGTTATCAGTGGTCAGTTGACTGAAGCCGGACTGAAACCTGATCGCTGCCGAGCAATTCCATGATCGTCGCTAGATGATAGTCGTCATGTTCGGCGTGAAAATACAGCATGTCGCATAACCGCATCTGCTTCTTGAGGCGGGGATGCCGTGCGGATCTGGCGAAATCCGACGCGTCCAGAGCATCAAGGCGAGCCAGGAAGTCCATACGTTGCCGGCGGAATTCCGAAAGCAGGGCGGCCAGATCCGCCTCGTTGTGATTCGCATCGTTCGTCTTGTGGTTCTCCATGTCGGCAGGACGCAGTTCGCTCTTCCCTGCTTCGAAATCGTCAAGCCGTCCCGCGAACAGGGATTCCAGATCGAGTAGATGACCCGCGTTTTCCTGAACCGACCACTGGCCTCCGGACCGGCGTGTCAACACCGCATTCGAAAGCCCTCGCAAACGATCCGAGGCTCTCGCCGGTGTCCCCCGTAACCGTTCCAGTAACTCAGGGTAGCGGGCAACCTCGAAATCGAATTGGAACTCCCGATCGACCCAACGAATCCTGCGAACCATGTTGCTCCTCTTTTCCGGTACTCCGTAAACCGTGACACGTTGAAGGTTCTCGTTCAAGATCCACTTTCGGCAAAATCATGGTGCCATTCCCCGAATTAGAGGAATGGCTGCTGGAATCTCGCCGCTGTCTTCCCTTTTCGCTAGACCCCGACTGCCTGCCGGGAAGATAATCAGGCGGTTCCAAACCGAATGTTCGTCAACCAGGAGTCACTATGATGAAACGCCAAGCCGCGTACCTCTTAGTTTCCGGTGTGGTCCTTCTCAGTCTCGCGATACCGATCATGGGGCAGAACCTCGAACCCGTCGATCTCGATGCGATTTACAGGATCAAGGATGAGGGATTGAACCGGTCCGAGATCATGGACACGATGAGTTATCTCTCCGACGTTTTCGGCCCGCGCCTGACAAACTCACCGAACATCAAGGCTGCGGCCGAGTGGGCCCGGGACAGGCTGATCGAGTGGGAACTCGTCAATGTCGATCTGGAAACCTGGGGTGAGTTTGGCCGCGGCTGGACGAACGACACGATGCAGGCTTCGATGCGGATCGGGGAGGGCTCCTACCCGGTCATCGCCTATCCGAAAGCCTGGACGCCCGGAACCGACGGAACAGTGGCCGGCGAGGTCGTCATGGCGATCATCAACAGCGAGGAAGACTTCGACGAGTATCGCGGAAAGCTCAAGGGCAAGTATGTCCTGACTGCGGCGATGCCCGAAGTGCCGGCTCTGTTCGAACCCCTGGCACGACGCCTTACAGACGGGGATCTGGAGGCGCGCGCGGCGCGGCTGTCGAGGCCGGCAGGACGCGGACGTGACCCGTCCGCCAGAGAGTTCGCCAGCAGGAGAACCCAGTTCTACGTGGACGAGGGCGTTGCCGCACTGATAGAACCCGGGCGCGGCAGCGGCGGAACAGTGTTCGTCCAGAGCGGCGGCTCCCGAAACCCAGACGATCCACCCGTACCGGCACAGCTCGTGATGGCTGTCGAACACTACGGGCGTATCGTGCGAACTCTTGCCAAAGACATACCGGTCACCGTCGAAGCCGACGTCCGGAACACGTTCTACGATGACGACCTCGACGCCTATAACGTGATAGCGGAGATTCGCGGAACCGACAAGTCCGACGAGATCGTCATGCTCGGAGGCCACTTCGATTCCTGGCATACGGGCACGGGCGCTACCGACAATGCGTCCGGTTCGGCGGTCATGATGGAGGCAGTCCGCATCCTGAAAGCAACGAACCTCCGGATGCGACGCACGGTACGCCTCGCACTCTGGACCGGTGAAGAACAAGGCCTGCTCGGTTCCGACGCTTATGTGAAAGAACACTTCGGCGACCGGGCCACGATGAAGCTCAAGCCCGATCACGCCACCCTTTCGGCCTACTTCAACGTCGACACCGGAACCGGTGCGATCCGCGGGATCAGCTTGAATGGAAACGAAAGGATCGCGCCCATATTCGGGGCATGGATGGAACCGTTCGGAAACCTGGGCATGACGACGATCGCGGTAGGCGGCCCCCGCCAGCCGCCCACGAGCATCGGTGGCACGGACCACACGTCGTTCGAGGCAGTCGGACTCCCGGGCTTCGGGTTCATCCAGGACCCGCTTGAATACAGCACCCGAACCCATCATTCGAATATGGACGTCTACGAACGGATTCAGCCGTCCGACATGATGCGGAATGCCGTGATCGTCGCCGCCTTCGTTTACCACGCGGCAAACCGCGACGAGCTGTTGCCCCGAAAGCCATTGCACAAGGCACCCCGGTCGCAACAGTAGGCAGTGGTGGAAAACCGAACAACGGTCTCGCCTTCGGTCGGTCGCCCCGCCGGAAGGTTAGATGTGGAGGAGTGTTACTGATGCCAGCAATTCCAGGAAGACTGCCGACGAGGCTCCTAGCATTAGCCGCGGTGGTTATTGCGCTTTCGATCCCGGACCCGGCCGTCGCCGGGCAGCTGTCCGATGTCGAGCGTCAGATCTCGGCGAATGCCGCCGGGTACCTGGACGAAGCCATCGAACTGCTCGAACGCATCGTCAACATCAACAGCGGGTCTCTGAATCCGGAAGGCGTCAAGCAGATTTCCGATGTCCTCTCTCCCGAGTTTGATGCCCTCGGTTTCGACACGCGATGGGAACCCCTGCCGGAATCTCTCAACCGGGCCGGACATTTGATCGCGGAGCGGTCCGGGAACAGGGGGAGATCCGTACTGATGATCGGCCATCTCGACACGGTGTTCGAGAAAGACAGCCCATTTCAGCGGTATGAACGCAATGGGGACACGATCAAGGGTCCCGGTGTCACCGACATGAAGGGCGGCGACGTCGTCATGCTGTATGCATTGAAGGCCCTGGCGGACGCCGGCGTGTTGGACGGTACGACGATAAGCGTGATTTTCACCGGCGATGAGGAGCGGCCGGGACTCCCACTCTCCGTGGCTCGGCACGAGTTAATCGAACTGGGCAAGAGCAGCGACGTCGCTCTCGGCTTCGAGTCCGGGTCCCGGGATTCAGACGGCTTGCTCGGAGTTGTCGCCCGGAGAGGCGCGGCGAACTGGTCGCTCCAGGTCGGGGGTGTCCGTGCCCATTCATCCGGAGTCTTCAGCGACAACGTCGGTGCCGGTGCGGTTTACGAGACAGCCCGCATATTGAACGCTTTCTACAGCCAGATACGTGGGGAGCAGTACCTGACGTTCAACGTCGGCGTCATACTCGGAGGCTCCGACGTCGACTACAATCCACAGACAAGCACGGGCACGGTCGGCGGAAAGACAAACGTCGTACCCGAAAAACTGGTACTCGAAGGAGACATCCGAACGATGTCCCAGGAACAGTTGGAACGGGCCCAGGCGAAAATGAGCGCAATAGTTCGAAACCATCTGCCGCAAACGAACGCGGAGATCACATTCGCCGAAGGCTACCCTGCCATGTCGCCAGACGACGCCAACTACGAACTCCTGTCCGTATACAGCCAGGTCAGTGAGGCGCTCGGACACGGCGATGTCAGGCCCTTCGATCCTGCCCGCAGAGGCGCCGCAGATATCTCGTTCGTCGCACCCCACGTTGAGGCTGCACTGGGCGGACTGGGCCCGATAGGCGCGAACGGCCACACGGTAGAGGAAACACTGGAGCCGTCATCGATCGTTCCCGCGATCCAGCGCGCCGCCCTGTTGATTTACCGACTGACAAGATAGAGCCGTGGGGCAGGAAAAAACAATGGGCCCACCGACCGTCCGGTCGGTGGGCCCCAAAAAGTGTTCGAACACAGCCCAAAACTAAAGGTGAACGGTGCGGATTCTTAGTGCCCGCACGCTCCCGATGGAGCCCCTTCTCCAGCCGGGAGGCCGGACCCTTGCTCCTCCAGCTCAATGGCACCCGGGAACAGGATGTTGTTCTCCAGGTGGATGTGCTGATGGAGATCCTTCTCGAAGGTTTCCAGGGCATCGTACAGCGCACGATAGCTGACACAGGCATCTTCGGGCGCCTGATAGCCTCCCGACTTCTTCCGCAAGTTCGCCAGGGCCTCACCCGCTGCTTCATGCTCGATCCGCATCATGTTGACCGGGTTCTGTATCGTGCCGAAGCAGGATGGCGGAGCACCCTGACCGTTCCGCTGCGCCTCTCCAAGGCCGCGAATATACGGGAAAAGGACCTGCTCCTCTTTCCAGATGTGCGGTTCGAGTTCCTTTTTCAAGGTCTCGAACTGTTGCCGTATCTCCAGCAGTTCGGGATGACGTTCCCCGTGAACACCACAGACTTTTTCGAGCAAGCGGGGCAACCGCTCCAACTCGCGCTTGGCGTAAACGTGATGTGTTTCCAGGATGTGGGAAGCCAGATCTTCCAATCCAAGACGCCCGAAATCGATGGCACCCTCAGCTCCAGGTGCCTGGAGCGCGGCTCCCAGGGCCACGAGTACCTCATCGATATTTCGGTCCGCTTCTTTGCATGCCTGTTCTAAACTCTGATTCCCCCCGCAGCAGTAATCGAGGCCGTTTTCCTCGAACACACGAGTCGTCGAGAGATTTTCCCGAACGATCTCACCGAGCGTTGACGTTGGTGTAAGTTCCATTAAAACCCTCCTCATCCAGGAGTCTAGGCCGTTCGGGGAAACCGCGATGTGACTTTAGTCACATTCAGTGAAAAACCCACTTGCGCGTTATCATGGGGACGATGCCTGTCGACAAGACCGAAGCACTTCGTCGGACGATGCTCCTGGGCACGCTGGACGACACGACGCTTGATCAACTCGCCCAACGTGCGATTGAACGCAAGCTCGCGCGAAACGAAGTGATCATCGTCGAAGGCGAGAACGTGGCCGGGCTCTACGTCGTAGTAGAAGGCAGCGTTCGAGCATACCGGACGGGCGCCGACGGCCGGGAGCAGGTGATTCACGTCGAAGGCGCCGGTGGAACATTCGCCGAGGTACCCGTCTTCGATGATGGGATTCACCCTTCCACGGTTGCAGCCGAGTCAGATGCAATCGTGTTGCTGATCAAGAAGGCAGACGTTCGCTATCTCTGCATGAAGCATCCGGAAATCGGCATGGCCGCGCTCAGGGTCCTCGCCTCACGGCTGCGGCACTGCGCCGAACTGGCCGAATCGCTCTCGCTGCATGAGGTAGGTCAACGGTTGGCCCGCTTCTTTCTGGACCAGGCAAGGACCAACGGAGTGGAAACCCCGGACGGCATTCGGTTCGAACTGAATCTTTCCAAGGAACAGATTGCGACCCGTCTGGGATCAGTCCGGGAAGTGGTGTCACGGGCCACGGCCCGGATGCAGAAGGTGGGATTGATCAAGACCTCAGGGCGAGAGTTGTTGGTTCCCGACATGGAAACGTTATCCAACTATGCTGAGGGCGGGTAGTCGGAAGCAAGCTGTCTGTTTATGAAGCAAACTAGAAACGAAATGCTCCAGATCGGAATAGTCGGCGCCGGGAACATGGGTTCGACGATCGCCAGAGCGATCGACAGCGGCGAAGTGCCGGCACGCCTGGTGGGTCTAGTGGACAAGGATCAGGAAGCGGCGTCAAACCTGGCCGGTGATCTCGAATCCCACCCCCCGGTGGTCCCCATGAAGAAACTCGCCGAGATGTCCGATCTCGTCGTCGAGGCCGCCGGCCCGGCGGCTCTTGCCGAGGTCGCCCCGGCCGTCATCTCACGCGGAAAAGACATCGTGGTCTTGAGCGTGGGAGGGTTGATCGACCGGACCGACTGGATCGACCTGGCAGTCCAGACCGGCTCGACGATTCACTGTCCTTCAGGCGCCATTGCCGGCCTGGACGCCGTGAAGGCCGCCGGGATCGGATCGATCGAGCACGTGGGAATACGGACACGCAAACCTCCCCGGTCCCTTGAGGGCGCGCCTTACCTCGAAGATCATGCGATCGACCTGTCGAACCTGACAGAACCCACAACCGTTTTTGAGGGCAGTGCGAGAGAGGCTTGTCGGGGCTTCCCGGCAAACATCAACGTCTCCGCATCCTTGAGCCTGGCGGGTATCGGCGTGGACCGGACACGGGTGACGATCATCGCCGACCCCACCGTCCAGCAAAACATCCATAAAATTGAGGTCGTCGGGGATTTCGGGCGGCTACACACCACCATGGAGAACGCACCGTCTCCGGACAACCCGAAGACTTCCAGGATCGCGGCGTTGTCTGCGGTTGCTTTGTTGAAGAACCTGACGGCGCAGCTCAAGATCGGAACATAGAACGGATTCGATCTGATGTAGGGGCGCTCTATGAGCGCATGATTCGTGCGGTCACAGACCGCACCTACATCTCGGATGGAACGACGGTCATCAGGAAGCCGTCACACAGACCTCGCCCCCGAATGATCGATCCGGAGAGGCCAGGAGCCGCCGAAAGCGTGTTATGCCCTTGCCAACCAGCGGTCGTATGAGCCAGGGTGGCCCTGGCCGGCCCGGGCCTTGATTTCCCGGGATAGCTGATCGAGGGGTAGCACATTGTCTGCGAGATTCGCCTTCGCTATTAGACCGGGCATCCCCCAGACCACACTGCTGGCCTGGTCCTGGACGATGACGCGTCCGCCCGCCTCGAGGATGTCCTCCGAGCCCAGGAGGCCGTCCTGACCCATTCCCGTAAGAACAACTCCCAACACACTCGAATCGAAAGTGTGAGCAACCGATCGGAACAGGACATCGACCGCCGGCCTGCATGAGTTCTCTCGTGGATCCTGGTTCGTGGCCAGAACCATGTCGCGGCCCAGGCGTTTTACCGTCATGTGGTAGTCCCCAGGAGCGATGTAGACCGTACCGGAACGAACCCTTACTCCCGGACCACCTTCCACGACCGTAAGCTGCGATTTCGCATCGAGCCGTTCCGCAAGAAGCTTCGTGAACAGCGTGGGCATGTGTTGGACAATAACGATGGGAACCGGAAAATCCGCAGGGAGTGCGGGAATGACTTCCGCCAGAGCATTCGGTCCTCCGGTCGAGCAGCCGATGGCCACGATCTTGATGGTTCCGGACGCCGACGCGGACCGTTTCGCGAAAGTGCGGACAGGTTTGCGGGGAGGGACGGCCCGGATGGTTCGTGATCGAGCAACCGGTGTGGTCAAGCCCGGCTCCGGCAGGCGTACCGCTCCACACAACGACTTAATCTTCGGAATCAGTTCCTTTTCGATCTGCTCGAACGCGTTTCGGACCTTACCCACGTTCGACGGTTTCGTGACGTAATCCGAGGCGCCCAGGGTCAACGCGTCCAGCGTCGCACCGGCGCCACGTTCGGTCAGCGTGCTGAACATGATCACAGGAAGGTTGGGATAGGAGGCCCGGACGTGCTTCAAGGTCTCCAGGCCATCTATCACAGGCATTTCGACATTGAGGGTAATGACATCGGGATTGATTTGTGGGATCTTCTGAAGGGCGATTCTCCCGTTAGGCGCGACGCCGGCGATCTCTATGACCGGGTCCCGCTTGAGCGAATCGCTGACCAGGCGGCGCACCACGACGGAGTCGTCGACAACCATGACCCTGATTCGTTTCATGCTTTAGTGCTCGGTAAGGCCTGTAGACGTGAGGAGGCGCAGGATGTCGTGCCGAGTGTCGCCGCGGCCAACCCGAACGTCGCAATGAGAATCCTCAGAACGGACTTTGTCGATTCCATTGCCGCCTCTCTGATCTACAGTTTCCTCAGAACTTGAGGACGTTTTCGAAATACGCGAAGTTGAACTTGTCGCTGCCGGGAAAGTTCCCGCGCACGACGTTCGAACCTCGGATGTGTCCGTAGTACCCGCTGACGGACCAATGCGAGTTAATCGTATGGCTCGCCTGCACTTCGAACACGTTCCCGAAGCTGCTTTCCCCGAACGACGGACGCGTGCCGAAACCAAAAACCGTACCCTTTGCCTGCGTCGCGCCGGCACCGAAGTGCCAGCGGTCGTTGGCATTGGACAGACCGATCTTGTGGTAGTCGGCACGGATGCTCCAACCCGGAGCCGGCGTCAGTAGCGCCTGGACGAAAAGATCGGTGTTGTTCATCATGTTGTAGGCTGTCGACAGCGAGTACTTTCTCGTCGTCGGCAGCATCTGGAAGAAAGTCCCGTGGGTCTGATCCGTCGGATCGTCATCACCGGTTCCCCGGAGATAACCCACCCGAAGCCAGGGCCTCATCGGCGCATCCCACTGGTATCCGGCTTCAAGGGCAACAGCCTGCGCCCGGTGCGTCTGTCCGAACCAGGAACCTGTCTGATAGCTGTACCAAACGAGAGAATCAACCTCCCCGGAACCGGCCCGATTGGCGCTGACCAGGTGAAATCCCGCATTCTGGATCCGCACGTCGATGCCGTTGGTAGACTTCAGCCCGCTTCCGTCCGGCCGGAAACCCGTCACGTTCCGCTCGTCGTCGTAGTCATAGAGGAACAACTGCAGTTCGCTGTTGGGTACAACCGAACCCAGTGTCCAGACGCCGGTGTGAACCCGAATGTCATCGATCGAAATCCCGGCACGATTCTCGAATCCGCCCTGGGTGGGCTGGAAGGCCGCAACGGTCACTTTTCCGAACCCATGAGTCCAGTCTCCCCGGACACCGTCGAAACCGCGCTGGTAGAGGCTCCATCCGAACTCACCGATCAGTTTGTCGGTGACTCGCATGGCCTTGACGCGATTGACCTTCGGACTGTCGGCCGCGGTCGATTCACCACCGCCGGAATAACCGAAGCGCCCAAAGCTGAACGACAGACCGGTGTTCCCGATCTTTTTCACATCGAAATGGAGATACCGGACGTAGAGTCCGCCCGGGTTTGTGCTGGCGTTGCCCTGGCCTCTATACGCCGCACCCAGTCCCAGGGGGCCCGGTCCCGCGGCAGAAGTCGGCACGCCGGAGAACTGGACCTGCTGGCCGGCGGCGTGCAGTTCGGTGTTTGCAGTTTGCCAGCGCATGCCGATGCGAAGACGGTTGGCCACATAGCCGTAGCTGGGATCTCCACCGGTGCTTCCCGGATTGAAGTAATCCCAACCCGACACGCGGGTCCAGTTGTTGGCATAGAATCGAACCGTACCCAGGTTGCTCCCAGATCCCACCGACACCTGGCCGGCGGCTTCAGTGTTCGATGGTTCATCAATCACTCCTGCATCCGCCAACAAGACGGGCTCGGTGGCTGGCTCATCCAGTAGAGCCTGACCCGCCACGCCATCGAATGGCAGGGCAATCAGGGCGATGACGAGAACTACAGATCTTAAACATCCATGTCCGCTCATTTCGAAATTCCTCCAGGATGCGTCATCCTTTGACGCATCTGTCCCAATTCGGTTCAGATACCTGTCCTGCAAACTCGTCAGTCTGCAGGACAGGTATTCCATCAAGCTGCGTCGTGCTGGCGTCTATTGACCTCAGCCGACCGAACGGCCGTCGGAGATGCCGTCAACTTGAACTGACCCACAAGCGATTGCAGATCGCTGGCGATAACGCTCAGACCTTCCGCAGCCGTCTGAGTCTGGGTCGCTCCCTCACTGGTGTTTTGCGCTGCACCGGCAACGCCCGTGATGTTCTGCGCGATCTCGGTACTTCCAGTCGCCGCGGCGGCAACGTTTCGTCCGATCTCCGCGGTCGTCGCGGTCTGTTCCTCGACGGCGCCGGCAATCGTGGTCTGAATGTCATTGATGTGGGTCACGGTAGAACCGATCTGCCCGATGGCTTCCACGGCGGCTTTGGTATCGGTTTGAATCGCTTCGATTTTCTGGCCGATGTCCTCAGTCGCTTTAGCGGTCTCCTTCGCCAACTCCTTGACCTCGTTGGCGACCACGGCAAATCCCTTTCCGGCTTCACCGGCCCGTGCTGCTTCGATCGTCGCGTTCAGGGCCAGAAGGTTGGTCTGCTGCGCAATCGACGTAATGACCTTGATCACATTACCGATTTCGGTACTGCTCTTGCCCAGTTTGCCGACGGTCGTGTTCGTATGCTCGGCGACCTCGACCGCAGACGTTGCGACCTTGCTCGCTTCGTTGGCATTCTTGGCGATCTCGCGAATACTGGCACTCATCTCCTCGCTACCGCTCGCTACGGTATCGACATTGGCACTGACCTCATCGGCACTCGTCGACACGGTCGCGGCCTGATTCGAGGTCTCTTCGGCATTTGCACCCATCTGCTGGGCTGTTGCCGTCAACTCCTCTGCTGCTGTAGCCAACGAGGTGGCGTTTTCGGTAATCCGGCTCATGTGCCCGTTCAGGTCCTCGAAGAACTTCCGCAGACCTCCGCCGAGCTGGCCAATCGCGTCGTCTCCGCTCACCGTGACTACCCGGGTCAGATCGCCGTCCGCGGCAGCCGTCACGACGTCGAGCATCTGGTCGACCTTGTCCTTCAGGTCCTGGGCGTCCTGTCTCTCACGCTCGATCCGGTCTTTCTCCTGGAGTCTCTGCTCGGCTATTTCATTCCAGTCGACTTTATCGGCCTGCAACGCACCCTTAACGCCGTCCATGGCCTTGTTCAGCGCAATCGCCATCCGGCCCACTTCGTCTTTGGAGTCGTAATCGAGCTTCTTTTCGAGATCTCCGTCCGCCAGCGCATTCAGGATATCGACTGTTTTGGCCAGCGGACCCGAGATTCCCATCGCAACGACTACCGACAAGAGAAGGCTCAATCCCATCGCAACGATCGAAGTGACGATATAGGTCGCCCTCTGGCCACTCGCCTCCGAGGAGAGCCTGGTAGCTTTTTCGCCAAGTTCCACAGCCAGGCTGTCTTCCACTTCTTTGAGGAGGTCAATTTTCTTCGTGATCGTATTGACCAGTAGCCCGAGTCTGTGTCGAAACGCCCCCTGTCGGAGTTGTCGAGGGCCACCTGTCTCATCCGCTCCACTTCATTTACAGCGTCGCCTGAGATGGTTGATTGAAAGAGACTCTTCTGATCGTCACTGGCCAAGGAAAGAAACGTGTCGGTGTAGGCGACTTGTTCTGCCATCAGGGAGACGAACTTGACAAAATTGCCCGGACCGAACTTGTCGCCGGTAAAGGTGTTGCTGAGGACGGCGCGCTCTATTCCGACGCGCTCCTTGGCCTGCAGGAGGCTAACGTAAACGTTGATCTGCGTCGTAAGTTCGGCACTGCTGCTGATACTGGCCATGTAGGAAACGATGTCGAGGAAGGACGAATTCATTCCCGTATAGTAGCCGATGGCGTCGGCGGCTGAAATGTTCCGGGCCAGGATAGCGTCCCGTTTCCCACCGATCTGGTCGAGCTGGGTCAACGACGACCGCAGCAGGCCCTGGAACCTGTCGTCGAAGGCCTCGGCATCAAAGCCATCAAGGAAGCTCCTGAGTTCTGAGATTTTTCCGTCGGTCGCCGAAGTCTGCGCGACGAAGTCCGACGACGGCGCGTCAGAGTTTCCGAGAAATGCAGCGGTCCGGCCCCGTTCCTTCTGGGTCTCATGGACGAGCTCGCTGCTGGACACGGCAAGGGCGGACAGTTCCTGCAACTGTCCCATTTCCTGAACGACGCCGCTCTTCTCCCATATCCCGGTTACTGAGAAATACAGGAGGCCCATCAGAGGGAAGAGCAGCATCAATGCGATCTTGCTCTTCACGTTCAAGTTGACGATTACCTGGGGTACCTTAAGTTTCATGTTGTTTTTCCTCTAATCTGAGTCTTCTTCTGTTAATTGTTCGAAACGTCGTTTAGTGAAATGGCTTTCTTCGTATCCAGAATCAGGAGCAGCCGGTCCTCGAGCTTGTGCACACCACTGACCAGTTCCCGTGCCACGCCGGTCAGGGTCTCCGGGAGGGGCTCGAAGGTGTCGGAGCTGACCTCGCGGACATCTTCGATTTCATCGACCAGGAGGCTGACGGCACTGTCATCGGTGTGTACGACAACGTTCATCGGCAGTTGATCGGTGGCGCGCTGGGGCATGTCCAGGCGTCGGCGCAAGTCAACCGCCGTGACGACCTGCCCCCTCAGATTGATCAAACCGCTGATGTTCGGCGATGACAGCGGTACGGCCGTCATTTCCTGGTACCGGATGACTTCCTGGACTTCGACGACATCGACTCCGAAAAACATGTCGTCTAGAGCAAACGTGCAGAATTGGCGGGCTTCAGACATGACTGGCTTCCTCCAACACCGCCGAAGCGGTGTCCTCGAAAAATGTGGGATCGACGGAGCGGACCAACGCCTGAACGTCCAGGAGATCGGTGACCTTCCCGTGAACCACGGCGGATCCCAACAGGCCTCCCTGGCTGGACTTGCTCTGGACCGTGAGTCGTTCTTCGACGATGTCGAGAATGTTGTCGACGACAAGACCGACGCTGTGCCCGTTTTCCGTGTAGACGACCACCTGCATCGTGTCGCCCTCATCGGTAACCTGCTCGCCAAAATCGAGCAGTTTCGCCAAACGGACCAAAGGCATGATCTCGTCGCGGTACTGCATCACCTCGAATTCCCCGGATCGTTCAACGCTTGAGCGGGCGAACTCTTCGAGACGTGCGACAAGAGACAACGGCACGGCCAGGCGGCCACCGTTGACGCCCAGAATCAGCAGGGTCACGACGTCTTCGGCCTGGTCACGCACTGAAGTCAGTTTGTCGGCCATGGCACGGTCGCGAACCTCGGAAACAACCTGCGCCTGTTGAGCGATTCCGAGTATGTCGAGAATCAATGCAACCCTTCCATCTCCCATGATCGTGGCGCCGGCAAAGACCGAAATCCCTTTCAGTTGTTTTCCCAGTGGCTTGACAACGATCTCCTCGGTGTCGTTGATGTCCTCGACAACAAGGCCGAACTGCCGATCGTCGGCCCGGAGGACGACGATGTTGATCGCCTCGGGCCCCTCTTCCCCTTCCTCCTGGTCGATCTGCAACTGCCGGTTAAGATAAACCAGTGGGAGGAGATCACCACGCAGCCGGTAGACCGGAGCGCCGTGGATTGACTCAATTCCCTTGAGGGCCTGCTCTCCCTCCAGGCGAACCAGCTCCAGCAAACTGACCTGCGGGATGGCGTAGCGGCCATGACCGCACGTCACGATCAAGGCTGGAATGATCGCCAGGGTCAAAGGGATTTTGATCTTCATCGTGGTTCCCTCCCCCAGCTTGCTCGCCACGTCGACCGTCCCTCCGATCTTTTCGATGTTGGTCTTGACGACATCCAACCCGACACCCCGGCCCGACACGTTCGTGACTCGTTCGGCGGTGGAAAAACCGGGCAGGAAGATCAGGTTGACGGCCTCGCGGTCGCCCATTCGCTCCGCCTGTTCGGACGTGATCAGCGCCTTTTCGACAGCCTTCTTCTTCATCTTTCCAGGGTCGATCCCGGCGCCGTCATCCGAGATTTCGATGTTGACCTGACCGCCCTCGTGGAAGGCACGCAAGAGCAGGCGTCCCTCGCCGGGCTTTCCAGCCTTCACACGGGCCTCCGGTGGCTCGATACCGTGGTCGGCGGAATTCCGAACGATGTGGGTCAGCGGATCTTTGATGGCTTCAATAATGGTCTTGTCGAGGTCGGTGTCCTTGCCTTCCATTTCGATGCGTATCTGCTTACCGCACGAACTCGCCAGGTCGCGGATCACCCGGGGAAACTTGCTCCAGACATTGCCGATCGGTTGCATCCGCGTCTTCATGACACCTTCCTGTAACTCGGTGGTGATCAGGTTCAAACGTTGCGACGTACCGATGAAGGAGGCATCCTGCTGCGTCACGGAAAACTGCAAGACCTGGTTTCGAGCCAGTACAAGCTCCCCAACCAGGTTCATCAGTTTGTCCAGTAGATCGACATCGACTCGGATGTTGGAGTCGGCAACGTTCTTGCGACCCTCGTTCTGCTTCTTCAGCGCATCGACGACGTCATGGGGCTCGATGGTTCCCTGTTCGACGAGAATCTCACCCAGGTGCCGCGGATCGCCGTCAAGTTGGCTGGCGGAAGCAGCACTGACCTGTTCGGGCGTCGCCTGGCCGGATTCAACGAGAATGTCCCCTATTTTCGGGGGTTCGATGGGCTCGGACTCACACTCGTCTACTTCACTCTGGTCCGCCTCCGGGGTCTTGGACGGAGGCCCGTCGACCACGGCGTCTTCTTCTTTTGCCACCGCTGGGACGTCGGTCCCGCTCACCTGGAGCTTGGACAGCGTCTCGACCAGGGCGGAATAGTCGGCGTCACCTTCCGTCTGGTCGGCTTCGATGCATCCGAGCATCTCCCGGACGGCATCGACCATCGACAACAAAGCGGTCGTGATTTCCTGGGTGAGGAACAGCTCGCCATCGCGAAGCTTACTGAGCAGGTTTTCCCCGACGTGTGCCACAGATTCCAATTTTGAAAAGTCGAGAAAACCACAGGTTCCTTTTATCGTGTGTATTGTTCTGAATACGCTGGCGAGAATCTCGCGATCGTTGGGATCTTCCTCCAGCGTGACCAAGTCACGGTCCAGCTGGTCCAGATTCTCCAAACTCTCGATCAAAAACTCTTTGATGATGCTTTCGTCCATTTCCATTTCGCTCATCTCGTCTCCGTTTCCGCCGTCTGGCCATTTGCCGCGGCCGGATCCGTTGTAGAAACCGTCTGATTCGTTCCAACAACGCGGGTTCAATTGTTTCGAGATCGCTGCTATGACCGACCGGAAGTAAGTCCCGGCCCCGGCATTCCTTCATTTCCTGATAAGCATCTTCGCTGCCACGAACCTTTACGCGCACCGCCGTCAACTTGGGATTCAGCGACAGGACGAATCCCACACGGAGGCGGCAAGACGCTTCAGACACTTTGATTTCAATGATATGGAACCAGGGAGGATGGTCTGAATGAGGCGGCAAAGTGACTTCAGAAATCGCTGGACAGTGATGTGAATCCCGAAAACGCACAACATCACTCCTGCTCACTTGTGATGTTTATGGGTCTGTTTATGTGATGCTAATCACTTTTGAGGATGTCATCGCGTACTTATTTAGTCAAAGTCACGTCATCCCGGTCGTGCCTCTGACGAAACACGGCTGTCAATGCGGTTCGGCAATCTGACCGAGGGATGACGGCCGATCTTCATTCACGCGGTGTTCACAGCGAAAGAAGCCGTTCGATGACAACGCGGGAACCGAGGCGGCCGTTTCGTTTCCACCTCGACAGACCAAGCCGGATCCGTGACAGTTTGATGTAGGTGTGTAGCCACTTTGTCTATATTTCCGATCGTTCTGACCAGCACTCTGTCAATTGGTTGATCCCAGTCGTGCTCAGGATGAAGGCGCCTTACCTCACATTCCGTCACGAGTCGGTTAGCCCGAACCGTCTAATCAAACGCCCCATTCAGGGGTTTCAATCCCGGCAATTATTAGCGATAATACTGAAGTTACAGTCTTGAGCTGTGGTCTTGTCACAGATGGACGGAAGGATTCCGCTCGTGCGCCAGGAGGGCCCTCGATGAGATCTCGTGAAATCGCTGCCGTTGTCCGTGGTTTGCCGAGTCTACCAGCCCTTTTCGACAATGCTCTTGTCGGAGCATTCCAAACGACCTTTCGAGGTCAACTCAAATCAGTGAGTCTGGCCGTGAATGCCCGGGATGCCATGCCCGGCGACGGCAGGCTGACGATTGAGACGGCAGACTTGGAAGTCGATGACGAGATCGGAAACGTCGATGGACTGCCGAAGGGCCGGTATGTGCAATTGAAGATTGTCGACACCGGAACGGGGATGGATCAGCACACCCTCGATCACATGTTCGAGCCGTTCTTTAAGACCGTAGATGGGGCCGCAAAGACGTCCGTCCCCGGACTAAGCAACACCATCGACAAACAGGATGTCAACTAACACCAAGTTCATTGCGACGAGTGTGATCGTGGCCATCGGAGTCCTGGCCATGGACATCGCACTGCCCCTGGGCGTTGCCGTCGGTCTCCCCTATGTCGCCCTCGTCCTGCTCGGCCTCTGGGCGCCGGGTCCACGGTACGTCTATTTGGCAGCCGTTGTCGGTACTCTTCTCACAACGGTGGGATACTTTCTTTCGCCCGCGGGTGGGACTCCGTTGTTCGTCTTGACAAACCGCGGCGAGGCGATCTTCGCGATCTGGATCACGGCCATACTTTGCAATCGAACGCTTCGGGACCGTGTGCAACTCGAGGCGGTCGCCGCCAAGGAACTCCAAAGAAGTGAAGAGCACTACCAATTCCTCTTCGAAAACACACCCATCTCAATCATGGAACTGGATTATTCCGATGTCGCGGGCTGGATGGACGGCCTGAGGGAGAAAGGGATTGCCGATCTGGCTTCCTATTTGAGAGACAACCCTGACGAACTCGACGAGGCGTTAGGCCGGACGCGAGTGACTGCTGTGAACGATGCGGGCCTTGGGCCGCGGCACATGGCGTTGACAAGAGAGATCCGGGCGCCGTTCCTCGGGCGCTCGACCCCGGAAACCCGCGACGCGTGCACGAAACTGATCGAGAACATATGGAACGGAGAACATCGTTTTGAATTAGAGTTGTCAACCTTCGACCACCAGAACACCCCCCTTGACCTGGCTACTCGATGGGCCGCGCCAGTCGTCGATGGAAAGATCGATCTGTCACGAGTAATTATGGCCGCTACCGACATTTCCGAAGAACGGCGGGCCGAGGAACGACTAATGGAAGCCCAGAGGATGGAAGCCGTTGGCCAGCTTGCCGGTGGTGTCGCGCATGACTTTAACAATGTCTTGACCGTAATCGTGGGCTACGCCGCGATGATCCTTGAACAAACCCGTAAGACCGATCCTCTACGAAAGTATGCGGACGTGATCACCCGTTCAGCGGAGCGGGCGGCGTCCATCACGAGGCAGTTGCTTGCATTCAGCCAGAAACAGCAGGTTCGGAGTGAAGCGATCGACCTGACGACGGTCCTGTCGACGCTCGAGCCCGTGCTGCGCCGAACGCTGAAAGAGAACATTGATCTGGACATCCGCTTGATGCCCCACCCGGGGATCGTAGAAGCGGATCCCGCACAGATGGAACAGATCATACTCAACCTCGTGATGAACGCGAACGACGCGATGCGCAGAGGTGGGTGTCTCACCATAGAAGTCGCGAACGCGGAATTCCGAAGCGAGCACGACGACCACGGCGTGTTGATTCCAGCCGGCAGCTACACGACTCTGAAGGTGAGCGACACCGGCATCGGAATGGATCCGGCAACCCGTTCAAGGATTTTCGAACCCTTCTTTACGACGAAGGATCGCAGCAAGACGACTGGCCTGGGGCTTTCGGCAGTGTACGGAATCGTCAAGAAGAATGGTGGATCAGTCAGTGTGATCAGCGAGCCTGGGGTGGGAACGACATTCACCATCTACCTGCCCACGATGTCGATCACAGAACAAGATCCGGAGAAAGACCACGTTCGGATGCTACCGCTAAAACAAACCATACTCGTGGTCGATGATGATCAAGACCTCATGACGATGACTTCGGAAACGCTTCGCAGTCAGGGTTTTCGCACGGTCACCGCATCGGACCCACAGAAAGCCCTCGAAATCTTCCAGTCCAGCGATTCGATTGATCTGGTATTGACGGACGTGATCATGCCCGGTATGAGCGGTCCCGACATGGGTCGTCAGATGTTGTCAGTCTCGAAAGTCAATGTCGTTTTCATGTCCGGCTACACTGATGATGTCATCGAGTCGACCGACCTGGTCAGCCAGGACAATTTTCTGCAAAAGCCGTTCACCCCTGCCAGCCTGCGTGAAAAACTGGAAGTGGTGTTCACTCCGACCGAAGAATCGCCGTAGGGTTCGCCCGCAAGCCACTACCGGGAAAGCACCAAGTCTTTGAGTCGCGCCCTTCCTTTGTTGTCTGCCAGGCTGACGACTACGCCGGCAATTCCACCCAGAAGGAACGCAGGCGTCATTTCCTCGAGTGTTCCGAATGCCGGACCGACACCGGGCAGGAGTGGTGCGACGAACTTGAAGAACGGCACCGACACGAAACCTGTGATCATCGCGACAAGGGCGCCCCGGGCGGTCATCCCCTTCCAGAAGAGAGACAGGACCATGGTCGGACAGAATGTCGCGGCGATGCCCGACCATCCAAAAATGACGAACCAGAAAATCGTGCGGTCCGGGCTGAGCGCAGCGACCGTCAGGGCCACCCCGAGAGCGGCGAGGGCGAGAACGGCGGTTGTCTTTCGGCTCATCGAAACCAGGGCCGCGTCGGGAAGCTCCGGATGAAGGGTCTTTTGATAGTAGTCGCGAACGAAGGCGCTGGAAGCAACGATCAACAGCGAATCGACTGTCGACATGATCGCCGACAGAACAACGGCGATCATGACTCCCACGAGCAGCGTCGGCAGGAGCGAGTCCACCATGGCTGGAAGAACCCCCTCGCCGCCGGGTCCCAGGACTTCTTCGAGAGATTGACCCGGCGTGAGGAACAGATGACGGCCAATCATGCCGGTCGTCACCGCCCCGGCATCGGCCAGGATGGTCCAGGCAACGGCGACGAAAGCCCCCTTTCCGATCTCATCCTCGGACCTCAGCGCCAGAAAACGAACGAAGATCTGCGGAGATCCCAGAAACCCGAGGCCGATCGATGCGAAGGCCAGAACCGAAAATATCGTCATCGGCCCCCACCCGCCCGGTCCCCAGGGACTGAGCAAACCCGGATCCTGCTCGCTCAAGCCGGTTAGAATCGGCTCGATCCCCCCGGCGACAGCGATGCCGACGATGGGCAGCCCGACCAGGCCGACAAACATCAGACTTCCCTGAAACACGTCCGACCAGACGACGGCAACGAACCCCCCTGTCACGATGTAGGCCAGGACCACAAAGAAGCCGACGAGCGCGCCGGTATAGTAGTTCCATCCAAGAAAACTGTTGAACGCCGTCCCGGTGGCGTCGATCTGGGCGCTTACGTAGATGGTGACAAACACAACGAGGGATCCGGCCGAAACCAGGCGAAGAAGATGGCCGCTGTCGTCAAACCGGGACTCCAGGTAGTCGGGTACCGTGATCGAATCGTAGTGGTCGGTCAGTCGCTTGAACCGGCGGCTCATCAACAGCCAGGCACCGGCGACCCCAAGGACTTCCCCCAGAACGACCCAGAAAGCCTTCACCCCCACCGCCGCCCCCATACCGGTCAGCCCCAGCAGCAGCCAGGCCGACTCACCTGTTGCACGCGCGGAAAAGGCTACGGCCAGGAACCCGAGCCTCTTGCCGCCGGCAAAGTAATCCCGGACGTCGTTCATCCGACGTGAAGCCACGGCACCGATGGCGACAAGCGTCCCCATGTAAAGCACGATCGCGATAAGTTTGAAGGTCATGGTTGCCGGCTACGTATAACCGGCTGGCGACGCTGTGGCAAGAAGGAAAAGAGTGGGAACCCTGGTTGATGGAGAAATGTCGGAAACGAGAGTGTCGGGCCTTTCATTGCGGCAACAGTCCGGCGAATAAGTTCAAGTCCACGTGTCGGGGCGGCCGGCCCTGGCCGCCCGCGGGGTTGCCCGAATGTTTTCCCCTTGCTGCTTTCCGGGAATGTGCGTAGTTGCTCGCTCCCGGAACGCTTGCTCCCGTGGGTTCGTTGCTTTCCCGCGGGCGGCCAGGGCCGGCCGCCCCGACACGCGCTCTTAAACGTGCCGGCGACCTACTTCGATTGCATCACCCAGACGCCGTCCCAATCTTCGGGGGGCGGGTTCTCTTTCATGTGGTCGGAGCGGTCGATGTAGAGTTGGGAAAGTTTGTCGTCGGGTTGGAGGCGGAGTGCTTCACCGAATGCTTCGTGGGCATCGTTCCATTTGCGCAGGCGGTAGCATTGGATCCCGTCTCGAAATCGGCCGAGGGCCTCGACGATATTCGGGAAGGTCTCGTCGGTGTGGTAATCGAGAAGCTCGATGATATCGACGGGCTGGGTCTTCCCTTTCACGACGACATGGTCCACCTCGCGGCTGCGGTAGGTCCCCTTCAACTGCCTGAACGTATACTCACTGACGAGAATCCGGGTTCCGTACTGTTTACACGCGCTTTCCAGGCGTGACGCCAGGTTCACGCCGTCTCCGATGACCGTGTAATCCATACGCTTCGGGGATCCGATGTTTCCGGACACGATCGAATCGGTGTTGATGCCGACCCCGATGTCGATCGGCTTGTGCCCTTCGGCGACCCGACCGGCGTTGAAATCGTAGAGCGCACGCATCATGCTGATCGCGGCGCGAACGGCCCGGTCCGGGTCGTCGTCGTGGGCCAGCGGCGTCCCGAATATCGCCATGATAGCGTCCCCGATGAACTTGTCCAGCATCCCGCCCTCGTTCTGGATGCATTCCACCATCAGGGTAAAATAATCATTCAAAAGGGTGACGGTAGCCTGCGCGCCAAGCTCCTCGGTGAAGGAAGTAAAGCTTCGGATGTCGGAGAACAGAACAGTGGCCACGCTGCTCTGTCCCCCGAGGAAATCCTCATCGGTCTCGAGCAGCTTGTCGGCAAGCGATGCATCCATGTAGCGGGACATCGTGGACTTCATCCGCTTTTCGGTCGAGATGTCCTCGATCATGACCATGGAACCGAGCTTTCGGTCATGGTTGTCGATCAACGGCATGATCGTGACGTTGGCTGATGTCTTCTCGCCGCCGAACACCATTTCCGTATCCACGATGACATCCTGTTCCTGTGTCTCTTCCACCTGCCGCACTTTGTCGATCAGCCAGGCATTGGCGTTCACGAAGAACTCCGCGGCGGGCTTCATGAGGATCCCGGTCTCATCGACCTTCATGATCCGCAACCCCGCGTCGTTGCACGTCAGGATGATCCCGTCTTCGTTTATCGTCACGACGCCGTTGGACATGCTGGCCAACATGCTCTCGTTGTAGTTCTTCATCTCCTGGACGTCGTCGAACAACTTCGCGTTTTCGATGCCGATCGCGATTTGAGATGTGAACGCCTTCAGGCGTGCTTCGTCCTCGTCGGTGAACGGGCCTCCGCGCTTGTTGAGCACCTGCGTGGCGCCGATCGCCTTTCCCTCCTTGTTGATGACCGGAACGCAAAGGATGGAGCGTGTGAAGAAACCCGTTTGTCGGTCAAACTGAGGGTTGAACCTCAAGTCCGCGTATGCGTGAGGAATGTTCATGCTGTCGCCGGACGTAAAGACGGTGCCGGCGATCCCGAGATGGTTCGGGAAACGGATCTGCGTCGCTCCCAACCCCTCACCGACCCTCATGCAGAGCTCGTTGGTTTTCTCGTCGTTCAGGAAGAGCGAGGAGCGTTCCGCGTCGAGCATCTTGCTGATGGTCGAGATCAGTTTCTCCTGGAAGCGGTCCCAACTCTTGAGCTCGGATGAAACCTCCGAGACAACGTTCAGGAACGCCAGCTCCTGCTCCCTCGAGCTTTCGATTTCTTCGACCGTGCGCAGGCTTTCCAGAGCAATCGCGGCCTGCTCGATCATTGCTTCGAGCAAGCTCAGATCACTGTCGTTGAACTGTCCGTCTTTCTTGTTGAGAAGCTGCGAGACGCCGATCTTGTCACCCTTCAGTGTCGTCAGTGGCGCGCAAAGAATACTCTTCGTGGTGAAACCGGTCTTGCTGTCGACTTCCGGGTTGAAGTGCTCGTTGGCATAGGCATCGTGAATAACAACCCCTTCCCCGGTCGTGAACACATGACCGGCGACACCCTTCGTATTCAACATCCGGATCTCACGACTGAACTTGCCTTCGGCAACTCGCGTGTAGAGCTCGCCGGTTGAAGTGTCATTCAGAAAGATCGAACCTCGTTCCGCACCAACCGTCTGTGTCGTGAGCTCGGCAAGCGTGTCGAGAGCCTCGGTGAGAGTCTTCGACATCGCCAGGCGGTTGGAGACGCCCAGGAGCAGCTTGGCCGTTTCCCTGCGGCGCGGGGACCGGGCCCTCCTCTCAACTATCTCGCGCATACAACTCTTCCAGTTCTTGTCTCAATACCGAGATCGTTTCCTGCAACTGTAACCTTCCATTATGGTGGCCCCGTTCGATCTTTTGAACCTTTTCCTCCCACCCACGGTTCGTTGCTTCGAGTTCGTCACGCAGCGCGTTGACAATATGTTGAAGCTGTGCGATCTCGTCGTTGTTGTCTCGAACCGCTTGCTGAACCCTTTCTTCCTGTTCGATCCGCGCCTTCTCCAGTTCGTTCCGCAACGCGTTCACGGTGTCCTTCAACTGAACGATCTCGTCGCTCGCCCCGGCAACCGCCTGCTGAGTCCGGGCGTCTTCTCCGATCCGTGAACGCTCCAGCTCATCCCTCAGGGCGTTGACGGTGGCCTGCAGCTGCTTGATCTCGCCGTTGGCCGCAACCACGGCCTTCTGCATTTCGTCCAGTTCGGTCATGTTTGTCCGCGACCAGGCATGTGCGCCTGGCTTCCAGGTGCCTCACCAGCCGTCAGCCAATAGCTGACAGCTCCATATCATTGCACGAAAGTGCAAAAATTGCGCCAGACACATTCAGGATTCAAATCGATCCAGGGAAACCAACATGAGGGGACTGGGGAGCGTCGAAGACACAACCCCGTCAGGGCCAAAGCGAGTCGAGAATTAGATAAGGACGGGGGCGTGACTCCAGCAACTCATTTAACAGCAATGAGTTATCGGAATTGCGCCGCCGTCCCTATTTGAGGGTGATTCCTAGGATGGGAAATTGACTCCCTGGGCGAGGTGGATTCCTCCGCCCCAGTTGATCGTGTTGGTCTGGCGCCGCATGTAGGCCTTCCAGGCGTCGGAACCTGATTCCCTGCCCCCTCCGGTTTCCTTCTCTCCACCGAAGGCGCCTCCGATTTCGGCTCCGGAGGTGCCGACATTGATATTCGCGATCCCGCAATCCGACCCGAGGTAGCTGATGAACGTCTCGGCTTCGGCGACGCTGTCGGTGAAGATTCCGGACGACAGACCTTGAGGCACGTTGTTATGAAGGGCAATAGCCTGCTTGAGGTTCCGGTACTTCATCACGTAGAGGATAGGCGCAAAGGTTTCGGACTGAACGATCTCGGCGTCGTTGTTGATCGCGATGATCGTCGGCTTGACCAACGTCCGGCGTCCGAAACGAGCCCGGAGGACCTTGCCGCCGTAAAGCACTTCCCCTCCCTGCTCCTTAGCGGCCTTGATCGCATTCTCGTAGTCGGCGACCGATCCTTCGTCGATCAAGGGCCCCATCAACGTCTTCGAATCCAGCGGATCGCCGATTCGAACGCCTTCATACATCTCAATTAACCGGCTGAGAAACTTCATATAGATCTTCTCGTGGATGATAAGCCGCCGCGTCGATGTGCAGCGCTGCCCGGACGTTCCGACGGCCCCGAAGAAGGCCGACGCCAGCGCACCTTTCAAATCGGCCTTGTCGGAAACGATCACAGCGTTGTTCCCGCCCAGTTCCAGAATCACCCGGCCAAGTCTTGCGCCTACAACCTCTCCGATTCTCTTTCCCATCGGTGTTGAACCGGTCGCGCTGATGAGATTAATCCGCTTATCGGAAATCAGACGCTCGCCGACCGTGGAGCCACGGCCCACGATTATCGACGACACTCCTTCCGGCGCACCGTTGGCGCGGAACACTTTATTCACCACGTTCTGACAGGCGATCGCCGACAGTGGCGCCTTGCTCGACGGTTTCCAAACCACCGTGTCCCCGCAAATCCAACCAAGCGCCGCATTCCAGGACCAGACCGCCATAGGAAAGTTGAAGGCCGAAATGACGCCGATAGTCCCCAGAGGATGCCACTGCTCCATCATGCGATGACCCGGTCGCTCGCTTTGAAGCGTCGGACCTGAAAAGGTCCGGCTGAGACCAACGGCGAAATCGCAGATGTCGATCATCTCCTGCACCTCACCCAGTCCTTCGGTGAGGATCTTACCCATCTCCATAGAGATCAATGTCCCCAGCGCCTGTTTGTTCTCCCTCAGCGCATCACCGACCTGACGAACGATCTCGCCGCGAAGCGGTGCCGGCACGAGCTTCCACTGGTCGAATGCCTTCTGAGACTGACTCATCATCTTCCGATAATCCGATGCGCTGGTCTGCTGTACCCGTGCCAGGAGGTCGCCTGTCGTCGGGCTGCGCACCTCGATCCAGTCATCGCTCGAAGCGTACCAATCGCCACCGAAGCTGGTTCCATCCACACGGGCTTTCAACCCCAAGGTCTTGAATAGTCGGTTCTTGTCCTGCTTGGTCATGCTGGCTCACTTACTCCTTTGTCAAACTGCGGTAACCCAAGAAACATTTTGTTTGTGATGATGTCGTTAAGCGGGAAATCCTTACATACGTCGAACTGTCAGGGCAATCGAGAATTGTAGCGGCCCGGGCACATCTGGCACAAATGCTTTCGCCTGTCCGCCGTTACCTGATCGCCCGAAAAACGGCTTTCGTGATCTCGATGTCCTGAACCGCGACACCCGTCAGGTCGGCGACAGTGATCTGTTCGGCGGACGTCCGGCCCGGGCAATCACCCGCAACAATCCGGCCCAGTTCTACCAGATCGCCCTTCTCGAGCACACCCGAGCGGATGGCGTGAGAAATCTCCCCACGTTCCAGACACTGGGAAATGCTGTCGGCCACAACCAGGTCCGCGCTGCCGAGAATAGACGTGTCCAGCTCCTGCTTCGCCGGGCTGTCGGAACCGACGGCAGTGACGTGGGTTCCCTTGCGAACCGAATCCAGCAGCGGCTTCGTGGCGGGTGTCGTTGTGACGATCACGTTGCATTTCGAAGCCAACTCCTCGGTAGAAGCTGCAACTTCAACCTCCAGACCGCTCTCGTTCATCTCTTCACGGTACCGGGCGACATTGTCCGGGGTGCGGCCCCAGGCAACAACCCGCCGGCATCCGGTCAAGTCGGACAGGTATTGTAGCTGGAGCCGGGCCTGTATTCCGGAACCGATGATCCCGATCCGTTCAACAGGTTTCGGAGCAAGGTAGCGGGCGGCTACCGAACCTGCAGCAGCGGTCCGGATATCCGTCAGATAGCCCTCGTCGAGCAACACGCCCAGCCCTTCACCGGTCTTCTGGCTGAAGAGCAACATCATTCCGTTGCCCGAGGGCAGACCGAGCTTTGGATTGTCGTAGAATCCTGACGCAATCTTGATCACGTAGTATTCATCGCCCTTCAGATATCCGTACTTGATATGGACATCGCCGGGCGGATCCTCGAACACGAGCTCCCCAACGGGCGGTACCGTGGCCTGTCCACTCGAGTAGGCGACGAAGGCCCGCTCCATCGCGGCAAACGGATCCAGCGTCGGCAGCACCTCACGAATCTCATCGATACCTATCACTCTCATTGAATCTGTTCCTCTTTGCCGTCAGTAATGGTTCACAAGATCACTACCATCAAAGGGGCCAAAAGGCTATACGCAGATTTTTTGGGGGATTGCGCGGATTACGCAGATGGGAGGGACAATACCCGTTCAGGCGGGACGGCGTTTCATTACCAACCACAGGGACAGGAGGATGATGCTCATCGAGATGAGAATGCGGGGATTGATCGCTTCTCCCGCCAGGGCCCATCCGAGGATCACCGCGACGATAGGGTTTACATAGGCGTAGGTTGATGCGCGATCCGGGCTCGTTGTCTTCAAGAGCCACAGGTAGGAGGTAAATGCCATCAGGGAGGGAAACAGGATGAGATAGGCAAACGCCAGGCCCGATTTCAGTGATATCGAAGCGAGATCCAGATCGAAGAGCTCGCCGCGAACCACTCCGAAAAGGAACATTATCGCTCCTCCGCCGAGCATGCTCATGCCTGTCGACAGTGTCTGCGAAGAAGGCTGCGGGGCCGACCGTGAATAAAGCGATCCAATGGCCCAGCTAACGGTGCCGAGCACCACGGCCCCTGCACCGAAAGGGTCGATGCGGCCCCCGCCGGCGATATTCTCCGGCCCCACGAGCAGCGCCACCCCTCCAAACCCCAACAGGAGTCCAAGGTTCGCACCCGCGTGAAGCCGCTCTCGTCCCAGGCCCCAGAGCAGCAGGACGATCCACAGAGGCTCGGTTGCGATCAGGAGTGCCGTCAAGCCGGAAGGTATGTACTGTTCGGCCCACACAACGCTGCCGTTGCCCCCGAAAACCAGGAAGATGCCAACGACGAGCATCGACCGCCATTCGCGGAAAGAGGGACGGTCTGCGCCCCGAATCCACCCCCATCCGCAAAGAATTCCTCCTGCGATCAGGAACCGTGCTCCGCCCATCAGGAAGGGAGGAATCGTTTCAATCGCAAAGCGGATGCCAAGGTAACTGGATCCCCAGAGGAGGTAGACAGCAGCGAACGCAGCCGCAAGCCGCGCACCAGAAGCGGGCACCCGACCACTTTCTCCTATCGAATCATCCAACTCCCTCGACACCTATTGTTCCTCCCGCAAAGCCATTGGCGAACCCGTGGCACGTCACGGCCCCTTCGTCATGAACACCCAGGAAGAGATCCGGAAAACCATCGCAGATCTGCGGTCGGGTACGTTTCTCGGCTGAAGTTATTCTTGAGTGGGCCCTTATCGTTCGTCACCGTCGTCGGTGTCCTCATTTGTCGACGGGGGGAAGCCTTTAAGGATTTGCTCCTGGAGTCGGTCCAGCGTCGCGGCGTCCTCCTTCTCGGGATTCCATAACTCCCTGGCAGCGGAACCGATAGCCTCCATCTGTTTCTTGTACCGCCGACATTCACGGCAGAGGAAGAGATGGAGCTCAACACGGAGTCGATAGACCCATCCTGCGCCCGTCAGACGGTCGCAGGAGACGCTCCTGGCAACCTCCTTACAGTTCAGCGCCATAACTTCCCTCCACACCCTTGCTTTCCAGACACTCGCGCAACCGGTTGCGGCCACGATATAGAAGCACTCCCAGGTTAGTGGTTGTAACTTCGAGAATCTTACAGATTTCTTCGGTGGTCATGTCCTCTACCTCCCGCAGAAGGAAAGCCATCCTCTGGGCCGTCGGCAGAAGCCCGAGACAGTCGTCTATGAACACCCTCACTTCAGCCCCATACAGTCTCACCGACTGAGGCGGCTTCGACCACATGCCATTCGGTTTGAAGCGCCTCTCGACGACATCTTCAATGTCATCGGACCGGCGATCACGTTCCAGGCCTCGACGGGCTTCGGAGACCTTCCTGTAGAGGATGCCGAACAACCACGTACGGACGTGCGATCTTCCTTCAAACTGCGAGGCCTTCTCGATGAAGGTTGCAAAAGTCGCCTGGGTGACATCCTCGGCGTGTTGGGCATCGAGGCCCGCGCCACGGGCCGCCCGGAGGATCTGTTCGAGGTAGGCCTCGACAACTTCACGGATCGCTCCAGGTTCGCCTGCTCGAATCCGTTCGGGTAATAGGGGATCGTCCATTTTCGACATCGACATTATTTGATCGTTTGGGGTGTAAGAATTCGCGGGCAACCCGCACTCACTACCGAGACCGCGAAGACGCTGCCCGAAGAAACGTCCTGGTAATAGTACCCGGTCTTCAAGACAACTTCTATTTAGAGGAGCGAGACAAAATGAACCTGACACGCATTCAGCATGGAGCATACGCCGGTGTCGCCGGTGGAGTGGTTTTCGGAGCGATGATGCGAATGATGGGCATGCTGCCCATGATCGGACAGATGGTCGGTGTGCCGACGGCTGCTGTCGGCTTCATCGTGCACCTGGTAATCAGCACCGTTATCGGGGCATCATTTGCGGCCCTGTTTCGATCCGCAGTGACCGGCACCGCCAGCAGCCTCGGTTACGGAGCGGCCTATGGCACCGCCTGGTGGTTCCTCGGCCCCCTGACCCTGATGCCGTTGATGATGGGAATGGGGTTGGGTGTGAACTGGAACCTGACGGCCGCCAGACAAATGGCGCCAAGCCTCCTCGGCCATCTCATCTTCGGACTCATCCTCGGGGTCGTTTACGCCCGGCTCGAGAGCCGTGGCTACCAGGCCGCGCCCAGTTCGGTCACGGCGTGAACCGAACCCCGGTCGGCGTGCCGGCCGCTGGGAACGAACGCCGGAACGACGAACCGGCACGGACCGTCTTTCGGCGCAACGGCCGAGGTTATCTCCTTGCATCGTTCTCTCTTGAAGGAACCAGTGGGGCCCTCATTCCGGTATTGGCTTCCCAGGCAGGCACGGCTTCGGCAGCCACGTCGAGCCCGTCCGGACAGTAACTCGATCTGCTGTAGGAGCCTGTGGTGGAAGTCTGTAGGGTCGCGCGCAGGGGTATTCGGGTCTCAGGCGCGAAATGAGGAGCGGAACGATGCTTTG
>CAZOZZ010000021.1:0-38274 GCA_964584435.1 uncultured Solibacteraceae bacterium | reverse complement strand
ACGCGAGTCGTCTCGGTTCAGGAGTCCAGTGAGTGTTATTGCAACGGGGACAATGCATGGTGTCGGATCGGACTCAGCAACAGATTTGAAGTCGTCCTTCCTTTGGAATGATCGATTCTTCCCGTGTAGTGTATCACCGGCGGTATGTGGCGGAACTCAGGAGGGTCACGTTACGAACGCCGTCGGGCCCCAGGCCTCGCTCTGCTACTCTCCTCGTGCCTCGGACTGTAGCATCAGGCTTCGTGCTCTTCGCGTCTTCGCGGTGAAGGCCTATCCCGCCTTACGCTCCTGCCACTCTTCGTACCAGGCCATCTGGATCGCTTCCAGCTTCTTCTCGTTGGATGACGTTCCCTCGTCGTCGAAGTTTTCCGTTTCCAACGTCCAGCGGTGAAGGTCGGTGAATCGTACCGTCAGCGGATCAGTTTCCGGAAAGCGGTCAGAGAGAGAGATGGCGATGTCTTCGGAGTCAATCCAGGTTATCTTTCGGGTCATTGGATTTCCTTGACGCGTTTGTTCTTGATCGCCTTGCCGATGGCGGCGGTCATGATCAGTTCCGCCAGCTTCATCGTGGCTTCATTGAGCGCTTCGATCGCATCGCGGATAGCCTGGTGGTCTTCCTTCCCGGTGGATTCCTTCAGTTGTTGGATCGCATCGTCGATCCGTTTCCTGTCTCCATCGGATAATCCAGCCCACTCCTCTTCGCCCGTGGAGCGCTCGCAGGCTTCCAGAACGGTCTGCGCCTCGTTGCGGGCTTCGATCACGAGCCGGGCTTCAATGTCGTCCTCCGCATGCTCGAAGGAGTCGAGGATCATCGTTTCCACTTGCTCGTCGTTCAATCCATACGTCGGCTTCACGTCGATGGACTGATACTTGCCGGTTCGAAGCTCCCGGGCAGACACATGCAGGATGCCGTCGGCATCTATCAGGAATGTGACTTCGATTCGCGGCAGACCTGCGGGCATTGGCGGTATGTCCCGAAGGTCGAATTCAGCCAGGCTTCGACAATCTCCGGTCAACTCCCGTTCGCCCTGAAGCACGTGAATCATCACGCTGGTCTGTCCTTCGACGTACGTCGTAAATGACTCGGTAGCAGTTGCCGGGATCGTCGAGTTCCTTGGTATGATTTTCGACACCACCCCACCCATCGTTTCGATACCGAGCGACAGGGGTGTGACGTCGAGCAACAGCGTGTCGCGGCGGGCTCCGGAGAGAATGTCTGCCTGCACCGCTGCTCCGAGCGCCACGACCTCGTCCGGATTCAGTTCGGTATGGGGAACCCGACCGAAGAACTCTTCCACACGCTGCCGAACAAGCGGGATGCGGGTCGACCCGCCTACCATGACGACTTCGTCGATCTCGCCCGGACCCAGTCCCGCGTCCTTCACGGCCTGGCGACAGGGAACCAGCGTGCGTTCAACGATCGGTTCAATCAGACGATCGAACTCATCGCGGGTGATCGTTCGTGTGTAGTTGAATTCGGAAAGTACGATGTCGGCTTCTTTGCCATTGGACAGGTCCTCTTTTGCCTGTCTCACGGCCAGGCGGACAGACTGAAGCGCATGTGTGTCGGGCTGTTCCTTCAGATTATCGAGCACCGATCGGATCAGTGCGATGTCGATGTCGTCGCCCCCCAGGTGCGTGTCGCCACTGGTCGACAGGACTTCAAAAATCCCGTCGCTCAGCTTCAATATCGAAATGTCGAAAGTCCCGCCGCCGAAATCATACACCGCGATTACGCCCTGTGTGCGCTCCTGCAAGCCATACGCCAGTGACGCCGCCGTCGGTTCGTTCACAATCCGCAGTACATTGAGTCCTGCGATTCGTCCAGCATCCTTCGTCGCCTGCCGCTGCGAGTCGTTGAAGTACGCGGGGACTGTGATCACGGCGCTGGTGATCTCTTCGCCGAGAGCCGTTTCGGCATTTCGTTTCAGGTCTCGCAAGATGAGTGCCGACAGTTCCGGCGGCGTGTAGTCCCGTCCACGGATTTTGATGCGGATGATGTGCTCGCTTTCCGAGGAAGCTTCGAAGGGGAGCAGGGAGAGATCGTCTCGAACTTCGTCGAGCCCTTTTCCCATAAAGCGTTTGATAGAGAAGACGGTGTGTTTCGGGTCATCCGTAATCTTGTCGTAGGCATCATTGCCGACCAGCACTTCGTCGTCTTCGCCGAAATGGGTTACCGAGGGGACCATGGCTCGGCCTTTGGAGTCCGGAAGGATCCGCGGCAGATCGTTCTCCACGATCGCCGCCAGGCTGTTGGTTGTGCCGAGGTCGATTCCAATTATTCGGGGCATTATTGCGATACCTCTTCTTCGATATCTCGTTCCAGGTTTCGGATGTATGAAGACTGCGAAATAATGTCGATCAGCTTTGACAGCTGCTGCCGGCGCTTTTCTTCGGAATCAGGTTTGGACACCAGCTGGTCCCATTCCGTGAATGCCTGTTCGAGCTGGCGATCGTAAAAGTTCCTCTTGTCGCTGATCTGCCGCTGAAAATCGCGAAGGTCGTCCATCATCGCCTGAACGTCCCCTCCGGATTTCCGGGTCGAACGAATCCGATCCAATTCCTCATTGATCTCAAAGACCTCCATCAAGAGGGATTGAGGTACCCTGCTGCGGTCGATGGAGAGGCCCTGGGTTTGGATCAGGTATTCGGCACGGGCGGTCGGATTCTTCAGCGTACGGTAAGCGTCGTTGAGGAGTGCGGTCATTGCTAACGCGTCTTGCCGTTCCCCTTCGGGGCGATCGGTGTGGTAGTCGGGATGATGCTTTCGGCTCAAATCATGGAATTTTCGTTCGAGTCCTTTGAGATCGAGGTTGAGGATGGGTTCCATGTCGAATACTTCGAAGTAGTTCATCAGACAAAAAGGGCTCAAAAAATAAGGGTCGTTTCGACAACGACCCTGGATGATATCCTGCTCGGCAATTACGACGTCTCAGATGGAAAAAGAATCGCCGCAGCCGCAGGTTTTCTTTGCGTTTGGGTTCATGAACGCGAAGCCCTTTCCCATCAAGCCATCGTCAAAATCCAACACCGTGTTGTTCAGATAAATATAGCTTTTCAGGTCGCAAAAGAGCTTGATGTCTTCTCTCTCGAAGACCTTGTCGCCCCTCCGCGCTTCTGATTCGAATCCGAGGTTGTAAGAGAGCCCGGAGCAGCCACCGCCTTTGATGCCGACACGCAGGCCCCCCGCCGCGATTCCTTCCTTATCGAGAAGCCTCTTGATTTCTCCGACGGCCCGATCTGTAATCTCAATTGCCACTGGTCTAACTCCTGGCTATTCCGACGGTCCGTCTCCGTTCCCTCGATGCTTGTCCTTCCAGTCGTCGACTGCTGCCTTGATAGCGTCTTCCGCCAGCACGGAGCAGTGAATCTTCACAGGTGGGAGGCTGAGTTCGCGCACGATATCGGTGTTCTTGATCGTCAGCGCTTCGTCCAGGGTTTTTCCCTTGACCCATTCGGTCGCCAGGCTGGAACTGGCGATCGCACTACCGCACCCGAAGGTCTTGAACCTGGCATCTTCGATGACGCCGCTGCCTTCATCGACCTTGATCTGAAGCTTCATCACGTCGCCGCACTCAGGCGCTCCGACCATCCCCGTCCCGACTTCTTTTTCTTCCTTGTTCAAAGAGCCGACGTTCCTTGGGTTGTTGTAGTGATCGACAACCTTATCTGAATAAGCCATCTATGATCTCCTTCGCCGTTCTACGCTACTTCTACCTATGATGATTAGTGTCCCGGATAAAACTCAATCCGTAGTCCATTTCACTGTCTTCAGGTCGATCCCTTCCTTCGCCATCTCATAGAGGGGCGAAAGGTCCCTCAGTCGTTCGACCGTTTCCGTCACTCGTTTTGCAACGTAATCGATCTCTTCGGCCGTGTTGAACCGGCCCACGCCGAAACGAATCGAGGTGTGGGCCAATTCTTCGCCGACACCCATTGCTTTCAGTACATAAGAGGGCTCGAGACTCGCGGAGGTGCACGCCGAACCCGAAGACACCGCAATATCATCGATCCCCATCAACAGCGACTCGCCTTCCACATAGGCGAAGCTCATGTTGAGGTTCCCGGGCACTCGTTTCTCGAGATCGCCGTTGATGAACACTTCATCCAGGTTCTGTTCGAGCGTCGTTCGGAGCCGCTCGCGCAACTTGAAGACTTGCTCAATTTCCCCGGTCAACTCGTCCCGGGCCAGCTCAGCAGCTTTCCCGAAGCCCACGATGCCGGGAACGTTCAGTGTTCCCGAACGCATGCCCCTCTCGTGGCCGCCCCCATCGATGATCGGGCTGAGCAGGACACGCGGCTTCCGGCGCCGGACATAAATTGCACCGACCCCTTTCGGTCCATACATCTTGTGTGCGCTGATCGAAGCGATGTCGACATTCATTTCTTCCACGTCGAAAGGAATCTTGCCGACTGCCTGTACGGCATCGGTATGGAACAACACACCATTTTCGCGGGCAATACGGCCGATTTCCGTGATGTCCTGGACGACCCCGGTTTCGTTGTTTGCCGCCATGATCGAAATCAGAATCGTCTTGTCTGTTATGGCGTTGCGCAGTTCATCGAGATCGACGAGCCCATCTTCGCCAACGGGCAGAAAAGTGACTTTTGCACCACTCTTTTCCAGGTGTTTGGCGCTGTCGAGGATCGCCTTGTGTTCGGTAACGCAAGTGATAATGTGGTCACCCTTATCGGCGTACATCTCGACGACGCCTTTCAGCGCGAGGTTGTCCGACTCGGTGGCTCCGCTCGTAAAGATGATTTCCTTTGAATTCGCGTTGATGAGTGACGCCACCTGGTTGCGGGCTCGACTGACGGCTTCCTCAGCGTCCCAACCAAACTGATGATTGCGGCTCGCAGCGTTTCCGAACCGATCCTGAAAGTAAGGAAGCATCTCCTCGAGGACCCTCGGGTCAACCGGAGTTGTCGCGTGGTTGTCCATGTAGATTGGAAGCTGGACCATCGTTTTTTCCTCTATTGATCTACTCGTCGATGTCACTTCGGTTCCCGTCCTCAGTTCGTCGCCAATTCGTGGATGGTTGTGTCCACGAGGACGCTGACCACCTTCTGTTTGATGCTGCGAAGCGGATCCTTGATCGAGCAGAGCAGCAGCTGGTCGCAGTCGTCATCGGCCTCACAAGGCGTCAAAAGGACCGGTCCGTCCAGGGCTTCGATGACGTCGATGACCGTGATCGTATTGGGATTCCGAGCTAGGGCATAGCCACCATTCGGACCCGACTGGGACACCAACAGTCCCTTGCGGACCAGTCTTTGCAGGACCTTTGCAAGGAGTTCCGACGGGATGTTGTAGGTTCGAGCGATCTCGGGCGCACTGTAGGCCTGGGCGTCGTGTAACGCCAGGTGTTTCAATGCGATCAAGCCATAATCCGCTCTTTTGGATAACCGAAACATCGTGTCCTTTATCGATTTGTGAGATTCCTGCCCCGAATTCTCCGTTCCCGACCAGTTCTATCGGCGATCAAATTGGTCGCCTTTAGAAAGAATAGATCCTGCGCAATGTTTTCGTCAAGTGGAAAATCATCTCCTGGATGTGGAACTTGTTGAAATATCAAGAATTGGAAGGATTTCGAGGAGATTCGAAATCAACCCGGGACGTTGATCAGTGTCCCCTTCCGAGCGCTTGATCAGAACCGCTGTCAGGCCCGCCGCCTGGGCTGCCTCAAAATCCTGAACCACATGATCTCCGACAAACAGGGTTTCGGCCGCGGGGACTTTCAATAAGTGGATTGCGTGTTCAAAGATCCGTCGGTCGGGCTTCGGGTATCCGCAGGAACTCGGGATGGTGACCGTACTGAAGAAGGAATTTAATTCCAGAGCGTGCAGGACATCGTGCAATCGCCGGTCGAAGTTGGAAACGATACCGAGTTTGAGTTTCGCGACTCGTAACGCTTCGAGCACCTGCGTGGTTTCCGGGTAGGGGCGCCATCCGGTGTCCGTCCGGAAAGCTTCGTACAGAGCCTCGAAAAACCGCTCGAAGTCCTCGACCGGTCCGACCCGGTCGAAAATCCCTCGAACCAACAGTTTCCACGAGGCCTTATCGACCGGCGTTCCCACCTTGTTGCAGTATTCGACGAATGCCTCCTGGATCGACTGCGCGTCCGCTTCGGAGCCGAAGTCCGCCGCGATTTCACGGTAGAGCTCTCCGACGCTTCCACGCACGTCGAACAGAGTGCCGACAGCGTCGAAGAGAACCGCCTTGATTCGGCCGGAGGGCAAATCGGACATGGGAGTCATGGTCAGGGGTGAAATCAATTCGTTACGATACGAATGCCTTCGAGGTCGACCAACGACCGGCCGTTGTAGTCTTCCTCCCATGGAACACGGAATACGAGCGAATCCCGGATGGCTACCAGTTCGGCGTCTCTAGATTCGCTTTCGGTTTCGCTGACAAGGGTTGTGTGGAACCCCTCGTTTTCAAAGAAACGCTGGATCGTAGGCAGGACGTCCTGGTAGACACCGTCCCAGTTCTTGCCGAAGTCTTCTGTTTCGAGAAATGACTCAAGCTTGTTGAGGATTTCTTCATCCGTCACTGGAGTTCCTCCGATGTCGATTTTCCCAGATTCGTCTTCTCGTGTATAGTAACTCGCCGTTCGGGGCACTCGGTATCGTATCGAAGGAGTGAGAGTGAGCAAAACGACACAGCCGACATTCAAACTGACTAATCTGGCGGGAGGACGACGGGGGAGCCCGGCCATTGTGGTTGACGGGCGAGTCTACGACCTCGAGGTTGTTGGGGGGATGGTAGAGACATCGCCGTCCACTTCGGCGGTTCGTCTTCCATCGACGAATCTCGAATTGATAGAGGGCTACGGAGAGTACGAAGGCCGCCTCTCCGAAATTGCGAACGCGATACAAGGTAGTGGAATCGGGGAGGGGAAGGAACCTGATGAAGTCTGCTTCGTACCACCGATCCTTTATCCGTGGAACCTGGTTGCCGTTGCGGTCAACTACCGTGCTCACGGGGAGGAGATGGACCGACAGATCGACGAAGACTACATGAAGGATCCGCCATTCGTCTTCACGAAGTCTCCTAAAGCGTGCTTGATTGCTACAGGTGAGACCCTGGAGATTCCCGAGGGAAGGGAACTGATCGATTGGGAACTGGAACTGGCGGCCATCATCGGCAAGCGTGCCACAAGGGTCTCCCGGGACGATGCCGCCGACTATATCTGGGGGTATGGCCTGATCCTGGACATGTCCGACCGCCAGATGTTGACTCGATCAAACGCGTTTTTCAACGTCGACTGGTTCAACGCGAAGAGCCGCGACGGCTTCGCGCCGATGGGACCCTACATCGTTCCGGCCGGATTCCTGCCCAACCACGCCGACCTCCATATGGAACTGCGCGTCAACGACCAGGTCATGCAGGATTACAGCACGAAGTACATGACCCACAACGTCGAAGAACTCGTCGAGTTCATCACCTCGATCCACACTCTCGAACCGGGAGACATCATCGCGACTGGAACCCCTCCAGGCGTAGGCAAAGGCCGCAAACCCCCGATTTTCCTGAAGCCCGGCGACGTCATCACCGCCCAGATCGAAGACGTCTGCTCGATCACGACTCCGATCGGGTAGCACCTTACCGGAAACGACCGCTTACCGGTACGTTTGCCGTCAACGCAAAGTCGCAAAAACGCAAAGAAAGATATTTGTTTTCTTTGTGACTTTGCGCCTTTGCGTTGAAAAAAATGTCCCGGGCTTTCCCGGTCTACAGATCGACCCAACGTCTTTCTTTTGAGGACAAACGGGCCGCGTCGAGGACTATCTGGCTTGCGAGGCCGTCCTCGAAGTTGGGGGAGGGAGATGGAAGCTTCCTGTCGATCGCGTTGACCAGCGAGTTGGTGAGCACTCGGAAAGGCGATCTCAAGAAATGGCCGGGTTCTCTGGGGAGTTGGTAACGCGACGGGATCTCCAGGTCTCGCACCTTGCGGTCCGTACGCTTGCCGCCCGAAATGTCGCTGCAACGATATCCAGGCAAGACCAACTGTCCGTCGCTGCCGTAGATTCCGATATGGGAGTCCTCCACTCCCGCCACGCAGCTCATGTGGATGATGGCTCGCGCCCCGGAATCGAACTCCGCAATCATGACGTAGGCGTCGTCGCTCGTTACTGGTTTTTCTTCCCGTTCCTTGACGAAGGTTGTCAGATCACAGAATACGCGGCGGGGTTGCCCAAGCCAGAGGCCTAAGGAATCGGTCGCATGGGAGCCGAGCGCTCCAAGCAGCCCGCCGCCCCGTTCCCGGTCGGACCACCAGTCCCACCCCACGTCCTCGGCCTTGGAACGCCATCCGAAGTGGCGGGTGAACTCGACCATCCGAATCTTGCCAACGTAGTTCTGATGCAGGAGATCGGCGAGGTAGGCCCGTGCCGATAGATAACGGAATTCGAAATCCACCATCGCGACTACACCCGCTTTGGATGCCTCATCCGCCATCAGGCGGGCTTCGTCGGCGTTCATGGCGAAGGGCTTCTCGCAAAGGACATGGATGCCCCGTTGGATCGCCGCAAGTGCCATCGAGCAGTGGAGGCTTGTCGGAGTCGCGATGCTCACCAGGTCGGGCTTTTCCTGGTCGAGCATCTCCTTGAAGTTCGTGTAGGCTGCCGGTATGCCGTGCTCAGCGGCCACGGATTTTGCGCGTTCAGCTCGGCCGCTGGATACCGCGACCACCGTTGTTCGTTTGTGCGACTGAAAGACGGGGATCTGTACGCCGCCGGCGAACGAAGTCCCAGCTACCGCGACGCGAATGATATCCGGTTGTGACATGGTTTTCGGACTCCCACAGGGAGTTCTGAAAATTTACCAGTTTGGGCGGCGGGTTTCAACGACGGACCCTGCCGAGGCTCGTTTTGCCTTCGAATGAGAGCCAGTCGTGGCGTGGTACAATTACGGGTTTGACTATGGCTAAGATTCTTCCTTTCAAGGCACTCCAGTACTCATCGGACCGCGTTCCGATCGGGAAAGTCGTCACCCAACCCTACGACAAGATATCGCCTGCCATGCAGGACGAGTACTATGCGTCTCACCCCAACAACCTCATTCGTATCCTTCGGGGCAGGAGTGAACCGGGCGACAGCGAGTCCGCGTCCGTCTACACACGAGCTGCTGAATACCTTGGCCAGTGGCGAAGGGACGGGATCATCGATCAGGCAAACGAACCCTTGTTGTTTGCCTACTTCCAGAGGTTCAAAGTCCCCGGCTCTGACGAAATCCGCACACGGAAAGGCTTCATCGGTCTGTGCCGGCTCGAGGACTATGCCAACAAGGTTGTGTTTCCTCATGAGAAGACACTCACCGGGCCGAAACAGGATCGTCTGGAACTGCTGCGACATACGCGAACCCACTTTGGTCAGGTCTTCTTGATGTACTCGGATCCGGAGCAGCGAGTCGACGCGTTTCTCGATGAAGTGGCGCGAGGTCCAGCCGGTTTTGCGGTAACTGACGAACATGAAGTCGAGCACCTGGTGTGGCCCATATCCGATGGCGGGACGATCGAAGCCATTCAGCGCGAAATGGCTAAACGGAGCCTCTTGATTGCGGATGGCCACCATCGGTACGAGACGGCATTGGCCTTTCGGGACGAGATGCGCCGCGCCGGGGGCTCCCATGACGCCGGTCCGTACGAGTGGTTGATGACGACCATGGTCAATATGGAGAGCCCCGGAGTCGCGATCCTTCCGACTCATCGAGTGATATCGAACCTCGAGTCCTACGACCATGGTGGTCTTCTGGGCCGGGCCGCCGAATACTTCGACCTTTCAGAGTTTGAAGGGTTCGGCCAGTTCGAAGCAGATCTCACATCGAGTTCGTCGGGTCGCTCGGCCATCGGCGTTTTTGGGAAGGGGAGTGAGACATACACCGTGCTTCGACCGAAGAACGGTCTCGACATTCCACGAGTCCTGCCTGGTGTGACCGACAAGCAATCGGAACTCGATGTCGTCATCCTGCACCGATTGATCCTTGACAGGTGCATGGGTATTTCCGAAGACGACGTGCGGGGAGGGAAGTACCTGTCCTATGTCCGGGGGCTCGACCCGGCAATCGCGAAAGTTCGCGATGGAGACGCGCAGGTTGGTTTTCTCCTGAATGCTACCCGGATGGATCAGGTTCGCGACATCGCTTTCGGTGGTGACGTGATGCCGCAGAAGTCTACGGACTTTTACCCGAAAGTGTTGTCGGGATTGACGATGTACTGCATGGAAGAGTGATCAGTGGTCAGTTGTCAGTGGCCAGCGGGGAAGAGGGGAGTCCGAAGAAGTCCAGAGTCCGAGGTCCGAAGTCTTTGACTGAAGAGCTTTGCGACCTTTGCGCTTCCCGCGTCTTGGCGTTGAACTTCCTTGTTCAGGCGAGTGACCAGCACCTTAGCTGCTATCGGTTCCTCAACTGACCACTGATCACTATTCCGGCCTCAAAGCAACAATCGGGTCCACTTTGGAAGCGCGAAGTGCGGGAACGTACGTGGCAACGAAAGCGGTTGCGGATAACAGCAGCGCAGCCGTGCCGAAGGTCCACGGGTCGGTTGCACTCAGTTCGTGGAGCTGGCTGGCGAGGACCTGGCTCAACGTCCAGGCTCCGATCAGACCTCCTCCCACACCCAGCATCGCCACGATCATGCCCCGGCCGAGAACCAGGGAGCGCACGTCTCCGGGACGAGCTCCGAGCGCCAGTCGGATTCCCATTTCGCCGGTTCGTTGTGCGACACCGTAGGAAATTACCCCGTAGACCCCGATCGATGCCAGCGCCAGGGCAACGATGCCGAAAGCTGTCAGTAGCAGCATGCTGAAGCGCTCGCGCGCCACAGACAGGGCGACGATCTGGTCCATGGCCAGGGTCTGACCCAATGCCAGGTTCGCATCAAGAGATGCAACCTGAGTTCGAACATCCGGGACCACGCTGAGAGGACTCGATCGGGTTCGCAGCGTCATGGTCATCCTTCGAAACGGTGCCTGGTCGAGCGGAAAGTACAAAGAAGGCGGCGTTGCTTCGGCAAGGTTCGAGTATTTGACATCTCCAACAATGCCGACGATCTCCACGGTGCTTTTCGATATGCGGCCCAACGGACCGTATTCTGCGGCGACCCCGCTGATCGTCTTTCCAATCGGGTCTTCGTTCGGGAAGTGACGGCGTGTGGCGGCCTCGTTGATGATGGCCACACCCGGAGCATCCCTGTTGTCCCGAATCTCGAAACCGCGTCCACGAACCAGACGGATTCCCATCATGCGGAAGAATCCGGCCGCGACCTGTCGCGTATAGACGCGTGGTTCCCTGCCGCGCTCCGGTGTTGGCCGGCTGTCGATGACTATGGGAACCTGATAATCCAGCTGTGCTCCCATCGGGAGAGAGGACGTTGCCGCCACGGCCTCCACACCGGGCACAGCCTCGAGTTCACGCAGGAGGTTGCCGTAGAAGTCGGCGATTCCGTCAAATTGCTGATACTGGGTGAACGGAAGCGCCAGGTCGAAAACAAGCATTTGGTCCGGGTTGAATCCCGGGCTCGTGTTCGTGAGGTTCGAAAAACTCCGAAGGAGCAGTCCGGATCCGACCACCAGGATTACCGCCAGGGCAAGTTCGGCGACCACCAGGGCCGTCCTCAGATGTCCACGGCTTGCTCCGGATGTGGAACCCCTCCCTCCGTCGTTCAACGCGTCCCGGAGGTCGGTTCGTCCCAGCCGGACGGCCGGAGCCAGTCCGAACAGAAACCCGGTAAACAGAGTTGTTCCAAGCGCGAACAAAAGCACTTGCGGGTCGATTGAAAGTTCGCCGAAACGGCCAAGCTCAGCCGGGCCCAGGACATTTAAGCCGCGGATAACAGCGTACGTGAGTGTGAGACCGCCGAACGCTCCAACTGCGGCGAGAACGATGCTTTCGGTGAGGAGTTGCCTGGTGATTCTCCACCGGCCGGCCCCGAGTGCCGCTCTCACAGAGATTTCGCGACTTCGTGCGCTTGCCCGTGCCAGCAAGAGGTTTGCCACGTTTGCGCAGGCAATCAGGAGCAGAACACCGGCGGCGCCGAACAGGATCAGGATAGCGGGCCGCAGATTCCCCACGAGCGCTTCCTGAAGCGGAACCGTTGTGACCCCGAAGCCGTGGTTAGAGCCCGGGTTCTCGGTTTCGATCCGGTTGGCGATCACCGTCAATTCCCCACGTGCCGCTTCCAGGTTTGCACCAGGCCTCAAACGACCGAAGACGTCGAGAATTCGAACACCCCGAGCAAAGTCACTCACGCTGGTGTCTATTGCGAACCAGCCCAGCGAAGAGCCCGGAAAGTCAAATCCTGGAGGGGCTACGCCGACAACCGTGACGGGGCCTCCCTCGATTGTGATCGTCCGCCCGATGGTGTTCGGGTCCTCCCCGAGCCGGCTCCGCCACAGAACGTGCGAGATCACGACGACGAGTTCGTCGTTGGGGTTACCCTCGCCCGGTGCGAACGTGCGCCCCATCATCGGCGAGATGCCCAGGACGTCGAAGAAATTCGTCGTGACGCCATGGCCAAGCATCTTGACCGCATTGCCTTCGTTGTCCTTCATCGTTGCGTCGTATTCGAAGTAGCCGACCAGGTCGTCGATCGACTGGCTCGCTGCTTCGAAGTCGCGTATATCGGGAGCCGACATCATGTCGCGTTCCACTCCGCCTTCACGATTCGAAGACCAGACCCGAATCAGTTGATCCGGTTCCGGATAGGGGAGGGGACTTAGAAGTACGGCGTTGACGACGCTGAAGATCGCAGTTGTCGCACCGATCCCCAGCGCCAGGGTCAGTGCGGCGACGATGCTGAATCCGGGATTGTTGCGGACCGAGCGAAGTGCGAATCGGATATCGTGAATGAGTGAGTCCATAGGGAAGTGGTCAGTTGTCAGTTGTCGGGATAAGAAATTTCTGCAACCGCCCACTGGTCCAGCAACAAGGAATTAGATGCATAGTAGGGTTTTGCACGTCATAGCCTTTGGTTTCGATCAATCGATTCGCGTCGAGCGGGGGACGACTCGGCGGGGTAGCTTTCCCATAACTGGCCACTGACCACTGGCCACTGACCACTCCTCTACTTCTTGCCAATGTACCTCGGATCGGACGTGTCAGTCCATCTCACAGCGAAGATCTTTCGTAACCTTTCCAGCATGACGGGGCGTTGATTGTAGAGGCGACGTGGCGTGCGTGGTTTTCGCATCTGCAGTGCGTAGGCTGTCAGGAGCGGCAAGGCGATCGTAGAGTCCACGTAGCAGACGACTGCGTCCGGCAAGCCGTCCGGATCGACCTTTCCCCAGCTGACGGCTTCTGCCGGCGTCGCTCCGCTCAGCCCTCCGGTGTCGGGACGGGCGTCGGTGAACTGGAGGTAATAATCATGTCCCTTCTCTTCGAGGCCCAGGACCTCCTGAATCTGCGGCTCCGTCTGAAGTAGAAAGTTCTTTGGCGATCCACCGCCGATCATGATCGCCGCGCTCTTCTTGCCGGTCTGTTTGGCGTCGTAGACGATGGCCGCGGTTTCGTTGACGTCGGCGTTGACGTCGATCAGCAGCTTCTGCCCCAGCAGCGCGTTGGCGGCGATGTTCATACCGATCGAGCTGTCGCCCGGTGACGAGGTGTAGATAGGAACGCCGCATTCATGGGCTGCCGCAAGCACCGACTTGTTCTTGATTTCCAGTAATCGTTCCCGCTCGAGTACATACTTGCCAAGTTTGTAGTGGAACTCGGCCGAGCTCATCGTCCTTTGAAACTCTGCTCCGCTGACGGTCTTCTTTACGAAGTTATCTGTTTCGACCAGGACGTCGTACTCGAAAAGGATGTCGTAGATTCGCACGACCCCGGCCTTGTGCAGTTCTCGATCGTCCAGGTTCGGGGAACCTTGCTTCATCTCCAAGCCTATGCCGAAGTGCATGTCGTGGTACAGGTTCGCACCGGTCGAGACAATCCAGTCGATGAAGCCGGCTTGAATCAGCGGAACGATTGCCGACATCCCGAGGCCCGCAGGCGTCATTGCGCCTGCCAGGCTGACACCGACAACGACGTTATCTTCGAGGACACGTCTGGTGAAAAGGTGGCAGGCCTCGCGAAATCGAGCGGCATTGTAGGCGTTGAAGGTCTTGTCGATGAGTTCGACCAGAGAGGTGTCCGGGGTGATCGCCGGGGGATCGATGTTCTTGCCGTGGAGAAAATGCTTGTCGTGCGCCATCTTGATCAGAGTTTCAGTAGTCGAACCCGTTCTTCCGAATTCGAACAAACGGTTCTCCGTCCCCAACCCGCCCGCCGTTGATGACTTCGCCGACGCACAGGAAGTGGTCACCCGCATCGAGGGTGTCGCGCAGCCTGCATTCCAGGAAGCCGACGGCGTCGCCCAATATGGGGATCCCGGTATCGTGGAGTGACGTTGTCAGGCCTTCGAACGGATCGCCTCCGTCGGGAACTCCCTTCCAGAACCGTGACAGGGAGTCCTTGCTGCCCTTGCTCATGACGCTCACCGCAAACTGCTGTGAATCCCGAATCATGCGGCCGATGGAACGTTCCTTCTGGATGGCTGTCACAATCATCGGCGGGTCGAAGGCCGCCTGTTGAATGAACGACGCAAGCATGGCCGAGGGTTGTCCTTCATGAACCGTCGCCAGGACAAAGACGCCGCTCGGAACCAGGGCAAGACCTTGACTGATGCCCTCGCGTTTCATCAATATGCTCCTTGATGGTATCCCCGGATGCTAGTCCGGGGGCTTGGAAAACCACTATTCTGACGGAGTTCCGGATCGTTTTCAACAGACGGCCCGCGGAAGGGAAGTAATGACATGAACGAAGCCCTGATCGACTCGCTCCAGCAAGCGCTCGGCGAGGAAGACGTTGACGGATGGCTCTTTTACAGTTTTCGCGGCAGCGATCCAATCGCCGAGAACATCCTGAATCTGGACCGGTCGCAGATCACGACCCGGCGTTGGGCCTATTTTGTGCCCGCCCAGGGCGATCCTCAAAAGATCGTGCACGCGATCGAACCGAATGCACTTGATTCGCTGCCGGGCAGGAAGCGAATCTACCTGCCCTGGCAGCAACTTCACGGGCATCTCAGAGATTCGATGTCCGGAGCCCGTCGTGTCGCCATGCAGTATTCCCCGATGAACGCTATCCCATATATCTCGCGAGTCGATGCCGGAACCGTGGAGCTTGTCCGTCATTTCGGAATCGAAGTCGTGTCATCGGCGGACCTGGTGCAGATGTTTGAGGCGGTATGGACCGACGCCCAACTCGAAACACATCTCTATGCGGCGAAGCACCTCAGGGAGATCGTCGATGTGGCGTTCGGCGAGGTCGGCCGCCGTATCCGGGACGGGGTGCCGACGGACGAGTTCGAAATTCAGGACTTCATATGGTCCGAGTTCGAATCGCGCGACCTGACGTCGTCTGACCGTCCCATCGTGGCCGTGAATGCCAACAGTGCCGACCCTCACTACCAGCCCGATCGGGATCTGAGAGCGCCGATCGAGGAAGGCGACTTTCTTCTACTCGACATCTGGGCCAAGCGGCCTGTCTCACACTCGGTTTATGCCGACATCACCTGGACGGGCTACGTTGGTTCGGAAGTACCCGGGAAATATTCGAAGATCTTCGACGTCGTCCGCAACGGACGCGACGCCTCGATCCAGCTTGTTCAGGATCGTTTTGGAGACGAGCAGACGCTCCACGGTTGGGAAGTTGATGACGCCGCCCGCCAATCCATCGCCCGAGCAGGCTACGGCGACTATTTTATTCACCGGACCGGCCACTCCATTCACGAAGAAGATCACGGAAACGGCGCCAACATCGACAATCTCGAGACTAAAGACGACCGGAGGCTGATGACCGGGACCTGTTTTTCCATTGAACCCGGCGTTTACTTGAAAGGCGACTTTGGAGTGCGGAGCGAAGTGGATGTCTACCTTGGGAAAGATGCTCCTCTGGTGACTGGTGTGCCCGTACAGGATCAGGTGGTGTCTATCCTGTGATGGTGAGAAGTCAGAAACTCTTCATCGAAGGGCCCGCGGGCAGGCTGGAAAGCCTGTGGATGCCGGCTGGCGAGGAAAGCCCCGGCCAGGCAGTTGTGTTGTGCCATCCTCACCCGCTCCACGGCGGAACGATGGAAACGAAAGTGGTCGCACGGACTGCTCGCAAGCTCAGCGAGTCCGGTTTCACGACGCTTCGGTTCAATTTCCGGGGGGTCGGGCAGAGTGAGGGAGCCTGGGACGAAGGACAGGGTGAGCGTGACGACCTGAGGGCAGCACTGGATTACGTCCTGGTCCGAAATCCGAACGCCAGCCTGACTGTTTTCGGGTTTTCGTTCGGAGCCTGGGTGGCTCTCAAGGTGGGGGGCGACCACCCTGCGGTCGGAGCTATGGTTGCCGTTGCCCCGCCGATCCGGCACCTGTCGTTCGACGGTCTCGCCAACTCTACAAAGCCCAAGCTCATCGTGTACGCCGGGCGGGACGAGATCGTGGATTCCACTGGTCTTTCCAATTGGGCCGAAAGCCTTGCTGAGCCCAAACAGGTTCTGCTCATTCCCGAAGCCGATCATCTCTTCAGCAAACAAAGTGACGAGGTGGCCGACGCAGTCCTGGATTTTTGCATCACCCACCCAGCCAAACCCATCCGTTGAGAGAGATCCGCCCGTGTTCGTCCCTCACAGCAAGGACTTTCAGGTCAAGTAGAGCCGGCGTCGCCAACCATTCTTGGACCTGATGTGTCCGGAAGAGTAGGATACTTACAGGTGGGTTAATGTGCCCAGAACTCTACCCTGGAGGTTCCATGCGATATCTATCAATGGCAGTCACCCTGGCCTTGCTGTTGGCTATGCCGGCGGCGGCGCAACTGGATGAAAAGGTTGCAGACCGGTTCTGGGAGTCAACCAAGATTCTCGAACAGACGGCTAATGCTCCCGACGGTGGCATTCCCCGGGACTTGCTGGGAAGAGCCGAGTGTGTCGCCGTGATTCCAGCCGTGAAACGTGCCGCTTTCGGCTTTGGAGGGCGATACGGGCGTGGCGTCGTTGTTTGCCGTAAGGATGGAGGAAGCGGTCCGTGGGGTGCACCCTCGATGATTTCGCTCGGTGGGGGAAGCTTCGGACTTCAACTGGGAGGCCAATCCACCGACGTCCTGATGCTCTTCATGAGTCCGGATAGTATGAAGCATCTGCTGGCCGACAAGCTCACTCTTGGGGCGGACGCCTCTGCTGCCGTCGGACCGAAAGGCCGGACTGTTTCAGCCGACACGAGCGCAACAATGCGAGCGGAGATCCTGACATATGCCAGAAGCCGGGGCCTTTTTGCGGGTATTTCGTTCGAGGGCGCGGTCCTCAGACCGGATAAGGATGCCAACGAGGCCCTTTACGGCGGCAAGGTGAACGCCGAGGATCTACTTCTGGAGGGCCAGATGTCTGTTCCAGAACCCGCGAAGAGGTTCATCGAAACATTGACCAAGCTCGCTGCTCGCGACGAGTCGCCCAGTACGAACCCGTAAGAACATGGGTGGCTGGGCGGCATCATCCGGTGCCGCCCTTTCCGGACGTTCTCTCCCCCGTCTGTTTCACGATTCGACTGCCCGTGCAATCTCAAGAATAGGACGACCCGGCAAGATGTCGCGTCCGCGAAGTGAATGAAGTGAACGATAATCTTTACGCGAAGCTGGCCGACGCCGCCTTTCTATTTGAACTCGATCAGGGCGTTGTCGAATTGACTGGTCCCGATCGCGTCTCCTGGCTGCAGAGAATGGTGTCGAACGACGTTGCCCGGCTGAAACCTGGAGAGGGTTGTTACGCGGCATATCTCAACTCGCAGGGGCGGCTGGTTTCCCAGATGGTTGTTCTCGCCGACACCGGTTCTCTTCATCTCGTTTTGGAAAGGGGAAATCTCGACCACACTGTTTCGGAATTGGACAAGCTACTGATCATGGAAGAAGTCGAAATCCAGGATCGATCCTCGGAAACGGCGTGCTTTTCGCTCGTTGGAGGTGTTGCGGCAACGGTTCTCGAACGCCTTGCCGGTATGCCCTTCGGCCTCGGACTTGAGTACAGCCATCGCGTTCTTGGTACGTCGAGAATCGTCAAGACCGGGTGGGGTTACGATCTTATGGTTCCCCAGGCCGAATCGTCGTCGTTTCGTGATCGACTTGTCGGATCGGGAGCCGAAGTTGCGGAACTATCGCTGTTGAATGTCCTGCGGGTGGAGGCAGGTCTGCCTCTTTATGGAGTCGATGTGGACGAGACCACGACCCTGCCGGAGTTGGGAGAAAAGGGGATCGACTACGACAAAGGTTGCTACGTGGGGCAGGAGGTCGTGGCCAGAATCAAGTACATAGGCCATGTCAACCGTCGTTTCGTCGGCCTGAAGTTTTCGGGGCTTTCGGGCTCGGGCCTGCCCCCATCGAAGTCGCCCGTCACGAAAGGCGACAAGGAAGTCGGCTACGTCACCAGCGCCGTCCATTCCCCCTCGCTCGATTCCGGCATCGCCCTTGCGTTCGTGCGCTTCGGTTCGGCCAATGCCGGCACGGAAGTCGCAGTCGCCGTCGATGGCAACCCCGAACCCGCCACAATCGTTGACCTCCCTTTTGTGAAGCACGACTGGTGATTCCTGCGGGGCGGATTGGGTTTTCAACGCAAAAACGCAAAGATGCAAAGTGGTTTATTTCTTCTGCTTTCCACCGGTTTCACCTGGCTGGCTCTTTCGAGCTCTACAGCGGTCCGTCATTTCAACACGGAGACACGAAGAAATCGAAGGCAGATGATGATTCTTCTTCGTGAGACTGCGGTTCTTCGTGTCTTCGTGTTGTGCTTCTGGATGTTTCGTTGAGCTTCTAATGAGCGGACCGAGTGATCTTGGGTCCGGCAGACAAAAACCGTTTGCGTCTTTGCGATTTTGCGTTGAAAAATCCCCCTGCGTTCAGGCGCGGGGATTGAATCTTGAGGACTTGGCCAGTTCCTCGAAGTGTCGGCGTTCCTCGTCGGAGAGGTCTTTCGGGACGACAATCTTTAGTCTTACGTAGTGGTTTCCGCGGCCCCCATTCCTCAGGTTGAGGCCCTGGTCGCGGAGGCGGAGGCGCTGGCCGGAGCCCACGCCGGGTGGGATTTTGATTTCAGAGGTCCCGTCCAGCGTCGGTACTTCGACGGTTGTTCCGAGGGCTGCTTCCCAGGGGCTTATGGGCAGTTCGGTTTCAGTGTGATCTCCATCGACCGAGAACCGGGAGTGGTCGTCCATCTGAAGTCGAATGTAGAGGTCTCTACCTTTTGGTCCGCCGCCGGGAACTCGGATCTTGCTGCCGTCGCGGGCTCCGGGAGGTATGCGGACCTCGATCATTCTCTGTTTGTTGTCGACTCGAACCTGGAGCTTGCGCGTCGTTCCCCGGTGCATTTCTTCGAGCGGCAGTCGGAGTTCGGTCTCTACTTTGGCTTGTTTTCGGGCAGGCCTACGCCCCGTCTGGCCCCCGGGGGCGCCACGTCCGGGCTGGCCTCCGCCCATTTGCCCGAAGATGGCTTCGAAGAAGTCGCTGAAACCGCCCCGACGCTGCCCGAATCCCGCCCTTTCGCGGAAGATGTCCCCGACATCGAAATCTCTGCCGCCTCCACCCCAGCCTGGAGGTGGTGTGAAGTCCGATCCGCCCCTCCAGTTCGAGCCGAGTTGATCGTATCGCCCACGCTTTTCGGAATCGCTCAGGACTTCGTATGCTTCCTGAATGTCCTTGAATTTTTCCTCGGCATTCTTGTTGTCCGGGTTCACATCCGGATGGTATTTGCGGGCCAGCTTGCGGTAGGCCTTCTTTATTTCTTCGCCTTTGGCGCCCCGTTTGACGCCCAGCGTTTCGTAATAGTCCTTGAATTTCACAGCGATGAATCAGGTTCACAAGGGAAAAGAAACACCCAAGAACCCGCAGTTAAGCTTATATGTCCTGCTGCTCGAACTTCCAGGGGAGGACGCGTCAGACCGTGACTTCCATTCCTTCACGGGCTGCCACAACATTGGGATGTAACTGGCGTGCCTGTTCCAGGATCTGCTCAACCATCTGGTCGTCGTGGTAGGGGTCGTGGTGGAACAGGACAATCTTCTTGGCGTTGGCTTCAATGGCAGTCTCGAAGGCTTTTTTCCATGTGCTGTGTCCCCAACCCTCGTGGTCCGGGTATTCTTCGGGCGTATATTGCGAATCGATGACCAGACAGTCCGCGTCCGCGGCGAGCTTCCTGAGGTTACGGTCGCTCCAATCTTCGCCGTGTTCCACGTCGGTACAGTAGGTGATTACTTTGTCATTCTGCATGATGCGGTAACCGACACATCCCTGAGGGTGGTTCAACTTCAGGACTTCAATCTTCGTGTCAGCTACCCGGAACGTTCCTTCCACCAGATCGATGTAATCCCGAATGCACGGCAGTTTCGACATGTCGACCGGGAAATATGGGTTTGCCATCATCCCGGCCAGGGCGTCCATCACAAGGTTCGCGTCACGACGTCCGGCAAAGTAGAACGTGAAGTGGTTCTCGGGTGAGTACAGCGGGGTGAAGAAGGGAACCCCCTGAATATGGTCGATGTGAAAGTGACTGAAGAAGATATGCGCTCGTATCCTCGTGCCGTCGAATTCCTGTTCGAGGGCCTTACCAAGGAGCCGTATACCGGTTCCACCGTCGAAAACCAGGATTTCGTCACTGTCGGTGCGCACTTCCACGCAGGAGGTGTTACCGCCGTAACCGAGATTTTCCTTCAGTGGTGTCGGCGTTGAACCCCGTACACCCCAGAAACGAACGCGCATCAGCGTTCACCCTCCTCAAGAAGCGGCAGTATATAGCAGCCCACGTTCCAAGTCCAAGCGGCTACCTCGCCATCGTACCGAGCCGTTCGTGACCTTCATACCTCAAGAAACTTCGGGTAGCGAACAAGATTGCGACAGCCGTCTTCTGTCACGACGACGACATCCTCCAGACGGACGCCACCCATTCCGGCATAATACAGTCCCGGTTCGACTGTTACGACATGATTCTTTTTCAGCCTGTTACGGGCTCGGAGCCCGAACGTCGGCGCTTCGTGGACATCCAGCCCCAACCCGTGCCCGGTGCCGTGAAAAAAACCCTCCATGCGTCCGTTGGAAAATCCTGTGGGGAACCCCTCTTTGGTGAAATGGGCCAGGATCTCGTTGTGAATGGAATAAGCGCTGGCCCGCGACCGGATCCTGCGGAAGCCAATTTCCTGTGCGTCGTTCACCGAAGCAAACGCGTGCTTGAGCCGCTCCGACGCCCGGCCGCGGACGACGGTACGAGTGATGTCACCGAAGTAGCCCGTCTCTTCCGAGCGCGGGAAAATGTCGATGATGACGGACGCGTTGGCCTGAATCGGGCCGCTTCCTTCGTTGTGGGGATCCACCGACTGCTCGCCTGAAGACACAATCGTGTGGCTTGGAACACACCCGTGTTCGATGATCGTCGTGTTGATGATGCTCTTGAGATGCTCGGACGTGAGTCGGGTGCCGTTCAGATACAAGAAGCCGTTCTTTCCGATTCGAGTACGGCGAAGCGCGTCAATACCGGCCCCCATTCCCAATTCCGCAATCCGGAGGGACTTGCTGATGCTTCGGATCTCCCCTTCGGATTTGATTTCTCGCTTTGGCCAGAACGGATCCGGCTTGACGTGGACTTTGAAGCGTGCGCTCCTGAGTGAATCGGCGAGGCCGGTCGGAAAGTTCGCCGGGACCAGGACGTTTCGAATCCTGAATTCAGCCAGGATCTCGGCCAGAACCTCCGCCGTTCGGGGAAATCCGATGCCCCGCTTCTGCACTCTCCGGACATATTCACTCTGCTTGAGTACCACATCGACCGTGGCTTGTACCCTGGCCCTGTCAAACTCCAGATCTGTCATGACGACATATTTCTTTCTGCCGTGCATGAAAAAAATGAACGGGTCTGGAGTAAACATTCCGGTAGCCCACAACATGTTCGAATCGGTCTCGCCTGGGGCGACTAGAAGCCTCGCTGCCTGGGGATTTTCCGACGTGTTATATTGGGCCATAGCATGTCCAAGACCGCAGGAATCGTAGTTATTGGTAACGAAATCTTATCCGGTCGAACCCGGGACGAGAACGCCGCCTACTTCCTGAAAGAGCTTCGAGATCTTGGGGTCGACGTTCGCAAAGTTTCGGTCATCCCTGACGATCTTGATTCCATCCGCGAAGAAGTTCGATTGTTTTCGGGTCGCTACGATCATGTGTTCACTTCGGGTGGAGTCGGCCCGACCCATGACGATGTCACGATCGAGGGTATCGCTTCGGCCTTCGGGCGCGGTGTTTACCGGCACCTCGAATTGGAGGCGATGCTCCGAGGATACTATCAGGAGAGCGTTTCGGAAGCCACACTGCGGATGGCGGATGTGCCTGAAGGGGCACACCTCGTGCGACGCGGGCAAATGTGGTTCCCCGTCGTTGCCGTCGAGAACGTTTACATCTTTCCCGGTGTGCCGGAGATCCTCGCCGCAAAATTCGAACGCATCAAAGAGATGTTTCGACAGGACCCATACTTGTCAAAGGAAGTCTATCTTCAGGTCGACGAGAGCCTCATTGCCGACATCCTGTACCAGTTTGTGGATCGTTTCCCGGAACTCCTCCTCGGGTCCTATCCCACCTTCGACAACCCCGAATACATGGTCAAACTGACCTTGGAATCCAAAGACCAGTCCTACCTGGACACCGCCCACCAGTCATTGATCGACAGCCTTTCCGCACAGTCTATTTCTCCAATATAAGTCTGAGCTCCACCTGGCCCGCCACTTGTCGGTTGAGTCCCAGGATCTTCGACGCAGAGACGCAAAGACGCAGAGTTCTTATGTTTGTTCCACTCCTTAGTTTGCGCTCGATGTTTAACGTGTCGGTACTTTTGAATTGTGAAACAGATGCGATCGACGGCTCTCAGAAAAATCATCTCTGCGTCTCTGCGTCTTTGCGTCGAAAAAATGTGCCAATCAATCGAACAGGCCGGGTTGCTCGTGTCGTGTGGGGATCTCGTCCATGACATAGTCGAAACCCAGTTCGCGGCAGAGGGTGGTGACCTGGTCGGGGTGTCCTTTTCGGTAGCGGAGGAGGTCGGGCGTCACATCCATCTCGACATCGCAGCGGATTCGGGCTAGTTCCCGACTCGTTCGGGCTGCTGCCATGTTTTCACGGATGCTCTTGATTATGCGGTCGCGCCCTCGGAATGAAATTCCTTCGAAATCAGACCGGGCGATATCGTCCAGGGTTCGGCAGGCTGACAGGAGTTTTCCGGCTGTCTTTTCGCCCACGCCCGGGATGCCTGGGATGTTGTCGGACGAGTCGCCGAGCAGGGCAAGCAAGTCCGGAACCTGCGACGGTTCGACTCCGAGCTTTTTCTTGACGGCCGCCGTGTCGAGCCAGAGGTTCTTGGCGAGATCGTAGATACGGATCCGGTCGTCTACGAGTTGGGTCATGTCCTTATCGCCGGTCACGATCACGACCGGGTGTCCCAGGTCAGCCATTCGAACCGCGATCGAACCTAGCACGTCGTCGGCTTCGTAGGTTTCGACTTCGAACGAGGCAATGCCCACCGCTTCCGTCATGCGGCGGCAATATCGGAACTGAACCTTCAAGTCATCCGGAGGGGAAGTTCGATTGGCTTTGTACTCAGTGAACAGTGCTTTTCGAAAAGAGTGCGTGCCCTCGAATGCGGCAGCGATATAGGGGGGATCATGGTCGCGAATGATGCGAAGCAGGGTTCGAAGGTAACCCAGCACCGCGTTCGTCTTCATTCCGGATGGTGCTTCGATTGTTGCCGGCAGCCCGTAATAGGCTCGGAAGATGTAGTTCATTGCGTCGATCAAAAAGACCGGCTTCGAATTGAGCGGCATGGATGTCGGCATGGGGATGTACTCGGGCTTTTCCGAATCAGCTCTGATTTCTGCTATTCGTCCTTGATCGGCGTCGGTTGTCCGTCCTCGTCGATCGCGACGTAAATGACTGTGGCCTCGGTCACCTTGACTACCTCGCGGTTTCCTCTTGGCCCGCAGCGTTCGGCCTCGACGCTTACGTCGACCGTGACGGAAGTCTTGCCGAGTCTTTCGGTCCTGGTGAAGAAAGTCACGACATCGCCGAGAAAGACCGGAGCGACGAATTCCACCTCGCGCATGGCCTTTGTTACGAATCGCTTGTCCGAATGCTTTCGAGCCTCCACTCCACCTGCCAGATCGAGTTGGCTTAGAATCACGCCGCCGAAAATCGTGCCAAGCGGATTCGTGTCCTTAGGCAACATCATCACCCGGATCGCAACGCTACGTTCGCTCATTCAGCTTCACCTCAGGAATGGATTCTCGATTTTTTCGCGGCCGATCGTCGTGTTGGGTCCATGTCCGGGCACAACGAGGGTTTCTTCATCGAACCCCAACAATCTCCCTTTGATCGATCCGAGGAGTTCCGGAAGGGATCCGCCCCAGAGGTCGGTGCGGCCGATGCTGTTCTGGAAAAGAGTGTCCCCGGTAAACAGAATCGGGCTTTCCGCTGCCAGGTGAAACGTCAGGCTGCCTGGTGTGTGACCCGGGGTGTGTATGACTTCCAAATCGACGTTCGGGCACGTCACCGATTCGCCATCCTCGACGAACCGGTCGATCTCACCGCGCCTGGGCGGCGGCAAGCCGATCCACCCTGCCTGTGTTTCAAGATCGTCGAACAGGAACAGATCCTTTTCGTGAATGTTCGCCGGAGAATCGGCCTTCTCCTGCAAATCATAGATCGCACCGACGTGGTCGATGTGGGCATGGGTGCAGACGATACGTTTCAATTTGAGGCCGTGCTCTTCGAGGCGACTCATGATGGCGTCCGCATCGTCGCCCGGATCCACAACGATGGCTTCACGAGTCTCTTCGTCGCCAAGGATCGTGCAGTTGCATTGGAGCAGTCCGACCGGGAAAGTTTCGATAATCATGAACTAATAGCTTTCAGCGTGTAGCGGGCAGCGGGCAGCTCCGGAACGTGCATTTCCGCTCCCCGACCCCGACTCCCATCTGCGTAATCTGCGTCAATCTGCTTCAATCCGCGTAAAGATCCCTGCTCCCCCATCTGCGTATGCATCAAGGTATCACCTCTGCGTCGAGCACCTTGAGAACTCCTCTTGTCGCTGATCCTCGCGGCCGCGGATCGCTGCTGGCCACTTCCTTTTCTTCCTTCGGACCCACTCGTTGACTGATCACGATTCGATCGGTCTCTACCACGGTTCCCTCTTCGTCCAGGTAAGTGGCTTCCATCAGGATCTGATCATACGTCCTTTCGGAGCTGTCGTTTCGAACGCGGATGATCCAAAGGGGGCGTCCTCCACCCACGTCCGCTCTGAATTCGCTGTGGGTGACGACGAGTTCCTGTTCTGGGCTCGGAGCCCGGAACCAGCCGGCGACGGCATCTCCGTAAGACCGATAGCCGACGACGAGAGCGATCACAATCAAGGCCACCCGCCTGCCGACCACCCAGTAGCGCGACTGCAAGAAACTCATGGTATTTTCGTAGCGTGGAGTACGTTGAGCTGTCAGCTAGTAGCTAGCAGCAGGCAGCCCCGGAATGTGCATTTCCGCTCCCCGCCCCTTCACTCCCCATCCGCGTAATCTGCGTCAATCCGCTTCAATCCGCGTAAAGATCCCTCACTCCCCATCCGCGTAAACATTATGGGTTCTCTTCAAGAAGGGTCAGACGGACATCGAGTCTTCCCCTGTCCCGCACGACCGTGACGGTGATTTGATCACCTGGCCGGTGTTGTTCCAGGATGGCGCTGACTTCAGGTACGGTCGTCACGCTGCGCCCGTCGATTTCGACGATGACATCACCGCCGACAGGGATGCGGGTGTTTCCAACGCGAACGTCCCGGGTCGGGCCGAGCAACCCGCCCGTATCTGCCGGACTCCCGGGCTGGATCCCCACGATCAAGACGCCCGATTCGGTTCCCAGGTTGAGGGCCTCGACAAGACCTCCGAGCCTGGCGAGATCCAGCCCGCTGAACCCCATGAACACGCGGCGGACCCGGCCATAAGTGATGAGATCGTTGGTTACCCTTCGGACCGTCTCGACCGGGACGGCAAACCCGATTCCGACGTTGCCGGCATTGGAAGGGGACACGATCGCCGTGTTGATACCGATGACTTCGCCGCGCGTGTTCAAGAGCGGACCTCCTGAATTGCCCGGGTTGATGGCCGCGTCGGTCTGGACGATGCCTTCGATGATGCGTCCGTTCGTGGCCTGGATCGATCTGCCCAGAGAGCTGATGATACCGGTAGTCAAGGTGCCGTCAAGACCGAAAGGATTGCCGATCGCCAGGACTTTCTGACCGACCTCCAAGCCCTCGGTCGATCCCATAGGGATCGGAACCAGGTCCTGTCCGGCGGCATCGATTTGGATGACCGCGATGTCGTTGCTCGGGTCCGTACCTACCACCCGTGCCTCGTATCTGCTCTGGTCCCAGAGCGTGACTTCGAGTTGGCGAGCACCCTCGATGACGTGGTAGTTCGTGACGATGTTGCCCTCCGCATCCGCGATGACGCCCGAGCCACTGCCCGATTCCGGTATCGGCCGGAGAAAGAAGTCGTATGTGAGGATCGTGGAAGTGATGTTGACGACCCCGGGACTGTACTTCCTGTAGATCTCGACATTGTTGAGCTCGTCTCCGCTCAATTCCGTATGCTGCAACGGTGTCGAAGTAACAGAAGGGGATATGGGCGCCGCCAACGTTGTGTCCGGAGTTGCCGTTTCGACCGGTACGGTACTGATCGGTTCCGGCCGTAGCGGACGCCATTCCAGGATCACGTAGACCAGAGCCGTCGTTATGATCGAGGTCAAGACCGCGATTCTCAATCCATAATTCATGAAATCCCCAATCGAACTGTTCCGTTTAAGACCACGAAGTGGCGGTAGCTTAACCGAGAGCCTGTCTCCAATCGCGCGCCACTAATTATGCAGCATGGAGTTCCACGATGTCACCGTCGTCCAGGATGTAGTCCCGGGCCACCATCAGGCCGTCGCTCTTTCCCTCTCCCCAGACTTTGGCAAACTTCAGATTCTCCTCGAGGTCCCGGTGTATTGTTCCCGCCAGATCGATCACCGTACTTCCACGTGCCAGCACGAAGGGATCCCTGTGCTCGGCCTTCTTGCCGGGCGTCTTGGTATAGACCCGGATCAGATCGAGAAAGCGATAAACCGTTTCTTCAAGCCGCTCGGTGTCGCCTGGGTCATGGGTGTTCGACGAGAAGGCGACAATCGAGAACGTACCGCCGTATAGTTCCCGAACGATCTGTTCGCGGTCCGAGGCGCCGGCGGAGTCATTCTTGTTTCCAACAATGAGGGTTCTTAGTTCTCTTGGATCACTCCTGGCGTCTGCGAGTACAGCCAGCGTGGACTCCATCTGATCAAGAACATCATCGTCGGATAAATCCACAACCCAGAGGAGGGCGTCGGCGTTGCGGATTATCTGCGGCACCCAGTGTTCCATATGCACTTCCGACACCGGTGGCAGATCGATCAATTGAAGGCTCACACCTTGATAGACCATCATCCCGGGTAGAGGGGCACGAGTCGTGAACGGATAGTCTGCGACTTCGGGACTGGAGTTCGTGAGGCTGGACATCAGGCTGGACTTCCCGGAGTTGGGTGCGCCGACCAGGGCCAGTTGCCGGGACCCTTCCCGCTCTACCAGAAAGAAATCTTTCCTGGAGCCGGGTTTCTTCTGCGTCGATTCCTTGCGCATAGCCGACATCTTGCGCTTCAACTCGCCTCGAAGTTTTTCTGTGCCTTTGTGCTTGGGAATGATTGCCATCATTTCCTGAAGGGCCACCAACTTCTCGTCGGCGGTTACCGCCGCTTTGAAGCGTTTTTCGGCCTCCAGGTACTGTGGCGTGAGGTTCGCGGGCATAGGCTGAGAATAGCACAGGGGTCTTCGCGGGATCTTCGGTCCCGAGTCAATCGGCTGGGTTGGCGGATTTGTTCGTTGGGGGCGGTTCGGCGATCCATCGACAGACCGGGGGAATCAGTATCGTTGCCCCGGCCGCAATCCAGGCGACTGCCGCAAATCCTACCCTGTCGAACGCAAGAGCCGAAGCTGCTGCGATGGCTGCGATGCCCAGTTGCGAAGCCGCGTTTCGCACAGCGACATAGGACCCGCGCATGTCGCTTGAGACCAGTTCCGTCGTCAGGGCGTGCAACGGTGCCTGCCTGGCCGAGGCGGTGATGCTCAACAGGACTACGCCAACGAAGAGAGCAACACCCCAACTCATTTCCGAGACCACGAGAAACATCAATGCCAATCCAACGTTCGCCCACACGATGATCCTTTTCTTTCCGATGCGGTCTGAGAGCCAGCCGGAAACGGGAGATGCCGCCGTTGCCGCGATGCCCGCGGCCATGAACAGGGGATAGATTCGTTCGATTCCAATACCTTCAGAGGCACTCAGCCAGGCCCCGACATAGGTCAGGAATCCGACGAGTCCACCGGAGGTCAGGAAAGCCGCTACGATTCCCGCTACACCTTGGCGATTTCGGAAGTGGCTGAAGATGGAGGTGGAGGGTGTGGAAGGGGACCCTCTTCGATCATCCGGCAGGAAGAAAAATGCCAGAACGAGCATTACGATGCTCGCTCCGGCCAGGCCCATGAACACCCACCGCCATCCGAAACGTGCTGCGATGAGTGAGCCGGCGGGTATTCCGATCACGAACGCCAGGAAGTAGGCCATGGATATGATCCCCATGGCTTTACCGCGATGGCGGTAGGGATAGAGATCCGCTGCATAGGACAGGCCAAGGGTCGACAGCGCTCCTGCAGCCAGCCCGGTCAGCATCCGGGTGACTAACAAAGTGCTAAAATAGGAAGCTTGGAACGTCAGCAGTGCCGCCGTGCTGAAGACTCCGAGTGCCAGCAAGATCAGCCGCTTGCGACCGAACCGGTCCGACATGGTACCGGCCAACAGGGCGAATGCCGCCGCGGCCAGGGCGTACATCGTAACGATGGTTCCGGCACGGCCCGCCGTTGTGCCGACGTCCGGTGCGATCAAGGGCAGCAGTGGCGGTATGAGTTGGGTGTCGGACACGCCGACAAACAGGATGCCGAACAGGACGAGGGCGGCCCGCCATTTGAAAGGTCCGTCCGAGCCTGGGGAAAGAGTGTTTGGGTTGGATCTGTTGTCGAGAACACGGCCTGACGACACCGGCGGATTCTACCACAGGCGGATTAACACCCGACTTCGAACGAAACAAGAGGACTAGAGCTTGAGAAGCGATTTTGGAAACCCCGAAGAGATCCAGGCCGGAATCCCATCGATTCCGAACGAGTTGCCGATCTTGCCCGTTCGCGACACGGTCATCTTTCCCACAGCCGTCATGCCGCTGACAGTAGGGCGTGATCGCTCGGTTCGACTGATCAATGACGTCCAGGACGGAGACGGGCTGCTGGCTGTCGTGACCCAGCGGGATAAGGAGGTCGAATCTCCCGGTCCGGAGGATCTGTACGAAACAGGGACGGTTTCGGTAGTCCATCGCGTGATGAAGACACCCGAAGGAAACCTGTTCGTCATCGTCATGGCGGTTTCACGGATGCGGATCGTCGAGTTTACCGATTCCGAACCGTATCACAGAGCCAAGATCGAACTCCTCAAAGACGATATCGAAGATGAGTCGGAAGTGAATTTTCAGGCTCTGAGGAGGAGTGTTCTCGGGCAGTTCGAACGCGCGATCAAGCTGTCCCCCCAGCTGCCCGACGACCTTCACACTTTCGTTATCAACATCGACGAATCCGGCCGCCTTGCCGACTACATAGCGACCAACCTGCCCAATCTGTCGATTGAAAACAAACAGTTCGTCCTGGAGCGCACCAGCGTTCGTGAGCGTCTGGATTTCCTGAATACGGAACTCGCAAAAGAACTGGAAGTCCTGGAACTTCGTACGAAGATCCAGACCCGCGTAGAAGCGGAAGTCGGTAAGACGCAGCGCGAGTATTTTCTCAGGGAACAGATGCGCGCGATACAGAAGGAACTTGGCGAATCCGATGACTCCCAGCAGGAGATCGATGAGCTGCGTGAAAAGATCCAGAACGCAAACATGACGGAGGAAGCCGGCAAGGAGGCAGAGCGCGAACTCAATCGGTTGGCCAGGATGTCACCCGCCGCGGCCGACTATACGGTTACACGAACCTACCTGGATTGGCTCGTAACCTTGCCCTGGGAAGTTCTCTCCCAGGAGAAAGTCGACATCGTTCGTGCGAAGGAAATTCTGGATCGTGATCACCACGATCTGGAAAAGATCAAGGAACGCATACTGGAGAACCTGGCGGTACTCGAGTTGAGACCTGAGGGTAAGGCCCCGATTCTCTGCTTCGTCGGTCCGCCCGGTGTTGGTAAGACTTCATTGGGGCGTTCCATTGCCGAGGCCACCGGGCGAAAGTTCATCCGAATGTCTCTGGGGGGTATGCGCGACGAGGCAGAGATCCGGGGACACCGACGAACCTACATCGGAGCCCTGCCCGGTCAGATCATCCAGGGCATTCGCCGCGCCGGTACACGTGACCCGGTTTTGATGCTCGATGAAGTCGACAAGCTCGGCGCCGATTTTCGGGGCGACCCTGCAGCCGCACTTCTGGAGGTTCTGGACCCCGAACAGAACGTCAGCTTCCGAGATCACTATATCGATGTTGCCTTTGACCTGTCCCGGGTCTTCTTCATCACGACCGCCAACGTCCTGGATACGGTCCCCTCCGCCTTGAGAGATCGTATGGAAACGATTGAATTGCCGGGCTACACCGAAGAGGAGAAAGTTCAGATTGCGAAAAACTACCTGGTGCCCCGACAGACCGAGGAGAACGGCCTGAAGCCCGAGCAGATAGAGTTCCAGGAAGACTCCCTCGAGTCGCTGGCACGCCACTACACCAGGGAAGCCGGAGTACGCAATCTGGAGCGTGAAATCGGGAACATTTGCCGCAAGTTTGCGCGGAAAGTCCTTGAAGGCCAGCCGCCCCCGCCTCCCGTAACCACCGAGGTTGTTTCCGAGCTTCTGGGAGCACAGAAATTTCGAATTGCCGAGGAGCTCGAAGACCGGATCAAGAGGCCTGGTGTTGCCGTTGGCCTGGCCTGGACACCTGTGGGTGGCGAGGTTCTGTTCGTCGAGGCCAGCCTGGTTCCCGGAGGCCGGAACCTGACCGTCACAGGCCAGATTGGCGATGTCATGCAGGAATCTACAAAGGCCGCGGTGACCTGGGTCCGATCGGTCTCTGCCAGACTGGGTCTCGATGCCGATTTTTACAAAGACCACGACCTTCATATCCACGTTCCTTCCGGTTCGATCCCCAAGGACGGGCCATCCGCCGGGGTCACGATGGTAACGGCGCTTGTGTCGGCGTTGACTCACAGACCGGTCAAGCCGAAGCTTGCGATGACAGGGGAGATCACGCTGAGCGGGCACGTCCTGCCGGTCGGAGGAATCAAGGAAAAGGTTCTGGCGGCCAGACGGGCCGGGGTGGAGGAACTGATCCTCCCCGCCCAGAACGAGAAAAATGCCCGGGAGGATATTCATGAGGAACTGCTTCGATCGGTCCGGATAAGTTACGTTGGCACGATCGAGGAAGTTCTTGAACTGGCGTTCGACGCCACGGTGCTGGGGCCGGCCGACGGGCCTGCCACACCCGGACCGGACGGGCAGGCCGTCCGTTGAGTATGATGCCAACCTCTTCGAACGAAAGAAGCTTTACCTGTTGGTTCGAGTGTTTTTCCGGATGTGGATCCCGGTACGAAGTCGACGAAGTCGTCTACCAGTGCGATTCATGTGGGGGGCTCCTCGAGGTCCGTCACGACCTGGATGCTCTTCGTTCGGTTGGTCCCGATGGCTGGAAGACACTGCTGGATTCGCGTTGGGGTGATTCCTCCGGTGTGTGGTCGAAGAAAGAGTTCGTCCTCGGGTCGATCAGTTCGAACGAGATCGTTTCCCTGGGTGAGGGAAAGACCCCGCTGTTGCCCAGCCCAAGGATGGCTGCGGAATTGGGTGTTCGCGAGATCTACGTCAAGCAGTGCGGCACCTCCCACACCGGATCCTTCAAAGATCTGGGAATGACGGTGTTGGTTTCGGCGGTGAACCGGATCCGCTCCAAGATCCGGGCGGTGGCGTGTGCTTCGACCGGCGACACATCGGCCGCACTTGCCGCTTATGCTGCAGCCGCGGGAATTCCTGCGATCGTGTTTCTGCCCCGGGACAAGATATCTCTCGCTCAATTGATTCAACCGATTGCCAACGGAGCCTTGACCCTGTCGATTGACACGGACTTCGACGGGTGTATGAAGATCGTTCGGGAAATCACCGAAGATCGATCCATCTACCTGGCTAATTCCATGAATTCATTGAGAATTGAAGGGCAGAAGACGATCAGCGTAGAGATCGCACAGCAGATGGGGTGGGACGTTCCCGATTATGTTGTCGTGCCCGGTGGCAACCTCGGAAACATATCCGCAATCGGGAACGGATTCCTCCTTTTGAAGGAGCTCGGCCTGATCGAACGACTCCCCAGGCTGGTGTGTGCCCAGACCGAACAGGCAAACCCTTTCTATCGTGCGTATCTCGAGGGCTTCGAGAAACCCGAAGTGATTGCCGCCCAGTCTACACTGGCCACGGCGATCCAGATTGGCAACCCTGTAAGCTTTCCAAAGGCAGTTCGCGCGATCCAGGCGACTGGTGGGATCGTGGCCCAGGCGAGCGAAGCTGAACTTTCCAATGCGGCATGCCAGGGCGACCGCTTCGGCTTTTTCAACGATCCTCAGACTGGTGTGGCTCTGGCGGTACTGAAGAAGTTGATCGGCACAGGCGAAATCGAACCTCAGGCGAGAGTCGTGGTCATCAGTACGGCCCACGGCCTGAAGTTCGTGGATTTCAAGCTGAAGGTGCACCAGGGTAGGATACCTGCCACCGATCCGTCTTTCCGGAACCTGCCTGTCGAGGTTTCTGCAGATGTCGACCGGGTCCGGGAGGTCATCAATGGCAACCTACCTGCAGGGTAATACCCTGCGACTTTGATTCTTAGTAGTTTCAGTCAGTTACGGTCGTCTATGGGTGACGTGTGGTCAAAATGAACACAGTGTGGGGGCTATTGTTCCCACCATTGTTGACACTCGGACTGGCCTTGCCAGTTCAGGCGCAGTCGGCATTGAACTTTCCGCAGGTCGTCCAGACCTCTTCCACACGCACTGGTTTCAATATCTCGAATCCGGTTCCTCGAGAAGTCGCTGTCGACTTTACCCTTTACGCACTTGACGGGGAGGCGGTTGCCGGCCTGGTCAATCCCGTTCGGTATCAAATCCCTCCCGGCGGCGAGTTGTCCATGTCCGCCGATGAAGTATTTGCCTCAAGTGGTTTCGAGGGCTGGGTTCAGGTGACGAGCTCAGTTCGAGGACTGCGCGGCTTCCTGTTTCACGGAGACTTCCAGACCACGCTCGAGGGAACTCGTGACGTGCCTGCTTTTTCGGACCAGCTGGTTCCGCTGTTCGCCGAATCGTCGGGCAGGCAGACGGAACTCCATGTTGTCAATCCGTCCTCCGAGGTAGCCAATCTCAACGTGGCGCTGTTCAATGACCGCGGAGAAATCGTCGGAACCATACCGGACAATCTGGATCCAAAAGCCGGTATTTCCATTTCACTGTCCGAGCTCACATCGCTGCCGCAGGGGAACCTGACCGCGAGGATCACATCCAGCGCACCGGTTGCGGCACAAGCCTCCGTCAGGGCCAGCGAATCGTCCCTGCTGATCAACGGCCAGTCGGCGGCAGAAAACGCCTCACTTCGTCTGGCACCGCACGTTGTCATCGGAAACGGATTCACTTCAACGCTGGTGCTTGTAAATCCAACAGGCCAGCTTGTCACTGTGTTTGCAACACTGTTCGACGAAACCGGCGGCCCGGTTCTTTCGTCGCTGGCTGCACCGATAAGACAGTCCCTGACGATACCGGCGAACGGCTCCCGATCGGTCAGCGCCTCGCAGCTTTCCGGGCTCCTGTTCACTCCTGCGGTCAACGGCTGGATTCGGATCGAGTCGCCAAACGTGCCTCTCGGCGGGGCACTCATTCTTTCCCAGGGAACAAACGCCACTGTTTACCCATTGCAGTCGGCTCCCCGTCGGCAGGTTTCCTATCCGCAACTTTCCGAGGCGGACGGACTGTTGAACGGCGTTGTGTTGTTGAACCCCGCCTCATCGCCGGCGTCGATAGATGTGGTCCTGATTGACCTGGAGGGAGTCACGATTGCTCGGTCCACCATGGAGTTGGGGAGCAATTCCAAGAAGACTGCCTTTGTGCGGGATATCCTTCCGGGGGTCGAGGCTGAGGGTGTTCTGGCGTTGCAGTCGGATATACCTGTGTTCGGAATAGAGGTGCTTGGCCATTCCGGGGGCGGTCTTATGGCGGCAATCGCTCCCCGATCGTCTTCGCCCGGGTTTGTTCCAGGGGCGGTCGTAGCTCGACCAGTGGTTTCAGATGTGACGCCTCGCCAGGGCCGCCCGGGAGATCTGCTGAGGGTCCAGAGCACAAACCTCGGCGACAACAGTACGATTCTGTTCGGCGATCAAATCGTTCCGACGCGCTACCTGGCCCCAGGCATTGCGCTTCTCTCCGTCGAGATTCCCGATGTCGCGCCGGGCTATTTCAACATCCGCATTCGATCTGAGGATGGAACGTATTCCGAGCCACAGAGTGTGCTGGTCTTGCCACGGGATGCAACTTCGTTCAGCGAAGTGATGGGCCGCGCTTTTTACGAGAAAGTGGAGGCACACGGTGATGGTCTCGATCTCGCACTCCCGGTGATGGTTCCGATCAGTGGGGCTCGAGTGGATGTCGTTGATCGTCAGAGTGGAGCCGTGGTTTCCGTTGCGGAAACTGACAACAGGGGGTGGTTTCGAGCCGCGGTGCCGGCCGGTCCTGACTTCAGCGTGCGGGTACTGAGCCGATCCAGGTCCTCCGAGCTGGTTGTGGCCGACAACACCAACGGAAGTGGGGTTTTCTTTGTCGGTGGAGATCTGGACGTGGAGCAATCACCCCTCCTGATTGCAACGGACTCGACGAGGATCTCCGGAGCGTTCAACATCCTGGATGTGATCAGACGGGGCAATCAGTTCCTGGCGGACATGGATTCGACCCTGCCCCTGCCGGAAGTGACGCTGTTCTGGAGCCCGAACAACACGACTGAGATCGGAAATGTGGCCGACGGCAATGTCGGCGGCACGTTCTTCAACGTCACCGACAACACCGCTTTCGTTCTGGGAGACCGGTCTGTGGACTCGGATGAGTTTGACGATGCGGTCATCCTTCACGAGTATGCCCATCTGCTTGCGGCAAGGTTTTCGGGAGACGACTCTCCCGGTGGCCAGCACCTGATCGGCGATGTTCTCGACCCGCGCGTGGCGTGGTCGGAGGGCTGGGCCAATTTCTTTTCGGCAGCTGTCCGTAACCAGGGGACATATCGAGATTCCTTCGGGCAGGACGGATCCGGTGTCCTGGAGTTTGATCTCGAGGAAAACACTCCGGCCGGGGACCGACCCGGGTACTGGAGTGAGTTTTCGGTGCACTCCATTCTTTGGGATCTCTACGATGATGCCGAGGATTCCGGAGATACCGTCACCGTGCCATTCCGGACGCTCTGGGGTGCGTTCGTGGATCTCCGTGATAACAGTTTCGTTTACCTGCCGACTTTCCTGGATCGATTGGTTGTGGCCGATGCCGAAAACACGGCGCTCCTCGAGCAGATCGTACGCCTCAGATCGGTTGACTTCCTTTCATCAGCTGATCCGAGCGTGTCGAACCCGTTCCCTCGCGTCGTTCCGAACACGGGAACCGTTACCGGAGAAATCGACTCCCTGTCGAGACGTCGCGGCAATCTGGCGACCTCGGCACACCTCTACTCATTCGATGTCGGAGGCGGAGCTGTTTCAATCAGGTTGGACGTGACGGGCCTGGGGGCAGGCGGAAACCCGCAGGCCAATGATCTCGATCTTTTCCTTATGGACGAAGCGGGTCGCGTCATCAGTAGATCCGATCGCGGCTTGAATGGCCAATCGGAACTGATTTCAACGTTCCTGCCTGCCGGCCGCTACGTCATCGAAATCCGAAGCTTCTACACTCTGGGTCAGACCGGCCAGCGCGTTTTTAATTCGGGTTCCTATCGTCTGCAAGTAAGAAAAAATTAGTTCCTGCTGCTAATTCCTTCTGGTTGGTGGCTATCGGCCAGCTAAAAGCTAACTCCCAACAGCCTTCTGATAACATTGGATCGCCGCCGCAACTCCGGCGCCTTTCTCTGCTTTGTAGCCCAATCCCGTCAGCGCGTCTTCAAGCGCGCCGAGCAGTAACAATATGTTGTTGCGCGTGGACGACGAGCCCATCAGGCCAATGCGCCAGATCTTGCCCTTAAGCGGTCCCAGTCCTCCGACGATTTCGATCCCGTACTTTTCGAGCAATTGCGCGCGTACCGTGGCGTCATCGATCCCTTCCGGAACTCGGACGGTATTGACCGTCCACGCCCGAACATCAGGTTTTGCGAACATTTCCAGTCCCATGGCTTCAACACCGGCTACCAGAGCCATATGGTTCTGCCGGTGCCGTCGAAACCTGTTGCCGAGACCTTCCTCTTCGATCATCCGGAGGGATTCACGCATTGCATAGTTAAGAGAGATCGGGGCGGTGTGGTGATATGCCCGGTTCGTTTTCCTCCAGTATTGACTCAGGAGCGTCAGATCCAGGTACCAGCTGCGAACGGGCGACCCGCGCTGTTCCAGTCGGCGGACGGCTTTCTCTGAGAGTGATACGGGAGCCAGGCCGGGTGAACAGCTCAGGCACTTCTGGCTTCCGCTGTAAGCAAAGTCAAGCCGGTTCTCCGCGACCGAGAGCGGCTGTCCGCCCAGAGACGCGACAGCATCTACGATCGTGATGATGTCGTCGCGCCCACAGATTTCTCGAAGCGGCTCAAGCGGTTGTGCGACCCCTGTCGAAGTCTCGACGTGAACGAGGCCGACGACCTTCGGCTTGTGCTCGTCAATCGCCCGCGAAATCTCGTCCGGTTCGAAGGCGCGGCCCCATTCCCCCTCCAGCACGGTTACGTTGCCGCCAACCCGTTCTGCGATCTCACCCATTCGGTTTGCAAAGAAGCCGGCCGCGCACATCAGGACGGAATCTCCAGGTTCGATCATGTTGACCAGCGCCGTCTCCATCCCGGCCGTTCCCGTTCCTGAGATTGGCAACGTCAGTGCGTTGTCCGCCTCGAAGACCATACGAAGTCCTTCCTGGACGTTGTCCATGATGTCTTCTTCAAAGACCGCGTCCATATGGCTGAGTAGCGATTGTGACAATGCGCGCAGGACACGGGGGTCGACGTTGCTGGGCCCAGGGCCCATGAGAATTCGAAAAGGGGCGTTGAACTCGTTCACTTACTTAATTACTCCGGTGGTGTACGTGGGGGTGATCTTTTACTGGTTTCCCGAGAGGGTTCGTTCGATCAGGTCGTTGACCTGATCCGACTTCATTTCACCAACGACGACATACGGGTTTTCGATATCACCGTCGATGACAATGATGTTGAAAGGCGTCCCCCACTTTCGAGAGTCGCCCAGGGCATTTCTCAACAGGTATTGGAAAGTTTCCATTCGGATGTTTTCGCGATCATCGTATGCGACGATGCTGCCGATGATCACCGGATACTTCATTTCGTGCCGGCCGATGAACTCCCGGACCTTGTCCACTTCGCTGTATTCAGTCCGCGTTACGATCTCCAGACCTTTGGCGTGGTACCTGTCGTAGAGTTCACCGAGATATGGCGCTTCGTAATTGCAGTTAACGCACCACTCGGCGGTATAGGACAGAAGCAGTATCTTTGCCGGTTCATGACCTGGTTCGGAAGGCAGGTGGAAATTGATGTTCCTTCCGTCCAGAGCAGTTCCAAAAAAGTCATGAAACTGGAACAGTTTTCCAAGCTTCTCGAGTTCCGTCGTACTGGCGGTGGGATTCTCCGACAAGTATTCTTCGAGGACATCCGACGCACTGATCTTGAGGAGATCGGAATACTCGTGATCGTCCGCCACTGGGTTCTGCAACGCTAATGCAAGGACCAGGCCCAAAATCATAAGCACCTCCAAACGTCAATTATAACCGCACTTGTGCCGGGACCTTCAGCTATTAGCTCTTAGCTGTCGGCTGTTAGCTATTGGCTCAGAGTGCCCGCCGATCCCGTCTGAGCTAAAAGCTAAAAGCTAAAAGCTAAAAGCTAAAAGCTAAAAGCTAAAAGCTAAAAGCTAA
>CAZOZZ010000020.1:0-38465 GCA_964584435.1 uncultured Solibacteraceae bacterium | reverse complement strand
CGGGCATGGGTGCGGACATCGTGATCGGCAGCCTGGGCGATGACCAGATCACGGCCGGAAACGGCGACAACATCGTTCTGGCCGACGAAGGTGGAATCACCTACCAGGCAGGGACCGGTCTGCGGGACCGGATCACGAGCCGGTATCTGAACGAGGCCGGTTTCGCACCGATGGGTGCGGGCGATGCGCTGCTGGGCAACGACACGATCAGCACGGGCACCGGCAATGACGTGGTGATCGGTGGCCTGGGGAACGAGACGATCACGGTCGCGGACGGGAGCAACATCGTGTTGGCCGATGAAGGCTTCATCCAGTACCAGGGGCAGAACGACACAGACAACACATCGGTGTTGGGCGAGGTGTCGAGCCTGTACCTGGATCTTGCCGGGACATTCGTCCAGGGCGGCAACGATACGATTACGGTCGGTGCAAGCATAGGCAGCATCGGAGCGGGCAGCGACATCGTGATCGGCAGTCTGGGCGACGACGACATCACGATCGGCGACGGCGACAACATCGTGTTCGGTGACGAAGGTCGGATTTTGTTCCAGACGGGCAGCGGAAAGCGGGGTTGGATCGAGAGCCGGTACCTGGACAACGTGTTCGGGATTCCAGGTCGGTCACCTCACGACGCGCCGGAAGGCGAGGTCGGAATCGATGAGGTCACAACAGGCCTGGGCGATGACGTGGTGATCGGTGGTTTAGGCTGTGACACGATTAGCGTGTCGGACGGCGACAACATCGTGCTGGGCGACGAGGGCGAGGTCCATTATCAGGATCAGTCGACTAATCTAGGAGAAATCGCCACTCGGTTTATCGACGGCACTGGCAGTTTTGTTCAGGGTTGTGACGATCAGATCACGTCGGGCATCGGGCGCGACTTCATCCTGTCCGGATCCGGTAGCGATACGGTGAATTCCGGAAACGGCCCAGACGTGATCCTCGGCGACGGCCTGATCCTGTTCCATCCAGGCACGAACGTTCCCTCCAGCATCGTCACCGCCTCACAGGACGGTAATTCGGTGCTGTTGCCGCCCAGCGATTCTGTCATCTTTGCAGGCGGCGGCGACGACATCGTCCTTGCCGGATCGGGTAACGATTGGGTCGAGGGCGGTACCGAAGACGACATCCTGATCGGTGATGAAGGCGTTATTACATTCGATCAGGGCCAGGCTGGCACCGGCGCCGCCGTACCTGACTTCATCCAGACGGTGTTCTCCACCCCGGACGGCCAGTTGATACCGGGTGGTACGGATGTCCTTCTCGGCCAGGACGACGATGACATCGTCATCGGCGGTTCGTTCGACGATATGCTGGACGGCGGCTCGGATCGCGATATGGTGTTCGGCAACAATGTCACGCTCAAGCGCACTGGCGGTCTGGATGTCAACACGAACCCGCGGTTCCGGACTCTGGCAGGCGAAGAGATCTATGCGACCGGTATTGACCAGCTTGGAGACCTGCTGATCAACCGTTCCGCAGACCGTTCGACCGAATACGGCGATCCGAACTGGGCGGGTCTGCCGCCGTTCTGGGGCGACTTCGTGATCACCGTCCACGACGGGATGACGACCTGGGCGGGCGTGCCTCTCGATCAGGACGAACTTGACGAGGACAAGCTCGACCGGACCTACGGAAACAACTTTATCGCCGGCGGTCCGCACGACGACATGATCTTCGGTCAGCGCGGCGATGACACCATCCAGGGTGATGGCACCGTATTCTTCGATGTCTGGGCTGCGGGCAGACTCTTTGCGGACGGCCAGGCGACGAGTGGATCCGCTATCGACCCAACGCCTCTGGACAGCGATCCGCTCGCGTTGTGGGCAATCCTCAGCACTTCGCGCGCACCGTCCTGGCAGGGCGGCACGCCGGTCGACACACCACGAAGTTTCGAGGCGGTCGACGACGGGGACGACTACATAGAAGGCGGCATCAACGACGACGTGATCTTCGGCAACCTCGGCCAGAACGACATCATCGGCGGCAACTCGAACCAGTTCGGCCTGACGGCAACCTGGCAGCGCGATCCGAGTGGCAACAACATGATCTTCGGCGGCGCCGGCACCCGGACCGGGCACAGCGATCCGGGCTTCAATGTTGCCGGTGACCAGCCTTCCGACGGCCAGGTCTTCGTCTCCGAGGCTGACAGCCATGCCCGAAACGCCAGTGTGATCCTGGGCGACAACGGCAACATCTTCCGCATCGTTGGAACGAATGGGGTGAATTCGCACGCCAACCTGGACTTCAACTTCGATCGAGCGCGTCATGCCGATCCTGACAGCGCGCTTCTGGTTAAGGCCCGAGGCGTGGACCTGCTCGATTACGAGAGATGGAAGCTCGCTCTCGACCATGGTGACGTGCCGCCGGCATATCTCGGGTTCGAAAGAGTGATCGAGGGGAGCGACCTGATCCGCGGTGAGTCCGGCGACGACCGAATTTACGGCATGGGCGGGGACAACACTATCTTCGGCGATGGCCAGGATGATGCGATAGTCGGCGGCCATGGGGACAACTGGATATCCGGTGGTGCGGGTCACGACGGCATCATTTCAGACGACGGCGTTGTCCTGACCAGTCGCAAGGTGGAGAAGGCCGGGAACAATGATGCCGCTCTTTCGGAGCCTCTCTACGGTGTTGAAAAAGTTGACGAGGTAAACCTCCAGATCTCCACGCCGGGGAACCTCCAGCAAGCGGTGATTAACATCGAGGGTGAGCTCAGGCACACTGTGCAGCTCTATTTCTTCAATCACGGCGGTAATGACATCGTCTACGGTGGTCTGGGCAACGACTTTATCCACAGTGGTTGGGGCAATGACGCCGTGTCAGGCGCCGAAGCGCTTCCCGAATACTACAGCGGCGAACTGAACTGGCTGCTGAGAGTCCAGCAGGGCGACACTGCCAAGGCCGCTGTCTGGTACGACAGTATTGCCCCGGTGAATCCGGGCGACATCCTGCAGTTCGACCCGGCGAAGGGCGAGTTCGCTCTCTACGACGAGTTCGATCCGTGGCGCAAGATCATGGTCAACGACCTGGGTGAAGCGGTTGTGACACCAGGTATCGATCCGATCCACGAGTTCTTCCCCAACTTTGACGAAACAGAGGGCCCGGCTGTCACTGACCCGACTTCCGGTACTGTGAATACCGACGGCAACGATCGGATCTTCGGTGACAGCGGAAACGACTGGTTGGTCGAGGGAACGGGCCGCGGTCATGTCTACGGTGGAATGGGCGACGATCTGATCAACATCGATGACGATCTGAATTCAACGGCTGGGACAGCCGATCCGCTGGCCAACAACGTACCGGACACGCACCCGTCTTACGAAGACATCACTTACGGTGGAGCGGGCCGCGACATCCTCATCGGTAATACCGGTGGTGATCGGATGCTCGACTGGGTTGGTGAGTTCAACGCCTTTATCGTGCCGTTTGCCCCGTTCGGTGCTTTCGCCATAAGCCGCGCCCTGGCACCGCAGATCGGAGACTACCTCAACGACCTGGCCAGAAGCGATGGCGCCGACCAGTGGCTCCCGGATTGGGAACGCTTTGCCGAAGAATTCGATGCGGATCCAACGATCGATTCGCCGAACCCGGATCGCAACTTCGAGCCTTACGGCGAGTTGGGCATGATCCGCCAGCAGGACCCCGGTTGGGGGGAACAGACTGGTGCGCCAGACGACCCGCAGCCGGGTAACATCCCGGGAGGGTCGCGCGACGTGCTGAGATCGGCCAACTTCAACGACGGGAGTATGGAAGGGTTTGCGCCCGATAGCGGAGCGTTCTCGGTAGAGAACGGGGCACTCGACGTTTCGGCCGAATCGCTCGGCGGCGACGCCGTCAGCGTATTTCATGTCGATCACCAGCTTCCGGGCTATTTCGAGATATCGGCGTTCATCCTGACCGACAAGCCGATCGGTGGATGGAAAGCCAACGCGTACATCATCTTCGACTATCAGAGTCCGGACGACTTCAAGTTCGCCGGCATCAATGAGTCCACGAACAAGATCCAGATGGGGCGGCGGACGGCCGAGGGTTGGACGGTCGATGTCCAGTCCAACATCCAGGTCAAGGCGAACCAGTATTACCACGTCCTGGTGGCGATCAACGGCACGACGGCCACGGTCGTCGTGGACAACAACGACGTCTTCAGTCATGTCTTCGCGCCGCGGATTGAGAACGGTTGGGCCTATGGTCTGAACTGGGGGTACGTCGGCGTTGGTTCCGACAATGCGAGGGGTAACTTCGAGAACATCGAAGTCCGCGTGCTGCCGCCGGAATTCACCTTCGAGCAAACCGAGAACTTCGACGTTGCCGCAGGCATCTTGACCGGGCTTCCCTCGGGAGACTGGCAACTTGCCGGCGGGCAATACGGCGTGGCCCCCGGCACCGGAACGGGTCTAAGTCTTGTCAATCTTGGGCTTGGCCACGGGCTCGGGACGTCGTCGCTGCTGGATCTGTCTTCGACACTCCGCGCCGACGCTGTGGGCGGCTTCGTCTTCGACGTGTACGGGCGGGACGAATTCAAGTTCGTGGCGCTCGATGCCCAGTCCGACCAGATCCTTGTCGGTCATCACACGGCACGCCGCGGCTGGGTCGTCGACGAAGCCGCCAGCGCAAACATCGAAGCTGGCGTGGACTATGAGCTCGCGACATCGCTGAAGGGCACGACGGTGAGCGTCTCGGTGACAAATCCTGGCGAACAAGCTCCCTTCGCCCTGCTGGGTCACGTGTTCAACTCGGCCGTCGTGGATGGCGACTTCGGACTTCTGGGAAGGTCTGGCACCACCTCCTTCGACACCCTGACGTTGAAGACTGACGACCCGGCTTTCGATAGCGGCACTACGGACTCTGGCGGTGAAACGGTCGTGGACGGCGGTGGCACGACGGACACCGGTGGTGAAACTTCGAGTGGCAACACCGGGAAAGGCGGGGGAAAGAAGAGCTGACCCCTCACCGCCGCCGTTATCGACGTTTCGATTCCTGAGCACCTCAGCCCTCCTTCCACTTCGAGAGCCACCGGCAAGCAGGCGGAACGAACACGCTGTTGCGGGACGTGCCAGATGCCTTATCATGTGAGGCGATCAGTCAGCCAAAGTAACAGGTCGTTCGTTTCCGCTCTTGTGGGTATCGGATGAAACAGCAACCGGATTCGGTGGCGATCGACCAAGGAGAGATGTCTCATGAGAATTCGAGTCTTTCTCGGCGTCATGCTTGCAGCAGGCGCAATGGCGCTCGTCCTTTCCCCGGTCACCGAGGGCCAGCGAACAACCCATCTCAACCGGGTTGTCGACGTGCTCGCACGAGGCGGCGTGACGATTGGTGTCTCCTCGGGCGGCGGTGCGGATCTCGAAGGCTTCGCGGATGCCGGGAACGCCCGTGGCGCAGACACGAACATCGACTTTCTGTTCATGAGCCAGGCAGATCCCCTGACCTTCAGTATTCCGAATCTGAAGGCCTATATGGAAGGTCTTGTCGAAGGGGGTGCGACGAGTAACCCGAGTACTCATCCGATGTTGCTCCGCGTGCCGACCGTGCACGAGGATACGGAAGCCGCCAAGCAGCGGATTCAGCAGGCACTCGATGCGGGGGTCTACAACATCATGTATCCGCACGTTGAGACCGCTGAAGAAGCTCTGTTTGCGGTCCGGGCCATGCGCTATCCGGCCCAGGATGTGGTCGACGGAACGCGGCCCAACTCTGCGGGGGATGCGCCGCGGGTCTGGGGAGTTCCCGAATCGGAATATCGACAGAAAGCGGACCTCTGGCCACTCGATCCGAACGGCGAATTGACCACGATCATCCTGCTCGAAAGCATAGATGCCGTAGAGAAACACGCGCGGGAGATCACCGCCGTCCAGGGTACCACGATCGTCATTCCCGCCCCCGGAGATCTGCGGAGCGCCTATACGGCCCAGATGTTCCCGAATGCACAGGGACGTGGTGGAGCAGGCGGTGCACGTGGCGGCCGGGGGCGCGGCGGAGCGCCTGGTGGCCGTGGCCGTGGTGGACGCGGCAGCGGGCTCACCGCAGATCAGGAGTCGGCACTCCAGGCCAAGCTGGAAGAGGCCTTTGCGACCCAGTTGGCGGTTTGTGTTGAGCTCGATGTCGTATGTGGAATTACTGCAGGCGAACAGGATATCGAGAGACGCATCCGGCAGGGATTCCGTTTCATTATCGCCAACAGCCCGGAAGCCGTCCGTCTCGGGCACGCGGCCGCCGGGAATTGACGAGTAGCGAGTAGCAAGCAGCAGGCAGCGAGCAGCCAGGGCGCCAAAACCCTTCGGTGTCGGATACTTGAGAGCGGCAGTGTGCCTCCTTGGAGCTGTTCGCTACCTGCTGCCCGCTGCCTAGCTTCCCTCCCTGGAGCTGCCCGCTGTCTGCTACTCGCTACCCGCTCTGCCGCCCTATTCCGGCAGCGCGAACGTCACCAACGAGTTCGGATAATCCATCCCGCCAATCTGCACAACGATGTACTGCCTGCCTTCGTGCAGGTAGGTCATCATTCCATACTGAGCGCGCGTCGGAAGTTCGACCGTGCCCAGCAGCTCGCCGGTCTGCTTGTCCCTGGCATTGAGAACCGGCTGGGTCCCCATGACCTCCGCGGTGATGAACAGGCTGCCCGTGACCATCAGGATGGCCCGGACGCCCCCGCCGGTGTTTGGGATATCCATGCCCGCGAGTGCTGGGTTGTTCTTTACCGCATCCGGTGTCTCTCCGATCGGAACCCAGAAGAGGCGCTCGCCCGTGTTCATGTCATAGGCTGAGGCCCGGTTGTAGGGGGGCTTGTAGATCGGCAGGCCCCGGGGGCCTGAGATGCGCACGCCGGGCCCGCTGACCCAGTCGGCGACGGTCGTGCCTGTCGTGAAAGGGTCATCGGGATCGTCCGTGTCGGAGCCGGGCCGTACCATGCCCCCACTGCAGCCAGGGCCGTGCGGCACGTACATGATCCCGGAAGTCGGGTCCATGGCACCCGGGTGCGTGATGTTCAAGCCACCTTGACAGTTGATGTTGGCCTTCCCGGTATACCCGACGTGAATCCTTGGCATGTAAGGACCCCCGATCTCGAAGTCACGCATGATCTCCAGAGCTTCCCGCTTGAGCTCGGGCGTGAAGTCGATCACCTGGTCGTCAGGAAGACCAATGGGCTCGAACGGTTCCGGCTTCGTAGGGAAAGGCTGGGTGGCTGCGGTCCAATTACCCGGGACTGTGGTCTGGGCTACCGGGCGTTCCTCGATCGGCCACACCGGCTCGCCCGTTTCCCGGTTGAACGTAAAGATCATCCCTTGTTTCGTGGTTTGAATCACGGCCGGGATTTCCTCCCCGTCCACCGTAATGTCCACGACCATCGGCACGTTGGGAAGGTCGTAGTTCCACTGGTCGCTGTGAACCGTCTGGAAGTGCCACGCCCGCTCTCCCGTCCGGACATTCAGGGCGATGACGCTCGTGCCGAACAGGTTATCGCCCGGGCGAAACCCCCCGTAGTAGTCGATGGTCGGCGGGTTCGTTGGGATATAGACGATGCCGCGCTCGTCGTCGGCCGACATGGGGGCCCATGAGGAAACATCTCCTGCGTATTTCCAGGCGTCGTTCAACCAGGTGTCGTGTCCGAACTCACCTGGCCGAGGGATAACGTTGAATTTCCAGAGGTACTCGCCGGTACCGGCGTCATAGGCGAGGATGTCGTTCGGGACGTTCTCGATGCGGGTCTGATAGTAGCCCTGCTCGGCGGAACTCCCAACCACCACCACACCGTTCACCACGATGGGCGGTGAGGAACTGGTGATGTACCCCAATTCCGCCGGGATCCCGAATTCCGGGTCATAGGGGCGGCCGTAGTCTTCATAGGGCCCCCAGCCAGGGAGAAGGTCCGCCAGCAGGTCCACGACTCCGCTTTCGGGGAACCCGTCGAGCGGAACACGCTTGCCCCAATCTTCCACATGCTGACCCGTCTTCGCATCAATGGCATGAAGGAAGAAGCCAGGGGTGATGATGTAAATGACACCACGGCCATTCAGTTCGCCGTAGGCGACGCCCTTTCCATAACCGGCCCGCATGGATCGCTCCCAGCGCGTCGTATGCGGCTCGCGGTACGTCCAGATTATCTCGCCTGTGGCAGGGTCCATCGCCACGACGGTTCGACGCTTTCCGGCAACCGTATACAGGATGCCGTCGATATAGGTAGGGGTTGCGCGGGAGGTGATTTCCGGCGTCGGGCCGTAATTGCCTCCGCGCCAGAGCCAGGCCTGTTCGAGGTCTCCGAAGTTGTCGCCGTCGATCTGGTCAACAGGTGAGTAGCGGGTGCCCCAGGCGTCGGCACTCTGGTAGCGCCATTCCCCATACGGATTGCCGCGCTCCTGGGCTAGGGCCAGGGACGGCATGGCGAACAGGACGACAAGTGCCAGGATCAAGCCAAGTTCGGGGTGGTGCCAGAGGCGTTTCGGATATGCTTTCATTGTCTTCCTCCCAGGGTTGGAAACAACATGGCCGTTCACCCTTGCCGCAGGCGAGGGAGACGGACCATCGTCCGGTTTGCGTGCGGCTTATGGGTGGGGCAAAGTCTATCGAACTGAGGGGGTGGACGCAATGAAAGTATGCGGCGGCTCAAACGGCATCCGTGGACGCACAAGCTCTTCGAAACAGCGGGTGCGCGTTTGTCAGAACCCAGGTGACATCGTTCAATCCAAGCCGGGACACGTTCCGTCAATCCTTGAAGTCGATCCCTTGCTCGTGGAGCCAGTCGATCCACCCGATCATCGACGGGTTCGGTGGGCGTACCTTGTAGTAGGGAATCATCGGCCGGTATTGATCGAAGGCACGTCGCAGCAGGTCTACGGCGTCCGGTTCATCCGGCCTCTTGGGTGCAAAGTCGACACGCAGGTCCGTTCGTCCGTAGGATTCCCGGTCGTAGACGATCAGGCACGACGAGCGATGACCCCCGGCGTCACCGTCGGCATCGCGACCGGACGTGATCACGCGCATCAACCGTTCCTCGAACAACTCCAGCTTGTTGTCATGCCAGGCGGCGTCCATGTCGGGCAGCACTCGATCGCTTGCCAGAAGGTTTCCCATAACGACGTACCCTTCGCCCGTGATTGCGCCCTTGTGTTCCTTGTTCTTCTCCCCGGTATGTACCGCTACGCGGCCATGGTGATCTACGATTCCGATCTGGCGATACTCGAACCCGTCATCGCTTTCTCCGAGTTCCGCCAACACGTCGGCGGGTACGCGGCCCCCGGCGAGCAGGTCGAGGGCGCGTGGTCCGAGGCCAGGGTCGGTGTAGGCCTGTGTGCTTACCGCGCCGACCTCGGAGCGAATGAACGGGCAGCGAGCGCCTACCGAAAGGGGGTTCGTCGCCTGGGCAATGCCGAGCAGTCCGCTCGCCGGGTCGCGTGCAACGATTGTGAAAGTCATACGTCAGGATTCCTTTCTGTCCCGGCTCACGCCGTCGGTCGACGTAAACCGGGAGTCGGTATCCAACACACGGGTATGTTCGGCTCGCCAGCTCACTCTAACGGTGTCGCCCGGCTTGCCGGGGTGGACTCCGGTGACGTCGACGCGGACGACACTTTCACCTAGGCGAATGCTGAGGCGACTGACACTCCCTAGATAGGCGGTTTGGACGAGCAATCCGTTCCGGGCGAATTCCGTTGCCTGATCCGCCTTCTGGTCCGGGTTGTCGAGCTTGATGTGCTCAGGCCGGATCGAAACAAGAACCGCATCCCCGTTCGCGGGTTCGAAGTCGGGTGCAAGGTGTCCTCGTATAGTGCCGAAAGGTGTTTCGACGGTGCTGTTTGCTCCGTTGGTGTCGCGAACTTTGCCTTCGATGAGGTTCGCCTCACCGATGAAATCGGCGACATACGCTGTGGCCGGCGCCTGGTAGATGTCGGCCGGGCTACCCTGCTGCACGACGCACCCGTGGTCCATCACCACAACGGTATCGGAGAGGTTCAGCGCCTCTTCCTGGTCGTGGGTGACATAGACGAAAGTGATGCCAACTTCCCGTTGCAGCTTCTTTAACTCGTTTTGCATGTGCTTGCGCATTTTTAAGTCCAGCGCCCCGAGCGGCTCGTCGAGCAGCAGGACCCTGGGCCGCGTGACAAGCGCCCGTGCCAGTGCGACCCGCTGTTGCTGCCCCCCCGACATCTGGTTCGGATACTTGGCAAGTTGCCCGGCCAGGCCCAGCAGATCGACGATCTTGGCGACCTCGGTAGCGATGCCGCTCTTCGACATTTTCTGCATGCGAAGACCGAAGGCGACGTTCTCCTCGGCCGTCATATGAGGGAAGAGCGCGTAATTCTGGAAAACCATCCGGGTGACCCGGCGGCTCTGGTCGTTCGGGGAGATCGGCATGCCGGCCACCCGGATCGTGCCTTCGTCGGGCACCTCCAGACCCCCGATCATGCGCAGGGTAGTCGTCTTGCCGCAGCCGCTGGGGCCGAGTAGCGTGACGAAGCAGCCGCTAGGGACTGCAAGGTCGATTCCATCGACCGCGGTGAAGGCGCCGAAGCGTTTCACAACGCCTTCAAGTTCGACGTCGACTGAACCCGGTCGGACTGATTGACTAGCCGACACCATCAATCACGCCGCCTTCACTTCGTTCCAGATCTCGTTCCAGCGCGACTTGTTCTCCGGCATGCCCTTGAAGACGAGTTGGTCGACCTTTGAGATGTCGATGCCGAGGTCGGCCACCAGCTCCGGCTCCAGCCGATCGACGGCCGCCTGGGAGGCCGGCGCGTAGCGTGTCGTTCGGGCCATGAATTCGCCGTAGTCGGCACTGAGCGTGAAGTTGGCGTAGTCCTGTACCAGGTCGAGCTTGTCCGTGCCCTTGACCGGTGTGATCGATTCGCTCCAGCCAATGGCGCCTTCCTTGGGCCAGACCCAGCCGATATCGACCCCGGCGCTCCGCAACGGAGCGACGACGGCGAGGAAAGTCCAGGCGACGACGACTTCGCCGGATGCCAGCATGTTCTGTACGTCGGCGATGTTTCTGTAGTAGGCACGAACGAGGGGTTTTTGCGAGATCAGCAGCTTCTTGACTTCCTGAAGTTCGCTTTCCCCCATCGAGTAGGGCTCCGTGATGCCGAGTTTCAGGGCGGCAATCGCGAGAGTGTCCTCGGGTTCGTCGCGGATGGCAATACGACCGCTGAACTTCGGGTCGAACAGTGCGTCGAGCGAGTCGACCTCTCCGGTTTCCGCACGGTTGAACGCCATCGCATTGGCTCCCCACACGAATGGGACGCCGTAGAGATCGCCGTCAACCCGCCATTGTGGCGACTCCCTGAACTCGGCGAACACATTCCGGCTGTTGGTCAGCCGGGCGGGATCGAGCGGTTCGATCAACCCGGCCTGAACGGCGGGAAGGACATAGTTCTGGGTCGGAACGATCATGTCGTAGATGCGCGTGCCGCCGCCGCGCAGCTTGGCCATCATTTCATCCGAACTGCTGTAGAAGGTCGATCTCACCTCAAGCCCGAGTTTTGTCCGTGCCTCGTCGATGAAACCCTGTTCGCCCCAGGTTGACCACGTGAAGAAGTCGAGCGGGTCGCCGTCGGCGCAGGCACCAGTCAATGCTGTTCCCATCCCGGCAAGAAGTAGCTGGTTGAAGCGCCGTCGTGACATGCCACGCGGGAGCAAGACACTGATTGAATCCCGATCCATCCTAGACTCCTTGTGGTAACAGCTTCTCGGCTCGACGCAACGACACTTCCGCGACGACGGCGAACGAGGCGCTGACGATCGTCGTTAGCGTTGCAATCGCGTTCACTTCAGGCGTCAGGCCAAAGCGAAGCATAGACCAGATGACCATCGGTAGAGTGTTTTCCGTACCCGTCGTAAAAAACGTCACGATTACCTCATCGAACGATAGCGTAAACGACATCAAACCGGCTGCAATAATGGCAGGTTTCAGAAAAGGTATCGTTATCTCCCGGAAAATCGTAAGCGTTCCCGCTCCCAGGTCCCAGGCCGCCTCTTCGGTTGCTTTGTCTAAACCCGCCAGCCGGGCGGACGCAATCAGGATGACATACGGCAGCGTCATGACGACATGGCCGGCGATGACCGTCAGTAGCGATAGATCGCTCCGGATCAGGTTGTAGAACGTGAGCAGGGCAATCCCGACGATCAGTCGCGGCACCATCATGGGCGTGAGGCTGAACCCCCGCAGCGCGGCCGCCGTACGGCCTGAATAGTGATGGATGCCCACGGCAGCAGTGATGCCGAGCGTGAGAGTGATCACCAGCGTCGTTACGGCGACGATGAGGCTGTTTCCGATCGCCTGGTGCATGGCACTGTTTCGGAACAGGGCGGCATACCAGTCGAGGGTGAATCCGGCGAGAGGGAAGCGGCTGATCGGCGAGTCATTGAACGAGAAAAGTGCGACGACGAAGAGCGGTGCGAACAGGAAGAACAGAACGATGGCAGTCCAGAGGCCAAGGACGAATCTGGCGGGATCTCTTGTCGTCATTGGGCTCCCCGGAGTCGACCGCCGCGCAGCATGAGAGCTGCGGCGACTAAGATGAACCCCATCAAGGTCAAAGCCAGTGCTGAGCCGAAGGGATAGTCGTACGTCACGCCGAACTGCTGCGCGATGATGCTGCCGATCATGATGCTTCGCGTTCCACCGAGCAGTTCCGGTGTGACGAAGGCACCCATGGACGGGATGAAGACGAACAGGCATCCGGTTGCCACACCCGGGAGGCTCAGCGGCAGGATCACCGAGAAGAATGTCCGGATGTAGCCGCCGCCCAGATCCCAGGCCGCTTCGAGAACGCTCGGGTCGATTCTCTCCAGGACCGCGTAGAGCGGGAGGATCAAGTAGGGCAGGTAAATGTGAACGAGGGCGATCGTGACGGCAAAATCGGAATACAGCAGCCAGGTTACCGGTTCGCTGGTCAAACCCGTAGCCAGCAGCAAGCGATTGACGACGCCTTCGGTTCCCAGAATCAACATCCAGGCGTAGGAGCGGATGAGATAGCTGGTCCAGAGCGGCAGGATCACCAGCAGCAGGAGCGTCAGCTTGAAGTATCGAACCTTTCGGGCGAGGAAATAGGCAACCGGGTATCCGATCACGAGAGAGAGCGCCGTCACGAAGATCGACAGTCGAATGGTCCGGGCAAACACACCGACGTAGAGTTCGGCCGATATCCTCCGGTAGTTGGTCAGCGTGAAATCGGCAACGATCTGGTAATCGACGACGCGCCAGAAGCTGTAAAGGACCATTGCCGCCATCGGAATGACGAAGAAAACGAGCAGCCACAGGTTCGGCGCGGCGAGGAAGGCCAGGGTGGTGGTCGGCGAACGACGCATGTCGGATTAGACGCTCAGGAACTCGCAGACTTTTCTGCCAGGCCGGCGGCCATGAAGTCGTCGTATGCCATTGCCTTGCTGTTGTGGGTCAGTCTCTCGTGTCCGGCTTCGGTGACGATCATGGTGTCTTCACACAGGAAGCCCTGTACGCCCTGCATGTAGTAGCCGACTTCGATGTTCAGGGACATGCCGGGTTCCAGGCCACCTTCGACCGAGGGCATCAGGAACGCGGACTTCGAGGCATCGGCGACCGTGACGATCGGCGGATCGTAGACGCTTATGCCGATGCCGTGGCCGCAGTGAAACCGTTCGAAGTCCACCAGGCCGGCCGTCTTGCCGGGCTGCATCGCAGCACGATAGATATCGCGTACATCCGCGCCGGGCTTGATCAAGGCGATGGCATCCTCGACGCCTTCAGACAGCGCGTCCCATACTCTTTGCTGCTCGTCGGTCGGGGTACCCACAACGACCGCACGGGCGGTGTCGGAGTGGTAATAGTCGTACGTGCAGCCGATGTCGTAGCGCACGATGTCGCCGCTCTCGATGATCTTGTCGGATTTCAGAATGTGAGGATAGGATGTGCGGCTGCCGCTGCCGAGGATCATGAAACTGGGTCGGGCATCCTGGTCAACAATCCCGCAGACATAGTCGTGAATGATGTCGCTTTCTTTCGCTCCCGGTTGAACCAGTCGATAGGCGTGATTGATCGCCTCTTCGGTGATTCGGGAAGCTTCCCGGAGTCGATGGATCTCCTGGGGCGTCTTCACCATCCGAATCTCCCACCAGACGGGGTTTCCGGCGACGAACTCCGCGTTCGGGAAGCTTCGCTTGAGCTCTGAATAGAAGGAAGGCGACATGCCGATCTCGTCGACGGCAATGCGTCCCTTCCCGAGTCCGCGTGCTTCGATCGCAGCAACGAGGCCATCGATGGCCAGCTTGACCGTATGGGCCCGCTCGAGCAGGGCCTTGCCCTCGGTGCCGACGCGGTCCATCTTCCTGCCTCCGGCCGGACCCCGCTTGAAGGGGCTGAATATGTAGATGTCTTCAACCCAGACGTCACCGTCGACAATGGCCTCGAGTTCGAGACTCGGAGCGATCAGTGATGCCTGCGGGCCTTCGGCCGGGGCAAACAGCGAGTAGACCTGGAAGCCCTTGTTGCCCCAGTGCGTGATGCACTCGTAATCGGTCGCGTACATGACGTTGTCGGGTGACGTGGCCACGATCGCATCGATACCGTGCCTGGCCAGGATTTGTTCGGCACGCCGCTGGTTAAACAACATTGGATGCTCCTTTCGAACGCCGGTCGTGAAATAATCGAGTCCAGGCGGTTCATACCACAGAACGCATTCTACACAACCGTAGCCTGATGGATGGCAACGAATCCATTGGATCGGGGAATGTTTCGGGGAACCAGATCAGCTCTGGAGCCCCGGTTATTGTCGTGCTGAGGGAACATTTTCACCGAGCCGATCGTGCCCACGGCGATCCGCTCCCTGCTTTTCGCACGTCCAGAGTCGGACCCCTTTTCCCAGGTCCGCAAGAAAAATCCGTGATCCGTTCTATCGAGTGCGGACGGCTGTCTGTCATAATGGAGTGGTCCTTCCGAATCCAGACGGTCAAGTGACCTGCTACCAGGAGAAACAATGTTGAAGCCGGGAGATAGCGTTGACAGTTGGTGTGGTGCCTGCAAACTCATCTTGGCTCACACGATCGAAACCATGGTCGGCGACAGTCCGGCACGAGTGAATTGCAACACCTGCGGAGCGCAGCACAACTACAAAGCTCACAAGCCAGGCGAAGGTCCCAAGGCGCGCAAGCGCAAGACGTCCACCGGTGAACCCGTAAAGCGAAAGCCGCGTGCGAGCCAGTACGAAAAACTCTTGAGCGGACAAGATGTGTCGCTGGCCAAGCGTTATTCCCCAAAGGACACCTACGTGTCAGGTGACGTTCTGGATCACTCAAGTTTCGGAGTCGGTGTGACGACGATCATCAAACCCGGCAGCAAGATCGAGGTAGTCTTCGAAGCTGGCGTCAAGACGCTCGTCCATGAACGCTGACTCGCGGTGCTGCTCGGTCCGCTAACGGGAAGACCCAACTTTCCGGACCATCGTAACGTGGTGTCCGTCAAATCGAGGCGAGTTGACGGTTGGTAACGGGCAGGTCGTCATCCAACGCAGGGGCGGGTTTCTCGAGATCAATTCGTCTGCAAGTCGACCAATGTCCAGTTGCTCTCGTCCTCATCGCTGCCGCCGTCGAATCGCACCCGACAGGACCAGTTTGTCCGAACCGGTTCGCCGGGCCCATCCTTCGTATCCACGTAAGACATGACGCTGTAGGTGTTGTCCGCCTGAAGCTCAGCCACTGGGCCGAAGAATGGGAAATCCACCGTTAATGTGGATTCCAGGGTATCGCGGACGTGATTCTGGCATTCGGTGACGGCCATGGCTCCCCGGGCCGTAGCCTCTTGCTCGGCGGACGGCCGCTCACTGGGGCTAAACAACGTCCAGAGGGTAATCGCCACCAGAATAGCGAAGACAAAACCAAGACCTAGCATGCCGCTCTTCTCGGACTTGGCCTCCGCGCTTTTCTCTTCCTCGGACCCTTTGTGCTGTTCTTCCGGCATTCGGTCGTTGCTCAATCCTGCACCTTCACCGAATCGCACATCAGTCGATGCATCGCAATCGATTCCTGTGTGTTGCCGTCTGCGACGACGTTGGCGTTACTCATCTTCTACTTTGTTGTCGATCATCGCGACGGGTTCAAACGTAATGACAACGGAATGAATGGAACAGCGAACCGAAGAATCGGACCGCAAGTCATTGATTCAAAAGCGGGAAATAGGGTCGAACCCGTGCCTTCCAACTAGGGAATCTGCCTTCATTCACACATCAATTACATAGCGTGTATCGCGTGCTGTCAAGTCACTTCTATCGTACTGATTCGCAAGGGGTAAGAATTCGGTCGCAGAACCCTCAATACCCCAAATCCCTGTGCAGGCACTGAAGGGACCCGCGGCCGTCACAGGGTTGGACCCAGTTGTGGCGGCCGCGATTCCCGATCCCGTTTAGGTGCCAGCTTCAAGACTGGAATAAGTGGAGACGAATTCGGGTATTGAGGGCTCTGCTCCCTGATTCGGCTGGGAAACGGTGTCCCTGACAGAGCGTTCGATGACATTTCATCAGTTCAGTCTACCAGCGGCGGGTCAACCTGAAGATCCACCTCGAGGCTGAGAATAAGGATTCTTCGCGGTTCTTTCTCAGCTATAGGAAGGTTTCTTTGCCCGTCGTGTGGTTAGGCTGATTACCTGCGTCCGTGAGATCCATTACCTGCGTAAATGATGCTCCGATGATCTACTGTGGCGACTTGACTTAGGTTAGTAGCTTAGCGCCTAAACATGAGCCTGTCGAACCGACAGGGCGAAGGTTCACAGCGTCCGCGATGGAGGACTTAGTATGAGTCGATTCAGTTTTCTCCCGACTGCCAGGGCGGCTTGTTGTGCGGCCATCGTCTTTTCCGTTTTCCTCTTTCACCCAGCCGGGGCCGACACTCAGGGCATTTTTGTGCCGACACCCGACTGCAACTGCGATGCGCCAAAGGACCCGCCAGCGAGCGTGCCATCGGGCCCGACGGATCCCATCTGGGGTTACGCCGATCTTCACTCCCACCAATTTGGGGATTTGGGATTTGGCGGTCTGATGATATGGGGCGATTCTTTCGGCCTCTTGGGCGATACAAAGAGCCATCTGCCCTGGGGAGATTTCTCCTGGAAGTACCCGACACAGTCTTCCCTTGGTGTTCATTGGGGCCCGTTCCCATTTGCGGGTTATTGGATTCACGGGCCGGGGGGAGTCGGCGATCTGATCGGTACTTTCGTCGGACAAGGGGGGCTTGGTCACAAGGTCGGAGGGTACCCGTATTTCGACGGCTGGCCAAAATATAACGATGTGACGCACCAGCAAGAGTATTACCAGTGGCTCTACCGATCTTTCCTTGGAGGGCAGAAGCTGCAGGTAGTGCTCGCGGTCAACAACGAGGTCTTGTGTGGCATCTCAAACCGGCGGGTCGGCTTTACCTGTGATGACATGGACGCTGTGGACCTGCAGCTGGCTGCCGCCAAGACCATGGAATTCTGGATCGACTACAGCGACGACTTCCAGCTGAACGGAACCGGCTGGTACCAGATCGCATATTCCCCGCAACAGGCCCGGACGATTATCGACGGCGGAAACATGGCGGCAGTCCTGGGTATCGAAGTCGATACGCTCTTCGATTGTGGTATCGGCTGGGCTGGCACCTGCACCGAAGCCCAAGCTCTGGACCGCCTTCAGAATTACTACGATCAGGGCGTGCGCCACGTGTTCCCGGTTCACCTGTTCGACAACGGAATCGGTGGCACGGCACTGGCGAATCCCATCGTCGACCTGGGGAACTTCTTCACGACGGGAACCTGGCTGAACACAGTCGACTGCTCCGCAGATGGCGTGCAGTTTGAGCTGGGAACGACAGGCGGTTTCCTGGACTTCATCAAGGGTATCCTGTCATTTGGGACACGGCCGGCTCTCGCCACCGACGATCCAGCTGACGGGGACACCATAGTCGGACATTGCAACCCTGTGGGCCTCTCGAATCTGGGCGAGGCCGTGATCGACAAAATGATGGATCTCGGAATGATCATCGATATCGACCACATGTCGACGTCCATGTTCGATCGAGTGGTGGTGAAGGCGAAATTGCGAAACTTCCCCCTCGTCTCCAGTCATACCGGTTTCCGTGCGATCGCCCAGGGCCAGGCAGCAGCCGAGACCCAGCGCACGGACGTTCAGATCGAACAACTCCGCCAGTCGGGAGGCATGGTCGCACCGGCCCTAGCCCGGGCGACGAAGGAAGATATTGCCGCATACGGCGGCATCGTTCCCGACTGTGACAACTCATCAAAAACATGGGCTCAGCTGTATCTGTACGCCGTGGACAGGATGAAACCACCGGAGGACGAGGACCAATTCTACGGAGTCGGCTTCGGAAGCGACTTCAACGGGTTCCTTCAGCATCCGGGACCCCGTGACCCCTGCAAGGACGGCGATAATATAATCCCGACTGCCGACCCCCTCGTCCAATACCCCTTTCGTCGACATACGGATCCCGCGTTGAACCTGCCTCCCCAACTGTTTGACAAGCAAATCCCGGCCGGAAACATGAATCCTGACGAGGATCATCTCAGTATCCAATTCGACATCAATCAACACGGCCTGACGAACGTGGGGATGCTGCCGGACTTCATCGAAGAAATGAAAATGATCGGCATAACAGACGAGCAACTCGAGCCGCTCTTCCGGTCCGCCGAGGCCTACATCCGGGTGTGGGAAAGTGCGGTGACGCCTCCCGAGGTCGAACCGCCGGACCTGACGCCACCGGTTGTGGGACCCGTAATAACAGGACTTCTGGGCAATAACGGGTGGTATCTGGGCGACGTGACGTTGACCTGGTCCATCAACGATCCGGATTCCGACATCACCGGCACCTCCGGCTGCGGAGATCAATTGATCAATTCTGATACAGGGGGTGTCACGTTCGAATGTTCGGCGGAAAGCGAGGGCGGCAAGACCAGACAGAGCGTCACGATCAAACGGGACACCGCACCGCCGTTAGCGACGCTCCTCGATCCCCCCAGTGCGGCTCCCTGGTATGCGGAGGATGTCGTCCTCGAGATGACGGTCCAGGATCTCCTGTCGGGGACGGCGAACGTGAGTTCCCCCATTTTGACTTCGACACCCACGTCTGATCCCGAGCTTGGCGTATATGAACTGACTCTGTCTTCAGAGGGCGCGGCAACTTCGGGAAGTGTGAGCGTAACCGATGTCGCCGGCAATCCCGTAACGTTTCTAACGCCGGCATTCAAGATCGACAAGACTCCGCCAACGATTACTGCGAGCCGGCTTCCTGCTGCAAACAACAACGGGTGGAACAAGACCGACGTAACCGTGTCGTTTTCGTGCAGCGACGATCTGTCGGGTGTGAGCTCCTGCGATTCGGGCCAGTTGCTTTCTACCGACGGCGCGGGTCAATCGGCGACCGGCACGGCAACCGACGTGGCTGGTAACACCACATCGGCGACGCTGGGCAACATCAACATCGACACAATCCTGCCAACCATCACCGGCTCGGCCAGCCCGGACGCGAACCCCAGCGGCTGGAACAACACCGACGTCACCGTATCGTTCGCGTGCAGCGACCCGTTGTCGGGCCTGGACGGCGACTGCGGAACGCTCGGTCAGACTCTGGGCGAGGGCGTGAATCAATCGGTGACGCAAACCGTGACAGACCGGGCCGGCAATCAAGCATCGGACACCGTCGGTGGGGTCAACGTTGACCAGACCGCGCCGACGATCACTGCGAGCCGGCTTCCTCTTGCAAACGAAAACGGTTGGAACAACTCCGACGTAACCGTCAGTTTTGTCTGCGACGATACGCTGCCGGGGTCGGGGGTGAGCTCCTGTGGTCCGAACCAGGTTCTGTCGGTGGAGGGCCCGATTCAATCCGCAACTGGTACGGTCGACGACGTGGCCGGGAACACCGCATCGGTGACACTGGGCAACATCAACATCGACAAGACCGCACCCATCCTGCAATGCAATAGTCCCGATTTCATCACCCCGCCCGACGCCCCCGTCACGTTCGTCGCAAACGCAATCGACAATCTTGATCCGGGTGCCACAGCCGGCGTAACGGGGTTTGCATGCGTGGCCAACAATGGAGCCGGCAAGCAAGTCCATCGATCCTGCGAGATCGTCGTCGACGGCTCCAAGCTTACTGTCCTCGATTCCGGAGGCGTGGGCGATGTCATCTCGTGGTCGCTAGCGGCAACCGATCTGGCGGGGAACCCGTCCTCGGACGGCTGCACGCTGCCTGTCATCCGGCCAAACACCACGCTTGACGATCGCCAGCCGGGCGACGGAAACGGACGGGCGAAACCCGGGAAGGGTAAGGGCAATTGATCAGGGCAGAGCCCTCAACACCCGAATTCGTTTATCAGTAAATACACGCCAAGGGCACTGGAGAATAAAGGACAGAGGGACCTGTTCCAATCGACCGTTCTCCGGCAGGCGGTCGGGGAACACCGTCCGCTGATTCGGGTCAAGCGCCGTCGAGGATCTCTCGTGTCCCGCCCGGAGGGTGAATGGCGGTGAGGATTCCCATCCGGCCGAGGCACCGCTGAAGTGTGACGACGGTCCCATGGCCACGCTTGCACGAACCGAAGTGGTGTGCCTGGCGCTTGAGTTTGGTGGAACGCTTCTGGCCGAATCAGCCTATCTGTCGAACCTGACGGCGATCGCGCCGCCTCAAGAACTCTGAATCTTTGCCAAAACTATAACATATTGATAATAAGTAGCTTACATATCTGGGTGTTGTAGCTACTCTTGCATCACTATGCATACGTCAGGCTCCTTATCGCTATCTGTCTAGCCCCTATTCAGCCTTTCACGGCTATTTATTTAGCCATTACGGGGATGTGCGTGGCGACACTATCTGCTGATACAAGGGTGTCCAACTTGGGGTCAGCTTCTGCGTGCCGGCAGGGGATGGACATAGACTTGAGGAGGCGAACATGAGCTACAAGGCGCTCATCATTGATGATTCACCAATGATGAGAACGATGGTCGAAAGAAGCCTGCGTGCGACCGGCCTGGATCTGGACGAAGTGTTTCAGGCAGGGGATGGTCAGAAGGGGCTCGATACCTTGAACGATCAGAAGGTGGACCTGGTTCTGTGCGACATCATAATGCCGAACATGAACGGTCTGCAGTTTGTGAAGTCGACCTGTGACATGGTTGATCGCCCGCTCATCGTTCTGGTTACGACCGAGGGCGCTGATAGTTTCGCCGTTACCCGCGCCCTGGCGGCGGGAGCAAACGGACACCTGCAAAAGCCGTTCAAGGTGGATGAATTTGAAGAAAAGATACGGCCATTGCTCGAAGCGGCCTGAAGAAGTGTTCCTGTTGATGCCGGTAGCGTCAACAGGTAGTCCACCGCAGCACGATTCTGAAGGGGCTGGTATACAACCGGTACTTGACCCCGTGGCTACCCTCCGCTACCCTCAAGCAGGCACTCCCGCATCGTGCCTTTGTCAGGGCTTCCGTCCTCTGTCTGGTAAGACCGGGAATTGCTGTGTGTTGTCGGACCGTCCAACGCGATTAGAAGTACTCGGATCCGTAGAGGTCCGCCGCAGTATCACTCTCTAATGATCCGAACGCGATAGACATCGATCAGAGCCTTTTCATGCAGAAGATCGCCTTGAACCTCGTCCTGGTATTGATCTCTCTTCCTGCCCTTTTGCTCGCTCAGGAGACCCTGGCGCCAGTCACCCGGACGGACCAGGTTCTCGAAGACATACGGGGGGTCCTGGCGGACACGGAAGAGCCGCTCACCCGGGAGCAGGAAGAGGTGCTCCGACCAATCGTCGCCGAAGCGCCGCATGGCGACAATCAGGTGGGCGCCGTCATCACCGGGCAAGTACGGGGCCGGGCCGGCGACATCCTGACCCCGGTCCAGACGAGCGCGTTGTTGCGTGCCCAGACCGCGCGCAAGCTTCTCGAGGATGGGGTCGAGGGTCTGCGGCGGGTTTTGGCCACTGCCGGTGCTCCTCCGCTGACGTTCGACCAGGAGACTCAGGTCCAGTCGGTTTACGACGACCATGTTCTCGCCCTCGACGGCATGCTCGAGGCCAACGGCGGGAGCACCGAGGCTATCGAACCCGACATTCGGGCGCTTGAAGACCAACTCTTTCTGGCTGCGTTGAAGTTCCTGAATCCGGCGCAACGGACTGCGCTCACCGGATCTCTGTCGGCGGCCGACTTCGCAGAACTGAACAGCGACCTGCCCGAGGACGAGGACGAGCTGAGAGAGTACCTGAGTGATCTTCGAAGTCCGGCGGGCAGTGGTGGGGGTGGGGGTCGTGGGGCCCATGGCGGTGGCGGCGGGGTCGTGATCGATGGTTTCGGCGGTGGCCGAATGCCGAACCGGAACGAGATCCAGGAGATCCGCATCAACGAGAATGCGTTCACCGCGGAACAGAGCAACCAGAGCAGGGGACGTACCGAGATCATCACGCGTGGCGGAACGGGCCGGTTCAACGGAGACACCACGTTCAACTTCGCCGACGAGTCCCTTGATGCACGGAACACATTTGCATCGTTCCGGCCGCCCTACCAGCAGCGGAACTTTTCGACGAACGTCAGCGGTCCCCTGATCCGCAACCTGCTGACCCTCACGTTCAGTCTGAAGAACAACACGAACGAAGATGGCGACACCCTGCGGGCGATCACGCCAGACGGCCTGGTCGACGATGCCATCGTTAAGCCGAAGGTCGAGCGCGGCTTTACTCTGCGTGCCACAGCACAGCTATCGGAGAACCACGTCGTTAACGCGAGCTATACCTACGGGACCGAGACGAGCACGAACGCCGGTGTCGGCGGCTTCGGCCTGCCCGAGCAGGCTTACAACACCGAAGACAACGATTTCAACTTCCAGATCAAGGAAACCGCCGTTCTTTCGAACCGGTTCAACCACGAGGTCCAGTTCCGTGTCGGCGGGCTGGCACGGGTCTACACGCCCGTCAACACGGGTGCTCACATCATCGTTTCCGACGCATTCCGTGGGGGTGGCGCTGTCTTCAACGGTGTAAGCGACATCCGCAACTATGAGTTCAGCAACCTGCTGATGTACACGGGACAATCGATGTCTCTACGGGCCGGTTTCCAGGGCCGCACCGAACGTGAGGATGTGCAAGCACGGTCCAACTACAACGGTACGTTCACTTTTTCCCGGCTTGAATGCCTGTCGCCCGACAAAGTGGAACCCGGCGAAGATCCCTGCGAGGGTGCGTTCTCCGCAGGCAGGCCGATCCGCTATACGGTCAAGCAGGGCGACCCGCAGTTGATCGTCAGTAAGTTCGAGAGTTCCGCTTTCATCCAGACCGATTTTCGGCTGAGTCGGAGGCTGACGACCAGTCTTGGTCTGCGCTACGAAACCCAGACGCAGGTAAACGATTCCAATAACTTCGCTCCGCGCCTGGGCTTTGCCTACTCCCTGGGGTCGTCGACGGTGCTGCGCGGAGGCAGCGGAATCTTTCACGGCCGGCTCAGCCTGCGCGACTACCGGCAGTTGATCCAGTTTGACGGAACCGGTCAGGAAGAACTCATCATTCGGAATCCCACGTACCCGAATCCTTTTCTGGGAGAATCCGAGGCAGAGGTCCGCGGACAGACCTCTGCAATCCGCAGTGCAGCCGACGACCTGGCGACCCCCTATTCGTGGATTTCCGAAGTGTCGATCGAGACGGAGCTTCCCGGTCGCTTGACGGTGACCGGTTCCTACAAGTTCGACCGTGGTGTTCACCGGTTCCGCAGCCGGAACATCAACGGGCCTCTGGATGTCACGTCCTCGGTGCCCCGGTCCTGTACCTCGGATCAGGACAGCACGACTTGTGTCCGACCCGACCCGCGGCAACCTCATCCTGCTCAAGTCGACCGGAACTTCGAAGAACCACAACTTTCGTCTCGGTTGGCGGAGGCGTTTCAGCTTCGTGAATATCAACGGCAGCTACACTCACAGCTCGAACTACAGCGACACTTTCGGTGGGACCTTCAGCCTCCCGGCCGATAACTACGATCTGGCTTCCGAGTGGGGCCGTTTCGGTGCCCGGCGCCGGTTCAGTTCATCGTTCAACCTGAGGCTGCCCTGGAACATCAACGCCAACACTGGGGTGACGTGGAACAGCGGCAACCCGTACTCGCTCCGGACGGGTGAGGACGACAACCGGGACACGAACACGAACGACCGACCGTCAGGAGTCCCCAGAAACTCACTGACCGGCCCGGGCTTCTTCGAAATGGGCATGGACTTCTCCAAGTCCGTTCAGCTTCGTTCCGATCGCATCGAGCTTCGAGAAGGCGCAACGAGCGGTCCGGTGGCCGGCGGCGGCTATTATGGGCAGCGAACCGGAGTCCGGATGACGATTTCCGCGCGTGCCCGAAACCTGCTGAACAATGTCAATTTCCAGAGCTTCAGCGGCGTGATGACCTCACCGTTTTTCGGCAGGCCGACGCGGGCACGGGATGGGCGGAGTATCAGCGCATCGATCCGTTTCAACTGGTAGGGCAACGTCCAGGGGACCCACCACACCCCCGAAACACTCCAGAGAAACGACCCCTAACTTATGCGGAGTACATCGAGGTGAGCCGAATTGCCGTCACCTTCACACTTCCGTGTCGGGACGTCTCTTCGTGTAGAAAACTGCTGGTTCGGGCGGTTACCGAGCGGAGCGAACACAACGGATCTACCTGACGTCCTGCAATGACGTGAGCGTCGCGACGAGACGCCCGTCCTCTTTGATGTCCTGTACCAGTGCTTTGACGTATGCATCCACATGCTGTGCGTCGTCGGTGGGCAACAGCGGGGTCTCCTTGTTGGGCGGACAGGAAAGAATTTCCTTTGTAACTTCATAGAGCGGCGTACACCCGGGGGACAGGCAGACCCGGGCGTCGCAGTGTCCCGTCAGGACGCGCGTACGCAGGTCGACTGCCTGTGTGCTCACCAGGAGGGCGACAGCCATGTACTGTTGGGCTGTTTCGACGGACCTTCGGCCGAGGTTTGCCGCACCATAACCCTGGCTGTTCACATTTTGATTGAACTGTTCGGCATGCGTCGGGAAGCGGTCGGTCATCGTATTGCCCATGAACGTCAGGATGGGCATCATGGAATTTCCCAGTACCTGCAGCCCCTTGAGTCCCATATTCCATGTGCGGTTCGGATCTCCGCTGAGGGACATCGGAAGCCCGTTGCTGAATTCAGGCGACATCAACAGGGAGAGCTGAGTGTCCAGGTGCTTGGCCATGAGGCCGATGTAGAAGCGCAGTTGGTCCATGCCCACACCCACGACCTGTCCGAGGAAGTTGCCCCCGTTGTAGGTGGTTCCTGTTTCTACGTCGAAGAGAGGATTATCGTTTGCGCAGTTGGCTTCGATTTCTATTTGTCCCTCGATATGTGCGATGCCTTCGAGCAGAGGCGCCATAAACTGCGGGAGGCAGCGAAGCGAGTAACGATCCTGGATGAGGGCATTGTCAGGCTGGGCGTAGTGCCCCTTCACGCCCTCGGTTGTCATCCGGGACGCGGCCAGGAGTGCGCGCATCCAGGCCGCACTGCGCAGTTGACCCGGATGCGGTTTGTGCTCGTGGATGAAGGGGGCAAAAGAGGCTTCCGAACCACAAAGCGCCTGGACGGCAAGGGCGTGCACGCCGTGGGCGAGTAAAAGCAGATCCTTTGTATCCGCCACACACAGCGCCGCGAGTCCGGTCATCATGGAGTTCCCGTTTATGAGGGCCAGCCCCTCCTTTGCACGAAGACGCTCGCGATCCAGACCCAGCTGGGCGAGGGCTTCGACCGCACCCATTTCCTCTCCCCTGAGATCTACGCGGAAGTCATTGTCCAGGCCAATCAGTGCACCGGTCACATAGGCCAGCGGGACCAGATCACCGCTGGCGCCAATGGACCCGTGTTCGAGAACATGAGGGACCACATCTTCGTTCAGGAAGGTCTCCAGTCGTCGGAGAAGATCCATGCGTATGCCCGAGACCCCACGCAGGAGGGAATTCAAGCGCAAGAGCATCCCCGCTCGCACGGCGTCGGAACCGATGCGTTCCCCGCTCCCGGCTTTAAGCAGCCAGAGCAAATTCTCCTGCATGGCCTCGACTTCTTCCCGGGGGATGGCCTGTGTGGCATTCGCACCGACCCCGGTCGTCACGCCATAGATGGCGACTCCGGAAGCGACTGCTTTTCTGACAAAGTCTTCGGAGGCAAGGACGCGGGCGCCGACGTCGAGGGACTCACTGATCTTTGCGTCCGCATGCCGCCGCGATACGGCGACGATATCATCCAGTGAGAGGCCTTCCCCACTGACTGTGACTTGCTTCGATGTCATTCTTGTTACCAGATGTACTAACAAGCAAGGTGCGCGGTGTTCCGGGGCGCACGTGTCATCGCGTTCTCTTCGAGTCCAGATGTGTCGGCAAGGAAAGTTTCGAATCGCGCGGCTGGGCTTAGGGCCCGCTCAAGAGTAACTCCGCGGTGGTTCCTAATGATCGCCGAGCGCCCCTTTTAGTTTGTCGGCCAGTGATCCAAACGATGCCGGTGTGTCGGCATCTTGACGATCCGCGTACTCGCGCAGTTCTGCTTTGTCTCGCTGATCGGCTACCGCCTTCTTGCTGAGGCGAATCCGACGGCCTGCCGGATCAACCTCGAGGACCATCACCTCAACCTCGCTGCCCAGCGGAAATGCCTTCAGCATGTCCTGGTCGCGGTCCACACCGGTTTCCGCAATCGGCACGAGTCCGGTCTTGCCCGGCGCCAGGAACACGAATACGCCGAACTGCTCATGCCGCTCCACCTTGCCGGTCAGGATCGAACCCGGCTCGATGCCACCCTGCGGTGTCTGGGCGCCTTCCGCGCGGGTGGAACCTTCCTCTACCAGTGCGATACCCATGCGCTTCTTCTCGGGGTCGATGTTCAAGATCTCGAATGCGGCGTCGGTGCCCACAGCGATGGACTCGGTCCACCCGCCGGCTCGCCCTGTCGGGGCAAATGTCGAGGAGTGTGCCAGCGCCTCGATTCCTGGCTCCAGCTCCACGAAAGCACCGAACTCCACCACGCGGGTGACGCGACCCGTACGCACCTGGCCTACTTCGTAGCTGGTCGTCACACCCGCCCACGGATCAGCCTGGAGCTGTTTCAGTCCGAGCGAGATCCTGTCGGCGTCGGCATCCACGCGCAGCACCTGGACGGTGATCTGGTCGCCGACCGCCACAACGGCCTCGGGACTGCTCACGCGCGACCAGCTCATCTCGGACACATGCAGCAGGCCCTGGATGCCGCCACCCAGATCCACGAACGCACCGAATTTGGGCACCGAGACGACCCTTCCAGTGAGCACTGCGCCAGCCACGATGGACTTGCGAATCTCGGCGGCCACGACGCGCTGCTCCGCTTCGAGTTGTTTGCGGCGCGATACCACGATGTTCCTGCCGCCTTCCTTGTACTCGATGACGCGGAAGCTGTAGACCTCCCCCTCGTGGACTGCCGGATCGTCCGTCCGGGTGATGTCGATTTGAGACAGCGGGCAGAACGCGCGCTCCCGGGCGATGCGCACTTCGTAGCCGCCCTTTATCGTACGCTCGACCTTCCCTTCTATGGCGATGTCGTCCTGGAATGCGTCTTCTATCTCGCGCTGTGTGGCGGCGTTGCGCACGCCCCTGCGCGACAGCGTGAGGCCGCTGCTCGTAGAGACCACTATGGCCTGTATGACATCGTCAACGGCGACTTCCAGGTTGCCGTCGGCGTCCTTCAGTTCCGCGACATTGATCTGGGCCTCGCTCTTGCCGCCCACGCTGACAAGGGGCACCTCGTCGCCGATGGCCACGATCGTGCCATCGACGGTCTGACCCCGGTCGAACCGCTTGGCCCCGACCGACGCCTCGAACATCGCCGCGAAATCTTCTTCTGGTTGGCTCACTGCATACACCTCGGTAATGTGAATCTAGTGATTATACCAGCGCATGTTCAGGCTGCGGCACCAGACTCCGGTTCGAGGTCTCCAGGTAGTGCGTGCCAATCCGAATTTCTCTTGCTGCCGCCCCTGAAATCGCCATACACTGACCCATCTTTATCGTCCAGAGGCTCCTGTGCGTAGGGGAAGTAATAGGCGCCCGCCTGGTTCCGGTTGCCCGCGAGGTCGTCAATACTTGGGTACTGTCCGTCGCCACTCGTCGTACTGGCGGCGGAGCTCCAACAGCGGGTTTTCCGCCCCACGGTCTGTACGCACGGATAGCGCGAGCCAGGGTGCGGCGTCGGTACCCGCGTCCGTCATGCCGATGTTCTCGGTGGCGTAGGGCTCGTCCCCACCGCGTGCGACGAGGATCGCTGCCATGGATGTGGTCTGCCGCACGTTCCCGTTATTGCAGCGGACGTCACCACCGGCGATCGATCCGGCCTCGAGAGCTCGTATGAGCCGGTCGGGCAGGGTATTGAAGCCCGCCGGATCGTCCCGACGGTAGGCATCCAGGGGCCCCTGGACCACCTGCGAGCTGGCCAGGGTGTTCCCCTGTGCGCTCACGCCTCGGCTCGGGTCGGCCATCACGCCGGCGTAGCGGGCGACGCCTTCCTCGCCGACGATCAGCCCCTGCCGGAGGGGCGTGGTGTAACCGGCAGTACGCACAAAACCGTCGTCAATAGTGACCACTCCGTACTGTCGGCGCTCGAGCTCGCTGTCCCACTCGGGGTCCGTCACACGAGCGATCACCTCTTCGGCGGTGAGCCCCTCCTTAATCGCCTCGAACACCCGGTTCCGGTTGTCGATGTTGAAGCCTGCCTGAGTGGCAGCCGCGCCCTTTCCAGGCACCAGCGCCGCCACAGCATCGCCAAAGCTCGCGACGCAGGAAGACACCGCCACGCCCACGTCGCCCGTCTCCGGATCGACCGCTACGATCGACCAGGTGGTCATGTCCATCTCCCTGGGATACTCGATCGCCTCGGGGGCGACACAGGCGGTGAGAAGCAGGCCGCCCATCAGCAGGAACATTCTTTCCAGTGTACGCACGTCTATTCCTCCAGTCTGTATCCCGCAACGGGAATCTCCGGGCCCGCTTTGGGTGTCCTGCGGGGCGCTTCGGTGGGTGCCGGAGCCGAGGGCCTTACAGCGTTGCTCGTGTCCCCGGCGTCTCGTTTCCGTCCGCCCGCGGTGGGTTGTTAAAAAGAGAGGGTACGATATCATAGGGCCCGCTGTTCCTGGCTGAACGGATCGACGAAGAGTTGAGCCTGACAACCGATTGGAACTGACAACGGCTGCAAGAACATCTTGTCGGCAATCGGTTGCCGCCGCCACAGCTCAATCGTGATCAGTTGGGCAGACAAGGAAAGAACTCCGATGACGATTCACGTCGGACTGCTTCGTGCGGTGAACGTCGCTGGTCGCAACAAGGTTGGGATGGCCGAATTGCGTGACCTCCTTACCGACATGGGAATGAAGGACGTGCGGTCGCTGCTTCAAAGCGGCAACCTGGTCTTTCGAAGTGACGTCGATCAACCTGCCGGTTTGGAGAGCATGCTCGAAGAAGCGACACAGCGACGGCTCGGGCTTAAGACGGATTTCCTTGTTCGTACCGGCAACGACTGGAGAGAGCTAGTTACCGACAATCCTCTCCGGGTGGAGGCCCAGCGCGACCCGAGTCATTTCGTGGTCATGTTTCTGAAGGCGGCGCCGGATCACTCAAGGGTGATGGCACTCCAGAAAGAGATCAAGGGCCGCGAGATAGTTCGCTCGATAGGTCGACAGGCCTACATCACCTATCCAGATGGTATTGGCCGGTCGCGTTTGACGACGAAACTAATCGAAAAGGTACTTGGCACTCGGGGCACGGGACGCAACTGGAATACCGTCTTGAGGATAGACACCACAGCACGAGGCTTGTGACCTGTGCAGGAGGTAGGATCATTGAATTCAACTCGAAAGGTTGCCATCGTTACGGGGGCGGGATCCGGAATCGGCAGGCGGACTGCACTCGCGCTGCTACGGGAAGGATACTCGGTTGTCATGGCAGGCCGCCGGCCGGAACCGCTGGAGGCGACGGGTTCCGAAGCCGGTGCCGGAGAGAGAGCGCTGGCCGTTCCCACCGACGTCTCAAACCCGGACTCGGTCCGGGCGCTGTTCGACCGGACGAAGGAGGCCTTCGGGCGGCTGGATGTGTTGTTCAACAACGCGGGCGTCGGTGCGCCTGCAATCCCCCTGGAGGAACTGACCTACGAGCAGTGGAAAGCCGTTGTGGACACAAACCTGACCGGTGCCTTCCTGTGCACGCAGGAAGCTTTCAGGGTTATGAAGAACCAGGCCCCCCGTGGCGGGCGCATCATCAACAACGGATCCATATCCGCTCACGCCCCCCGGCCCGACTCGGCGCCATACACGGCGACCAAGCACGCGATCACCGGCCTTACAAAGTCCACGTCCCTGGACGGGCGCAGGTACGACATCGCCTGCGGTCAGATCGACATCGGCAACGCCGCCACGGAGATGACCGAGGTGATGAACGAGGGTGTTTCGCAAGCGAATGGAACCGTTGCCGTCGAGCCCCGGATGGCCGTGGATGACGTCGCCCGCGCCGTGGTATACATGGCGGGTCTACCGCTCGACGCCAACGTCCAGTTCATGACCGTGATGGCAACGAAGATGCCTTATGTCGGGCGAGGGTGACCGCTGCGCAGCGCTGGAAGGTGATGTCGTCAGTCGTTGAACTCGACAACTTCAAAGACACTGCTGAAATCATCCGTCCACAGTGGCCCGGGCTCGGGCATTTCCTCCTCGTCCTCGTGCGCAACTTCAAGGTCAAGGAAGGCCTGGTTCCTGGTCATCAGTATCCAGTCAGAGGAGTCCACCATCCGGTTCGAACATTCTCAACAGCGGTACTGGAATGTTGGCCGCTGAATTCATTGTGGCCATGGCGAAGGACCGCGGATGGCGTTTCGGATCCGAAGAAACGTGAAGCCTCGTCGCAAGAGTTTGATGGCCTGCTGTGGGGTCTGGTTGAAGATCTGCAAAACTGGATCGCGTCGGACATCCTGGACGTTACAGAAACAGACTTGACCGAATAGGTCGGGCAGCGTTACGCCGCAAGGAAGGTTGCCAGCGACAACCGCTCAAGCGTCCCGTCCAGACTGTCTTCACCTTCAGCAACGGACATCCCCCCCTCTTGCAGGGTCAGATACCAGTGAACGTCGCGGTCAAGCCGCGAGGCCAGTTCGCCAATCAGTGCCGCCGGCAACCGCACAACTTCGATGCCATCTGCGGTGTGAATCGCACGGGACGACCATTCTTTGCGAAGCGACGATTCAGACTTGTGGGTGAAGACCATGACGCGATCGGCGCGCTTGCTCGCGCGATGTAAGCGCGCTGCCGTGGGCATACCCACATCGATCCACAGAGCAACGTCCCCGGTGCCGGACCGCGTCCAAGGTGCCGGATCCTCGGGTGTCCGAAGTCCCCGACCAAAGTCGAGCCCCTCCTCGTGTGCGATCGCCCGCGCTAGAACTCTCACGACCATTCGCTCGCTGTCCTCGGAGGGGTGACAGGCAACGCGCCAGTCGAGACTTTCGTAGACACCTCTGTCGATGTCAGACAGTTCGATTTGAAACCGGTACAGAGTCGACGAGATAGCCATCCTCAGTCCTCGGCCGAAACCTGATCCGGCTTGCCGCGAAACTTGTACTGCAGGCCTGTCAGGAAGTTGCGCAACAACTGGTCCTGACATTCCTTGTAGTTTCTATGATCCGTCCTGCGAAAAAGTGCACTCAACTCCGCGCGACTTATCGGCATGTCGGTCAGGGACATGATCTCAAGCATGTCGGCTTCCTGGAAACTTAACGCAATCCTGAGCTTCCGAAGAACCACATTGTTGGTCAGGGCAACCGGGGCTGCCGGCGCTGCGCCTTCGCGCTTCCCCCGACGATCAGCGATCAAACCGTCCAGGAACGCCGCAAGATCCTTGCGGCTGAGGGCCTGGAAGCTCGGCTCCTCCTCTTTCTTCATCCAGGCCCTGATCTGGTCACCGCTGACCGCACGTCCCTCCAGTTCAAACAGGCCAATGACACGGCTATCGCTGAAGTCAAAGGCGTATCGAAGGCGGCGAAGAACGTCGTTACGGGTCACCGACCCAGTCTGCCAGAAGCCGGCGCCTTTCGCAAAGCGAAGCGCGGACCTGGTCGTTCAGATCCAAAGAGAGGGGAAAATGGGGACAGGACTGTCCCTATTCTTCCCAGCGCTGCCGCCGCTCATTCCGGCGGCAGCAAGTCGGGTGGCGGCATGATTCGGGGAGTGCCTTCCTGGCCACGGTGGCAGGTCCAGCAGCTCAAGACCTGCCGCCCGTCGAAGAACTGTTCCTCGATGCCTGCCAGGATCACAAACATTCGGCGGGCGACCGTCTTCGTATAGATTTCGTCGCTGGCCCAGTCGCCAACCTCATGACAATGGTCGCAGCCGACACCGAGCGACGTGCTGTAGGCCTGCATCACGGACCGCAGCTGATTGGCGGGCACTTCGGTGTACTGCTGGATGTTTTCGTAGACTTCACCCGCCGGACGGGCTTCCGTCGAGAAGGGATCGGGCTCGGGAATGGCGGGAGGGTTCGGGCGAAGCGCTGAGAGCGTCTCATCGTCCGGATTGATTTCCGGTGCGACGGATCCACGATGGCAGGTCCAGCAACTCGGAGCCCTCAAGCCATCGAAGTGTCCTTCGGGAAACTCCGCGACCATACGGATCATGTCCCGGGCGATCCCCTTGGAAACGACGTCATCCAATTCCCACTCAAGCTGGACGTGACAGTGGGTACATTCCACGCCGAGACCGGCGGCGTACACCCGCATGCTCAGGTCGAGCCGTTGCTTGGTCAGGTTACCGAGAAGCTGAAGGTTGTCGTGGATGTCGCCTGCGCGAACCTGCTCCTGGCCGAGGTGCTCCCCGGCACCCTCGGTTGCCGGGGCGAATCCGACCAACAGGGCCCACGTCACGAACCCGATCAATGCCGCAGCTGTCTTCCACTCGAGAGTCACTCGTCCCTCCTCAACTTGAAACGCTGGATCTTCCCGACGGGCTAATTCGGGGAGGGAGGCGTAATCACCCTAACTGTTTGTGCTTAAGAAAGTCACGAGAGTTGTGCCTCCGTCCCCGAATTAGCCCTTGAGGTGATTGCCATGACTCCTCCGTGGGGAGATCTTCCATCCACCAGACAGGTTGGTCCCACAAAATGGGGACGTGCCTGTCCCTATCTTCAGTGTGCTCACGAAGCGCCGTTCGAGCACATGACCGATCGTGGGCAGAACGGAATGCGGCCCGGAGGCTTCGGCTTTCCGATGACCCGTGTTTTGGTGGATGAAGTTATGCTGTACAAGGCTCATAATGAAGTTGTTTTTGTGAAATATCTCGACTGAACGCCCGAACATGAGATTGTCGGGTCGTCACTACGGAAGAAACTGATGGAATCCAAGGCCGACTACCCGGCCGATAATCTCGCTGAAAACGACACTTAGGTCGCGGGATCGACGGATCTTCATCCCAGCATTGTGCAGCGCGGAGTGTTGCGGCTGACAATGTCATCTCGGAGTAAGTACATGGGTGCCCTGAAGGCTGTATACCGACCGATAGCGGCTGCGGTGCTGCTGATCGTTGTGCTGGGGTTTCTGGCTTGGGCAACACTTGGCACGTTGGAGACCAGCATTCGGGGGAGAGTCCTGGCTACCCTGTCGACACTTCTGGACACGACGCAGGAGGCGCTCCATCTATGGGTAGAGCAGAAACAGAACGCTATCGAGACGTTCGCCGCAACACCGGAAGTTCTCACCGCAACCCGCAGCCTCCTTACCGAGCCTCGCAAGCCGGCAGTTCTTAGGGGTTCCTCCGCCCTGGCGGATCTACGCCGTTTCTTCCAGCCCCGCCTGGAAGTCCTCGGAGATCTTGGCATATTCATCATTGCACCGGATCGGATCAGTATTGCGTCGATGCGAGACGAGAACCTGGGCACTCGCAATTTCATCGCGGACGTCAACGGTGCAATGCTGGACCGGGCCTTTAGCGGAGAAACGGTGCTGATCCCGCCAATCCGTTCCGATGTCCCCCTCAAGACGCCGGCGGGCGAACTCCGTGCCGGCCATCCCACCATGTTCATTGCGACTCCGGTTCGAGAGGACGATGGGAGCGTTCTTGCGGTGCTGACCATTCGCATACCTCCGAGCGAGATGTCGCGCATCACGTCATTTGGCCGACTCCTGGAAAGCGGGGAAACGTATGCGTTCGACCGCGACGGCCGTCTTGTCACACAAAGCCGCTTCGAAGACCAACTCGTTCGTATCGGACTTCTCGAACCCGGGCAGGAATCAGTGACGGCGATCCAAATCCGGGATCCAGGCGGAAACCTGCTCGAAGGATTCCAGCCGGACGTTGAGCTTGAAGACCGACCGCTGACCTTAATGGCTCGGTCGGCAACGGCAGGGCAAAGTGGCTCGAATGGTGAGGGATATCGGGATTACAGAGGCATTGAGGTTGTCGGCGCCTGGCTCTGGGATTTCGATCTCGGCCTGGGTCTGACGACCGAAGCCGACGTTCTCGAAGCGTTGACACCCTACTATGAAGCCCGGCCGGCACTCTTGGGAATCCTGGGGATAACTGCCTTTATCTCGATACTGGGGTCGCTCGCGATCGGTCAGACGATGCGAAGCAAGCAGGAAGCAAGACTGGCTGAAGAAGAAAGCCGGATGAAAAGTTCATTCCTGGCAAACATGAGCCACGAGATCCGAACGCCACTCAACGGTGTGATCGGAATGACGGAATTGATGTTGCACACCGATCTTTCAGACCAGCAACGGGAATCGATGGAAACGATTCGTTCCTCGGCGGAGTCGCTGCTTGGAGTTCTGAACGACATTCTGGATACATCGAAGCTGGAGGCGGGTCAGTTCGAACTTGAATCGGTGCCGTTTGATCTTCATGCAGTGCTCCTTTCGACGGTACGTGCGGCTGTCGGTCCAGCAGAAAAGCGCGGCAACGAAATTGCGTTGGACATCGCCCCGAGGTCCCGCCGGTTGTTGTGGGCGATTCACTTCGTATCCGCCAGGTTCTGACCAACCTGATCAGCAATGCGACGAAGTTTACTGAAAACGGAGAGATCGAACTGTCAGTCAAGAGTTCAGCACTGATAGAAGGGCGTCCGGCGATTTGTTTTGCGACTCGCGACACCGGAATAGGAATACCGCCCGACAGAGTTGAACATATCTTCGACGAGTTTTCCCAAGCCGACGCGTCTATCACACGACGTTATGGCGGAACCGGGCTCGGTCTGAGCATTTCCAGTCGGCTTGTCGGACTAATGGGAGGACGGCTGGAAGTCGAAAGTGAGGAAGGACGCGGGAGCACCTTCAAGTTTGCACTTCCCATGGAAGCAACCGAAGTCCTGGCTGAAGCGAGTCCGGTTGCGGACGTTCAGCTAGCGGGACGCACGGCCCTCGTGGTCGACGACAATGCCACCAATCGAAGGATCGCCAGGGGTATGCTGGAGGAAGTCGGTATGTGCGTCACCGAGGCGGAGAATGCCGTCGAGGGTCTCGAACAGTTGCGGGTGGGCAGCACCGGGCAGGCGTTTGACATTGCGCTGATCGACCTCCTGATGCCGGGCAAGAGTGGTTTGGAACTCCTGGCTGACCTCGAAAGTAAGCGGCCAAAGACCGCACTGATCATGTTGACTTCGGCGAGTGGTTACGGTGATGCCAGGCGCGCCAGGGAACTGGGAGTCAGCGGATTCCTGACCAAGCCCGTATCCCGTGCCGAACTGTTGGATTCCATAGCGAAAGTGCTCGCTGACAAGGAGGTCCACGGAGACGCAGACACCACTCGCGTCGCAGAACTGACCAAAAAGACCGATCGTCCGCTTAACATCCTCCTGGCGGAGGACAACGAGGTAAACCAGCGCGTCGCCACGGCCATGCTCGAAGGCCGGGGACACATGGTTGATGTGGTCGGAAACGGCCGTGAGGCCGTCGACGCCGTCCAAGAGAAGCTTTACGACGTTGTTCTGATGGACGTTCAGATGCCCGAGCTTGATGGGTATTCCGCCACCGAGAGGATCCGCTCTATTCCCAGGCTCCAGGACCTTCCTATCGTCGCCCTGACGGCTCATGCTATGGCGGAAGCCAGGGAACGTTCTCGGTCCGCCGGTATGACCGACTTCCTGACCAAACCCTTTCGTGCGAACGATCTGTTTGTTTGTGTGGAACGTTTTGGAACATCGGACGTCTCAAACGCGGAGGCGGAGGTTGACATCGCATCCGGCGTTGATGTGATCGCGTTACGTTCAGACTGGGCACAAGCAGGTTTGGCGAAAGCGATGAACGAGATCATCGACACGTTCATCGAAGACGTATCCGGCCAGCTGCCATCGCTGAATGAGGCAGTCGAGGCAAACGACCTCGAACGGGCCGGAAGAATCGCACACAATCTGAAGTCTTCGTCAGGCTCTCTCTACGCCAAAAGGCTTGCCGATATTTTTCGAAAGATCGAACAGGCCAGCAGCGACGGGAGGATTGAGGAGCTCCGAAGTCTCACAGCGGAAGCTGCCGGCGAGTTCGACGTTGTCTGTGCCGTGTTCACAGAGTCGCGAGGCGGTGGAGGGCTCGGTTAGTCCGTTCGGGACGCTTCGGAGTGAACGGAAAAGCAGCTGAAAAATGGCAGCTGCAAACTACGGATTCCAAAGGGCGGGAGACGGGGATCGAACCCGCGACGTCCAGCTTGGGAAGCTGGCATTCTACCGCTGAATTACTCCCGCTGAGTACGAATCGAAATATAACCCCTGGAAGTGCGGTTGGCAAGGGTGGGATATTGGTTCCTAGGTCAGGGCCCTGGTATGTGCAGTAGACCGGACAAGTAAAAGGGGGACGAGGAGTTTTGCCCACAGCAGGAAATGATCGCGAAGTTTTTCTACTGCTTCTATCGTCTGGTTTGAACCGGGCCCTCCAGTACTCTCGAATCGGAGGTTCCTGATGATTCCCTGGTCGGATTTCGCTGGAAAAGCGGTACTCATCACTCTTTCGGCCGTCCTGATGGCCGCCGGCGTTCTTGATGGACAGGAAGCGATTCCGCCCACGCCGACCCTCCCCGGGCTCGATTCTCCCGTTTTCCCTTATGCAGCTCCTGGGGAAGTCGGCCTGTCCGCTGCGAAGGTACAAGCGCTTACCGAGCAGGTGGGGCAGTGGGTCGCCTCGGCCGAGATCGTCGGTGCAGAAGTCATGATCGTCAAGGATCGCCGGGTTGTTCTCCACGAAGCCATGGGTTGGAGCGATCGGGAACGTCGGGTACCACTCGGGCGGAACTCCTTCTACCGCATTCGATCCATGACCAAGCCCGTCGTTGGAACCGCCGTCCTGATGCTCGTTGAAGAAGGGAAGGTGAGGCTGGACGACCCTGTAACAGAGTACCTCTCCTCTTTTGACAACGAACGCTCGGGAGCAATCACCGTTCGCCAACTACTCCGGCATCAGGCCGGATTCGAACAGACTGCCATGCCCAACGGCTATTGGCAGCAACGAACCCTGCGGGACGCCATAGACCTGCTGGGCCGAGCCGGGCCGGTAAACCCACCGGGCGATATATTCAGATATAGCGACAAGAATCCGGCTGCACTCAGCGCGATCATTGCGGAACTGACTGGAGAGCCGGCGGAACGGTTCCTTGAGTCGAGGATCTTTGAGCCGTTGGGTCTATCGGAGACGTTTACACGGTTCTCACCGAACGTTTCCTGGGCATCTCGGATGAACCCTACTTACCGGCGTATAGGTGAGTTGTGGGTGAAGTACTGGAACCCCCGAATGCAGCAGGAGGCTCCCTTCTTTCGGGGGAGTGGCGGAATCCATACGACAGTTTCAGATTACGCTCGCTTTCTGACTGCCTGGATGGAGGGTGGGACGTTAGATGAGGTTCGGCTGCTCGAGGAAACGACAGCCATTGAAGCTCTCGAGGCCGACGAACCGATTACGTGGAGAGGAGAACTGCCACCCGAGCACTATGGCCAACATTGGGTTCTGTTCGCTGAACCCCTCTCACCGGGGGAGCTTCCTATTTTTGGCCACTGGGGTTCGGACGGGACGTTGGCAATCGCGCTGCCTGAACAGAATATGCTCGCCCTGTATTTCACGCAGTCTCGCGAGAACGCCACCATAACCGAGTTTGCCGGTATGATTCTGGAGTCCTTCGGCAGATAAAAAATCGGGGACGGTGCAGCTCATCAGCTTGCCCCCGTCCCCGAATGTTTTCGAGCTCTTACTCCCGGCGTCTGTGTCTACTGCCGTCCGGCAGCGGCTCTTCCCAGTTCGATGGTCGAGTCGGCGTCAGGGCCGGACATGAGCAGCGCGAGGAAACCATCGCTGACACGCCCTTCGACACTTCCGGCGTTTGCCGTGATCATGTCGGCGATGCCAACGCGTTTGCTTTCTGCCAGAACTTTCAAGTTGCCCTCTTCTGCGACGGCCGAGGCTTCCCCACGCAACGTGATCTGAGCCTCTTCGCTCATTTCTCCATCGAT
>CAZOZZ010000019.1:18500-38887 GCA_964584435.1 uncultured Solibacteraceae bacterium | reverse complement strand
TCCGTGAAGGTGGCCGTACCGTCGGTGCCGGCACCGTTACCGAAATCATCGAAGAATAGAACCCGGGAGCCGCGACGATGCGAGATATTGTGACCTTGCAATGCACCGAGTGCAAAGAACGTAACTATTCCGGGACGAAGAACAAGAAGAAACACACCGAGAGGCTTGAGACGAAGAAGTATTGCCGTCGGTGTCGGCACCATACCGTCCATCGTGAGACGAAGTAGATATTAATCTGTTAAAATTGTTTGATCTTGACTTTCCTAGTGCAGGCCAGTGGCTCAACTGGCAGAGCGCCGGTCTCCAAAACCGGATGTTGGGGGTTCGAGTCCCTCCTGGCCTGCCTCACAGTGGTTTTAAGTTCGACGAATGAATCCAGTTGAAAAAATAAAGGACCTGTCCCAACGCAGCACGCAATTCTACGGTGACGTCCGGAGCGAAGTGAAGAAGGTCTCCTGGCCGGCAAGGGAGGAGATCTTCGGCACGACCGTGGTAGTGATCGTTGCGGTGGCTTTCTTCGGTGTTTATCTGGGTTTAGTGGACTACATTCTCGGCCTGGGACTCGAGCGCATCTTGAGTATTTTCGGCCCCGGGGGATAGAAACTTCTTGTCCAAGCAGTGGTACATCATTCACACGTACTCGGGCTTCGAGCGAAAGGTCGCCGATAGCCTGCGTTCGCGGGTCGACGCTTTCGGGCTACAGGAGGAGATCAGCGACGTACTGGTCCCGACTGAGGAAGTGATTGAGGTTAAAGGCGGCAAGCGAGTTATATCGCAGAAAATGTTCTACCCCGGCTATGTGCTCGTCGAGATGCGAACCGCCGATGGCGGGGGGCCGAGCGATCAAGCCTGGCACCTGGTGAAAGACACGCCACGCGTCACCGGCTTCGTCGGTTCCGGTTCAGCGCCGACGCCGCTCTCGGACGAAGAGGTTCAGCAGATCGTTTACCGCGTGGAGACCGCCGCGGCGGATCGACCCAAACCGAAACTTTCTTACGAAAATGGCGAGACAATCAAGATCATCGACGGCCCGTTTACGAGTTTCACGGGCACTGTCGACGAAGTGAACGACGACCGCAGCACGCTGAAAGTTATGGTTACGATTTTCGGCCGTTCGACGCCCGTCGAACTCGACTTTCTGCAGGTCGAGAAAGACTAGGAAAAATATGGCAAAGAAAGTAATAGGCCAAATTAAGTTACAGATTCCGGCAGGAAAGGCGACGCCGGCGCCACCGGTAGGTCCGGCACTGGGACAGCACGGAGTCGCAATCATGGACTTCTGTAAAGCCTTCAATGCCCGGACCTCGGAAAAGGACCAGGAAGGGTTGATCATTCCGGCCGTCATTACGGTCTACGCTGATCGGTCTTTCAGTTTCATCACAAAGACGCCCCCGGCCGCGGTGTTGTTGAAGCGATCTGCGGGAATCGCCAAGGGCTCTGGTGAGCCCAACAAGACCAAAGTGGGGGAGGTCACCGAGAAACAGGTCGAAGAAATCGCCCGGACCAAGATGCCCGATTTGAACGCGGCGAACCTGGACGCTGCGGTCATGATCGTGAAGGGCACTGCCCGCAGCATGGGCATCACGGTTATTGCAGGGTAGGAGAGCACAAGGATTCATGGCCAAACTGACGAAGAATTACCGACAAGCAGCCGAGAAGATCGATGATCGCCTGTACGCCGTTGAAGAAGCTATCGACACGTTGCAGAAGATCCGGTTCGCAAAATTTGACGAGACGGTCGAACTGCACATGCGTCTTGGCGTGGACCCAAAGCATGCTGATCAGATGGTCCGAGGCACTGTTGTGCTTCCGAACGGCCTGGGCAAATCAAAAACCGTCTGTGTGATCGCCTCCGGCGAGAAGGTTCGTGAAGCGGAAGAGGCCGGAGCAGAGTTTGTAGGTGGTGAAGACCTTGTGACGAAGATCAAGGGTGGATGGTTGGAGTTCGAGGCATGCGTCGCGACACCGGACATGATGAAATCGGTTGGTAAGTTGGGTCGGGTGCTCGGCCCCCGGGGCCTGATGCCGAATCCGAAGATCGGAACAGTTACCTTTGAGGTGGCCAAGGCGATCCAGGAAATCAAGGCCGGTAAGGTCGAATTTCGCGTGGATAAGACCGGCGTGATTCATGTGCCCTTCGGAAAGGCCTCGTTCGATCACCAGAAACTAGTCGAAAACGTGCGGGCGCTGACCGAGATCATCATCAAAGCACGTCCGGCGGCCGTCAAGGGCAAGTACGTGCGGAGTATGACCGTTGCCACCACAATGAGCCCGGGAATCGACGTCGATCCGGCTTCCGTGGATGCCAAGTAGTAGCTGGTTGTCATCGGCCAGTTGTCCGTTGCGAGCCTTTGCCATTCACTTGGTCCCAATGAGGAAACAGCATTGTGAAACCTAAGAAGCAGAAACACGAGGAAGTCGAGTACCTGCGAAAGGAATTGGCGGAGACCAAGAATCTGGTTGTCGTCAAGTTTCAGGGACTCAGCGTCGCACAGGACACTGAACTCAGGCAGAAGGTACGCGAGGCCGACAGCAAGTACCGGGTGGTCAAGAACACGCTTGTAAACATCGCCTCCGAAGGGACACCGGCCGCAGATCTAGCAAGCACTTTCCAAGGATCGACAGCCATTGCCTACAATGCTGGCGAGCCGGTCGCACTGGCAAAGGCGCTCAGCGAATATGCCAAGGCGAACCCGGTTTTCGAATTCAAGGCCGGGATGGTCGAAGGCCGTGTCGTTGACGTCTCGACCTTGTCCGAGATTGCGGCGCTTCCATCCTACGACGAACTAATCGCGCAGGTGATGTACCTGATCAACGCTCCCGCCCAACGAACTGCGATGGCAATCAACGCGGTGGTGCGAAACCTTGCGGTCGCCCTCGGGCAGGCCGTGGAGGAGAAGAAATTTTCGGAATAAGGTGGTTCTGCTGCGCGGTCCTGGTTCCTCCCAACCTCAGGAAACAGCAATCATAGAAGAGCGGGAGTTGGGGTTAAGACCTGGATCTCCCATAAGAAACTCAATCAGGAGAAGGTAATGGCGGAAAAAATAGAGAGCATCATCGAAGAAATAAAGGGCTTGTCGCTGTTGGAAGCCTCGGAGTTGGTCAAAGGTATCGAAGAGGCTTTCGGCGTCAGCGCGGCTGCTGCGGTTGCCGTCGCGAGCGGTCCCGCGGCCGGAGCGGCGGAGGCTGCCGAAGAACAAACTGAGTTTGATGTCATCTTGACCGGATATGGCAGCAACAAGATCGCAGTCATCAAGGCCGTACGCGAAGTGTCGAGTCTGGGTCTGAAAGAGGCGAAAGACCTCGTCGAGTCCGCACCGAAGCCCCTCAAAGAAGGTGTTACCAAGGACGAAGCCGAAGAGGTCAAGAAGAAGTTCGAAGACGCAGGTGCCACTGTCGAGGTGAAGTAGTCAGATCGAGGAAGAGTTCTTCGGAAACTGTTTCGATTCGCCGGGGGCACCCATCGACTATCTCCAACATCACACTTATCGGAAGACGGCCGCTGGTGAGAACCTGACGGTGGCCGCTGCCGGCGTCCTTTGCCTGCAGGTTGGCCGATTGCCTTTTTTGGGGACCATAACTACAGCGGGAACTCCACGACGTTAGCGGTTTGCGGTGTAATTTCGGGTTGAGTGGACGGGCACCAGGGCCCTCACTGAGAAATGCAGCCCTACATAGGAGCGTTAGATCCAATGGCGGACACTAGGACGAACGGTTCGAGAGAACGGGTAAATTTCTCGAAGATCAAGACGGCGATCCAGATTCCGAATCTCATCGAAGTGCAAAAGAAGTCGTACGAGCGTTTTCTGCAGATGAACATGCTGCCGGACGAACGCGAAGATGCCGGCCTCCAGGCAGTGTTCAATTCTGTATTTCCGATCTCGGATTTCCGCGGGGTATCGACGATCGAGTTCATCAGCTTTTCGATCGGAAACTGGGCATGTAAGTGTGGGACGCTCAAGGGGCTCCACCACTTGAGAAGTACCTGCCGATCCTGTGGGAGTACGATCACGACAAATCCGTTCTCTTCGGAGAGCACTGTCATGTGCCGCCATTGTGGCACGTTGAACAAGAACCTCGTAACGTTCTGTCATAAGTGTGGCGATCCCGTCCAGATGAACCTCAAGTACGACGTCAACGAGTGTCAGGAAAGGGGGATGACCTATGCGGCCCCTCTCAAAGTCACGATCCGCTTGACTATTTTCGACAAGGACCCCGATACCGGTACCAAGGAGATCCGGGACATCAAGGAACAGGAAGTCTATTTCGGCGAGATTCCTCTGATGACGGAGAACGGTACGTTCATAATAAATGGCACCGAGCGCGTGATCGTCAGTCAGTTACACAGGAGTCCGGGTGTCTTTTTCGAGTCCACTCCAGTCCGAGACTACTTCCTCGGAAAGATCATTCCCTATCGTGGCTCGTGGGTCGAGTTCGAGTACGAAACGACAAAGAGCCTGCTGTACGTCAGAATTGACAGAAAGAGAAAGTTTCTCGCGTCGATATTCTTGCGAGCACTTGGCCTCAAGAACGACGAGGAGATAGTTCGCAATTTCTACACCATCGACACCCTTACACTCGACAAGGGCAAACTCTTCTGGGCCTTTTCCCCATCTCTCCGAGGCATGAAAGTGTCCAAAGAGATTCAAGACCCCAAGACGAAGGAAGTGTTGGTCGGAGCGGGAAAGAAGATTACGCACTCCCTGTTCCAGCATCTTAAGAAGGCCAAGCTTAAGAGCGTCGAAATAGCTCCCGAGGATCTGGAAGGTGCGTTTTCCGTTGCCGACGTCGTGGATACCGGCACCGGTGAGGTGATCGTCGAGGCGAACAACGAGTTGAACACGGCTCTCATCCATTCGATCCTCGAGGCAGGAGTTCCCGAGATCGCCATATTTTTCCCCGAGAGTGACGATGTGGGCGTCGTGCTCAGCCAGACGATACGAAAGGATACGATCAAGACATCCGAGGAAGCGCTTATCGAAATCTACCGCAAGCTGCGGCCCGGTGATCCCCCGACGCTGGAAACAGCAACCAAGCTTTTCGAAGGCATGTTTTTCGACGCGCGCAAGTACGATTTTTCCCGTGTCGGCCGGCTGAAGTTCAATATCAAACTCGACCTGACGACACCATTCGAGAAGAGGATTCTGGAGCCGTCTGATTTCTACGGTGTGATCACTTACCTCTTGAAACTTCGAAAGAATATCGGGCAAGTGGACGACATCGACCATCTGGGCAACCGCCGTGTCCGTGCGGTCGGGGAATTGCTGGAGAACCAGTTTCGCATTGGTCTTGTGCGCATGGAGCGTGCCATCAAAGAAAAGATGTCGGTGTATCAGGAAATGATCACCGCGATGCCGCATGATCTGATCAATGCCAAGCCTGTAATCGCGGCGGTTCGGGAGTTCTTCGGTTCGTCCCAGCTATCACAGTTCATGGATCAGACGAATCCCCTGTCGGAGATCACTCACAAGCGGCGGCTGTCCGCACTCGGCCCCGGCGGACTGTCGCGCGAGCGTGCCGGGTTTGAAGTACGCGACGTGCATCCGACTCACTACGGTCGCATCTGCCCCATCGAAACTCCGGAAGGGCCGAACATCGGGTTGATCTCTTCGCTCAGTTGCTATGCGAGGATCAACGAATTTGGTTTCATCGAGAGCCCCTATCGGAAAGTGAGCAAAGGTCGGGTGGTGGACTACGTTACCGTTGTTGCCTCGGGTGACTCGAAATTCAAGGTTGGCGATCATGTTGAAAAGGGCGCTGTCGACAAAGAAAACGAGTCGCTCAAGAGCCGTCGCAGGAAACGGATAGACTACGAACCACACTCCTTCTACTTGTCGGCTTGGGAGGAGGACAAGTATCTGGTCGCCCAGGCCAACGTTGAGCTTGATTCGAAGGGCCGGATGATGCAGGAGCTGGTGAACGTCCGCCAGTCGGGCAACTTCGTGTTGAAGCACCGGGAGGAAGTCGACTACGTTGATGTCTCGCCGAAGCAGTTGGTGTCGGTTGCAGCCTCGCTGATTCCTTTCCTCGAAAACGACGACGCCAACAGAGCTCTGATGGGGTCGAACATGCAGCGTCAGGCTGTGCCGCTGCTACGCACCGCCGCGCCCCTGGTGGGCACCGGTATGGAGGAGATCACGGCCCGGGATTCCGGAGCGGTCATCGCCTGCAAGCGAAGCGGAACGGTGGACTCCGTCGATTCCGAGAGAATCATCGTGCGGGTCGAGGGTGCGGAAGACAGTTTCTTCTCGCGAGAAGTCGGGGCCGACATCTATACCCTGACGAAGTTCAAACGTTCCAACCAAAACACTTGCATCAACCAGAAACCCGTCGTGAAGCGGGGCGACAAGGTGACCGCAGGCCAGATCCTCGCCGACGGACCGTGCACCGAACAGGGCGAGCTTGCATTGGGGCGCAACATCCTTGTCTCTTTCATGCCGTGGCGCGGTTACAACTTCGAGGATGCGATCCTCGTGTCGGAGCGGCTCGTTAAGGACGACTACTACACTTCGATCCATATCGAAGAATTCGACATTGAGGCTCGCGATACGAAGCTGGGTCCCGAAGAAATCACTCGTGACATTCCCAACGTCAGCGAGTCGTTTCTGAAGGATCTGGACGAGTCCGGCATCATTCGGATCGGTGCCTACGTCAAGCCTGGTGATGTGCTCGTGGGAAAAGTGACACCCAAGGGTGAAACCCAGCTCACACCCGAAGAGAAACTTCTGCGCGCGATTTTCGGCGAAAAGGCAGGAGACGTTCGAGACGCATCGCTGATATGCCCGCCCGGCATCGAGGGCATCATTGTGGATGTCAACGTCTTTTCCCGGAAGGGTGCCGAGAAGGACGAACGTGCCAAGACTATCGAGGAAACGGAACTCCTGCGACTCGAGAAGAACCTGCGGGACGAGATCCGAATCCTTGCCGACGAGCGCAACAAGCGATTGGAGCAGGTGCTCGGAGGCAAGGTCACCACGAACGAACTGATCCACGAGCGGACCGGCAGAAAGATCATTGCGAAGAAGACGGTGATGACACGCGAGGTCATGGAGAAGATGTCCCTGCGGGAGCTTCTCAAGCTGAAGTTTGCGGATCGGTCCAAGAACACCGAGGAGATCCAGGAAATCGAGGGGATGACGACGCGTCAGATCGACGTTTTGCGCAAAGTTCATGAAGAGCGCGTGTCCAAATTGCGACGTGGTGATGAACTGCCTCCAGGCGTGATCAAGCTGGTAAAGGTTTACGTAGCGATGAAACGGAAACTGTCGGTCGGCGACAAGATGGCCGGACGACACGGCAACAAGGGTGTCATCGCACGAATCCTGCCGGAAGAGGACATGCCGTTCCTGCCCGACGGGACTCCTGTTGAGATCGTTCTGAACCCGCTGGGTGTTCCGTCACGGATGAACGTGGGCCAGATCCTGGAGACTCATCTCGGGTGGGCGGCGCACGCACTCGGTTTCTACTATGCAACTCCGGTGTTTGACGGAGCCACAGAATCCGAAATCAAGGTCGCCCTCGAAAGTGCCGGTCTGCCCACGAGCGGAAAGACACGGTTGTACGACGGCATGTCTGGTGAACCGTTCGAGAACGAAGTGGCGGTGGGCTACATCTACATGTTGAAGTTGTCCCATCTGGTGGACGACAAGATCCATGCCCGTTCGATCGGACCGTATTCGCTGATTACCCAACAGCCTCTTGGCGGTAAGGCGCAATTCGGCGGACAGCGGTTCGGAGAGATGGAAGTCTGGGCCCTGGAGGCCTACGGAGCGGCACACATACTTCAGGAACTGCTGACAGCGAAGTCCGACGATGTGTACGGCAGGACGAAGATTTACGAGGCGATTGTCAAGGGTGAGGCGGCGATCGAACCCGGCGTCCCCGAATCGTTTAACGTGTTGATCCGGGAATTGCAGAGCCTCTGCCTGGACGTTGAGCTCTTGAAGAGGAAACCATCTGTTTAGGGTCCGAACGGTCCGGTGGCTTTCATAGGTTTGAGCAATTTCTAAATTGGTTTTCTCCCATTCGAGGAGGTAAGTGTTTTGATCAGATCCAATCCCTACGACAGAGCGGCTCCGACCGTCGACTTCGATAACATCCGGATCAGCCTGGCATCGCCCGAGAAGATTCGTTCCTGGTCTCACGGGGAAGTGACCAAGCCGGAGACGATCAATTACCGGACTTTCAAGCCTGAAAAAGACGGTCTCTTCTGTGCACGTATCTTCGGGCCGGTCACCGATTGGGAATGTTTATGCGGGAAATACAAGCGGATGAAGCACCGCGGGGTGATTTGCGACAAGTGTGGCGTTGAAGTCACACTTTCTAAAGTGAGACGAGAACGTCTGGCTCACATCGAACTGGCCAGTCCCTGCTCACACGTCTGGTTCTTCAAGGGTTTGCCCAGCCGTATCGGACACCTCCTCGATATGTCGTTGCGTGAACTCGAGCGTGTGCTGTACTTCGAAGCTTATGTGACGATCGATCCGGGCGAAGCCCCTCTTAAAGATCGCGAGTTGCTGACGGATGAAAAATTCCGCCAGATGCAACAGGAGCATCCGGGTAATTTTGTTGCCATGATGGGCGCCGAAGCCATCAAGGAATTGCTCAAGCGGGTCGACATCGGGCCTTTGTCTGAAGAGTTGCGCGTCAAGATGAAGAACGAGACGTCGCAACAGAAGAAGCTCAAGTTCGCAAAGCGGTTGAAAGTCGTCGAAGCGTTCGTGAAATCCGGGAACAAGCCGGAATGGATGATCCTGGATGTGATCCCGGTGATTCCTCCCGAACTGAGACCGCTGGTTCCGCTTGACGGTGGCCGCTTTGCGACTTCGGATCTGAACGACCTCTATCGGCGAGTCATCAACCGCAACAACCGCCTCAAGAAACTGATTGAACTCCATGCGCCTGACGTCATCGTTCGCAATGAGAAACGGATGCTCCAGGAGGCCGTGGATGCCTTATTCGACAACGGCCGACGTGGTCGAATTCTTAGAGGCGCAAACAATCGCCCGCTGAAATCTCTTTCCGACACACTGAAGGGCAAACAGGGTCGGTTTCGTCAGAACCTGCTGGGGAAACGTGTCGACTATTCCGGCCGTTCCGTAATCGTTGTTGGGCCGGAACTGAAACTTAACCAGTGCGGGTTGCCAAAGAAGATGGCCCTGGAGTTATTCAAGCCGTTCATCTACAACCGGTTGGAGGAGGGTGGCCACTGCACGACCGTCAAAGCTGCGAAGGAAATGGTCGAACACCACGACCCCGTCGTCTGGGACATTCTTGAGGAAGTTATCAAGTATCATCCCGTGTTGTTAAACCGCGCTCCGACCCTTCATCGTCTCGGTATCCAGGCGTTTGAGCCGGTTCTGGTAGAGGGCAAGGCTATTAAGATCCATCCACTCGTCTGCACGGCCTTTAACGCCGACTTCGATGGAGATCAGATGGCTGTCCACATCCCACTGTCTCCCGAAGCGCAGATCGAAGCCACGGTCCTGATGCTATCGACTCAGAATCTTCTGTCGCCTGCGAGCGGACAGCCGATCGCGGTCCCGTCACAGGACATGGTCCTGGGCATCTATTACCTCACTCGAGCCAAAGAAGGGACGCGAGGTGAGGGCCGGACGTTTGGAGCCATCGAGGAGATCCTGATGGCGTTGGGCGCTGGTCAGGTCGAAACTCAGACGCCGATACGGTTGCGGTACACAGGGCAGTTGATCGATATGACGACGGCCTACGACGATCAGGCGATCGCCCACGCCGAGGCCCTTTCGGTCGAAAACCGGATGCTTGATACCACCGTTGGGCGGGCCATTTTCCACGACAACCTGCCGCCCGGAATGCCTTTCATCAACGGTCTCCTCAAGAAGAAAGGTCTCGGCCAACTCATTAGCTATATCTACCTGCAGTACGGCCCCGAGGCGGCCGTGAGCATGCTTGACCACATCAAGGGGCTCGGCTTTTTCTACGCGACCAAGGCCGGAATCTCAATCGGAATCGACGACCTCATCGTGCCACCCGGAAAGCGGGAATTCGTGGCTGATGCGCAGAACGAAGTGGTTCGTGTTGATTCTCAATATCGAGACGGCGCCATCACCAACGGCGAGCGCTACAACAAGGTCATCGCCATCTGGTCCGACGTCACCGAGAAGATCTCGGACATGATGTTCGGCGAGATGGAAGCAGCCGAGAAGCAAAGCCACGACTTCAATCCCATTCTGTTGATGGCGGATTCCGGCGCACGAGGGTCCAAACAGCAGATCCGTCAGCTCGCCGGCATGCGCGGCCTGATGGCAAAGCCGTCGGGCGAGATAATCGAGACTCCGATCACGGCGAATTTCCGAGAAGGATTGAACGTCCTTCAGTACTTCATTTCGACGCACGGCGCCCGCAAGGGTCTGGCGGATACGGCACTCAAGACGGCAGATTCCGGCTATCTCACGAGGCGTCTCGTTGACGTTGCACAGGACGTGATCATCAGTGAGAACGACTGTGGAACCGTCGATGGGATTTTCGTCGGATCGATTGTTGAATCCGGAGAGATTATCGAACCGCTTCGCGATCGCATCGTCGGACGTGTGTCTCTGGAGAAAATCAAAGACTACGAGAGTCGGGTTATCGTCGATATCAACGCCGAGATTACCGAGGTCCTGGCGAACTCGATCCAGGCGGCCGGTATCGAACGGGTCAAGATCCGGTCGGTGCTGACGTGCGAATCTCGCCGCGGAGTGTGCAACCGCTGCTACGGCCGCAACCTGGCCACCGGCAAGCTGGTGGAAATTGGCGAGGCAGTGGGTGTGATCGCCGCCCAGTCGATCGGTGAACCGGGAACGCAGTTGACGATGCGGACATTCCACATTGGCGGGACTGCAAGTCGTGTGTCTGAACAGACGAACCTCGAAGCCAAGAATGGTGGCAGCATCAAGTTCCACGACCTCCAGACGGTGCGCGACAAGGAAGGATTCCTTGTTGTGATGAACCGAAACGGCGTGGTCGCAATCCTTGACGACAAGGGGCGTGAGAAGGAGCGCTACACGGTCGTTTACGGCGCCAAACTGAAGGTCGAAGAAGGGCAGGAAGTGGGTGAGGGCACGGTCCTTGTGGAATGGGATCCCTACACTTTCGCCATCCTGACCGAGTTCAGCGGCATCGTCCAGTTCAAGGATCTGGTCGAGGGCGTCACCATGCACGAAGAGTTGGACGAAGTCACCGGCTTGTCACGCTGGGTCGTTACGGATTCGCCGGATGAAAAACGGCAGCCTACCCTGCAGATTCGCGACGAGAATCACAAGCTGTTGCGGAAATACCTGATCCCCTCTCGGGCTCACCTGATCGTGGGGGACGGCGACGCCGTTCATCAGGGTGATGTGCTTGCCAAGATCCCTCGAGAGACGACGAAGACCAAAGACATCACGGGTGGATTGCCCAGGGTGCAGGAATTATTCGAAGCCCGGAAGCCACGCGAGACGGCCGTGATCACTGAGATCGACGGAATGGTCAAGTACGGCGACATCGCGAAGGGACAGCGCAAGATCTTCGTTGTCAACGAGAGCGGGGTGGAGAGGGAGTATTCGCTGCCGCGGGGCGTCCATATCAACGTACAGGAAGGTGAGTCCGTGCGTGCAGGCGAGCCGCTGATGGATGGCCCTCGAAATCCGCACGACATTCTTGCCGTCTTGGGCGAAAAGGAACTCCAGACATACCTGGTTAACGAGGTCCAGGAGGTTTACCGGCTGCAGGGTGTCACCATCAACGACAAGCACATCGAAGTCATTGTCCGCCAGATGATGCGCTGGATTAAGGTCGAAGAGGTTGGCGACACCGAGTTTCTGGTCGACCAACAGATCGATCGCTTCCGCTTTCAGGCGGAGAACGAGCGCGCGAAGGAGGCAGGTGGGAACCCGGCGTCGGGCCGGCCACTGCTGCTTGGAATTACAAAGGCGTCCCTGGCGACGGACTCGTTCATATCTGCGGCGTCCTTCCAGGAGACGACCCGTGTACTCACAGAGGCGTCGATCAGCGGCAAGGTTGATTACCTCCGGGGATTAAAAGAGAACGTCATCATGGGCCGCCTCATACCGGCCGGGACGGGTCTGGACCACTATCGAAACGTGTTCCTGACGAACGAACGGGAACCCGAAGAACTGCCGGCAGAAGACGAATTATTGGAAGCGGGTGAGGTCGCCGGGGCCAGTTCCGAGTCTTTGCCGACGTAGCTCGCTTTACTGACCGGTAGTGTTAGCGTTGACAATAATTTACGTATCTAATAGTATTAGTGAGTTTCGCCTGAGGACGATTTCCATACAGGAGATGCCGCGAAATTCAAGGAGTATAGAGGCTCGTGCCAACGTTCAACCAACTGGTTCGGCAAGGAAGAAAGAAGTCGAAGTCTAAGACGAGTAGTCCTGCACTGCAGAACTGCCCGCAGAAGCGTGGCGTGTGTACGAGAGTATATACGTCGACGCCTAAGAAGCCGAACTCAGCCCTTCGCAAGGTTGCCCGTGTCCGGTTGACGAATGGGATCGAAGTTACCACCTACATCCCGGGCATCGGACATAACCTGCAGGAGCACTCCATCGTTTTGATCCGTGGTGGCCGTGTGAAAGACCTGCCTGGCGTTCGATACCACGTGGTTCGTGGGACTTTGGATGCGGCTGGAGTGGCGAATCGCAAGCAATCACGCTCCAAGTACGGTGCGAAACGGCCAAAAGGATAGGGCCTGCTTCCGGGATCTGCTTCCGGGTATAGGCCCAACAGCGACCCGAAATTAAATCTGACTGAACGACGGAACCCGGCCTTATGCCGGAAGCCGGCGTTATTGGTGTGTAGAGGTTTCTATGCCTAGAAAGGCCCATATTGTTCGGCGGGAGGTTCTCCCGGATCCGCTGTATTCGAGCACGCTTGTTACGAAGTTTGTAAACCAGATGATGTGGGGTGGCAAGAAGAGCGTCGCCCAGGGCATTTTCTACGGTGCGTTGAAGATCGTCGAGGAGAAATCCACCGAAGATCCGCTGAAGGTGTTCAAGAAAGCTGTGGAGAACGTCAAGCCCGTCCTGGAAGTCAAATCCCGGCGAGTCGGGGGATCAACTTATCAGATTCCGATTGAAGTGACCACGATCCGTCGGACGTCGCTCAGCATCCGGTGGTTGATCGGCTTTGCCCGAGCGCGGGGAGAAAAGTCGATGGAGCAGAAACTGGCGGCTGAACTGCTGGACGCTGCCGGCAGCCGCGGGAATTCGATCAAGAAAAAGGAAGATACTCACCGGATGGCTGAGGCCAACAAGGCCTTCGCTCACTATCGCTGGTGACCCTCTGATATGCCTCGATCCGTACCATTAGAAAAGACACGTAACATCGGTATCATGGCGCATATCGATGCCGGCAAGACGACGACTACGGAGCGGATCCTCTACTACACGGGGATCAACTACAAGCTCGGCGAAGTGCATGAAGGTACGGCGACTATGGATTGGATGGAGCAGGAGCAGGAGCGGGGCATCACCATCACATCAGCCGCGACGACCTGTTTCTGGAATGACCATCGTGTCAACATTATCGACACGCCGGGCCACGTCGATTTTACTGCGGAAGTCGAACGGTCGTTGCGAGTTCTGGATGGCGCCGTAGCAGTATTCTGTGCGGTCGGTGGCGTAGAGCCGCAGTCCGAGACCGTGTGGAGGCAGGCCGATAAGTACCGGGTCCCGAGGATCGCATTCGTCAACAAGATGGATCGTGTGGGGGCGGATTTCGTCAACTGCATGGGAATGATACGGAAGCGGCTACACGCCAATCCCGTAGCTTTGCAGTGGCCGCTCGGTGCTGAGGAAAACTTCCTGGGTGTGATCGATCTGATCAGGCGGAAGGCGATTGTCTACAGTGATGAAGCCCTGGGCGCCGAGTTCGGACTCCAGGAGATTCCCGAAGAATACAAAGAGGAAGCGTCCCGGAGAAGAGATGAACTGGTCGAGGCCGCCAGCGAGTCCGATGATGGTCTCATGGAGAAATTCGTCAATGGTGACGACATTTCCGATGAGGAATTGATGGCAGCGGTACGCAAGGCGACCATCGACATGAAGATGACGCCTGTGCTGTGCGGTTCGGCGTTTAAGAACAAGGGAGTCCAGCCGCTTCTCGATGCCGTGATCGACTACCTTCCTTCTCCCCTCGACGTTCCCCCAATCACCGGTTTCAGTCCCGACGGTTCTTCCGAGTTGATCCGACGTGCCGACGACAGCGAGGCTTTTTCAGGGTTGGTATTCAAGATCATGTACGACCCGTTTGTTGGACAACTCGCGTTCTTCAGGCTCTATTCGGGGCATATCGAGACAGGGTCGTACGTCTTCAACCCGACGAAGGGCAAGAAGGAACGAGTTGGCCGTTTGTTGAAAATGCATGCCAACAAGAGGGCAGAGATCAAAGCCATTTATACGGGGGATATCGCAGCGGCGGTCGGGCTCAAGAACGTGACGACCGGCGACACGATCTGCAGCGAGGGCGCCCAGATTCTTCTCGAAGCGATGGACTTTCCGGAACCGGTGATCGCGGTCGCGATCGAGCCCAAAACCAAGGCGGACCAGGAAAAGATGGGCATGGCCCTGGGCAAGCTTGCCCAGGAGGATCCGACCTTCCGCATCCACACCGACGAGGACACGGGCCAGACGATCATCTCGGGCATGGGCGAGTTGCACCTGGAGGTTATCGTCGACCGTATGTTGAGAGAGTTCAGCGTGGGCGCCAATGTCGGCAAGCCGCAGGTGTCTTACAAGGAAACGATCCGTTCGAAGACAGAGTCTGAAGGAAGGTATGTCCGCCAGACCGGCGGTCGCGGCCAGTACGGTCACGTCAAGATGTCCCTCGAACCCGCCGAGCCGGGAACGGGACTGGACTTCGTGAATGCGATCGTTGGTGGGGCGATTCCCAAGGAGTTCATCAAGCCCGTGGAACAAGGGGTTCGTGAGGCTATGAGCGCGGGTGTCCTTGCCGGATACGAGATGCGAGACTTGAAAGTAACGCTTGTAGACGGTTCATTCCACGATGTCGATTCTTCGGAGATCGCTTTCAAGATCGCCGGCTCCATGGCTCTGAAGTCCGGCTGCTTGCGGGCCAACCCGGTGCTTCTGGAACCCGTGATGCAAGTGGAAGTCGTACTTCCCGAAGAGTACATGGGCGACGTGATCGGGGACCTGAGCTCTCGCCGCGGGCACATCGAGGGGATGGAGGCCCGTCCGGGCACGCAGATTGTCAAGGCGACGGTTCCCTTAGGCTCGATGTTCGGTTACGCGACCGAGTTGCGATCGATGACGCAAGGACGCGCAACCTACACGATGCATTTTGAAAAATACGATCAAGTGCCCAAACAGACATCGGAAGAAATCGTCGCCAAGGCGCAGGGCCGGGAAGTTAAGCATGCGTGATGGGGAAGTGATCAGTGGCCAGTGGTCAGTGGTCAGTTGAGGATTCCGGATTCAGGTTCCTCTAACTGACCACTGACCACTGACCACTGGCCACTTTTCCGTGAAGGCCAGAGGAGAAGCGAAGAGCTGGCAACCGGAGAATAGGAAGAACAGAACAAGGAAAGCAAACGATGGCTAAAGAGAAATTTGAGCGAACAAAGCCGCACATCAACGTGGGAACGATCGGACACATAGACCACGGGAAGACGACATTAACGGCGGCGATCACGAAGACGTTGGCGAAGAACGATCCGACGGTATCGTACCGGTCGTTTGATTCGATCGACAACGCGCCCGAAGAGAAGGCGAGAGGGATAACGATCGCGACGGCGCACGTGGAGTATCAGACTTCGAACCGGCATTATGCGCACGTGGATTGTCCGGGGCACGCGGACTACATCAAGAACATGATCACGGGAGCGGCGCAGATGGACGGGGCGATCCTGGTGGTGGCGGCCACGGACGGTCCGATGCCGCAGACGCGGGAGCACATCCTGCTGGCGCGGCAGGTGGGAGTGCCCTACGTGGTGGTGTTTCTGAACAAGTGCGACGCGGTGGAAGACGAGGAGTTGCTGGAACTGGTGGAGATGGAAGTTCGGGAACTGCTGAGTTCGTATGGATTTCCAGGCGACGACATCCCGGTGGTGAGAGGGTCGGCGCTGAAGGCATTGGAAGAGGAAGAGAGCTGGGTGGCGAAGATCGAAGAGTTGATGGCGGCGGTGGACGACTACATCCCGGTGCCCGAGCGCGCAATAGACAAGCCGTTTTTGATGCCGATCGAGGACATATTTTCGATATCGGGCCGAGGGACGGTGGTGACGGGCCGAGTCGAGCGCGGGATGGTGAAGGTTGGCGAGGAGTTGGAGATCGTAGGATTCAAGCCAACGTTCAAGACGGTGATCACGGGCGTGGAGATGTTCAAGAAGCTGCTGGACGAAGGTCAGGCGGGAGACAACGTGGGGTTGTTGCTGAGAGGAACGAAGAAGGACGAAGTGGAGCGGGGCCAGGTGGTGGCGAAGAAGGGGTCGATCCTGCCGCACACGAAGTTCAAGGGCGAGGTCTACGTGTTGACGAAGGAAGAGGGCGGTCGGCACACGCCGTTTTTCAACGGGTATCGGCCGCAGTTTTACTTTCGGACGACGGATGTGACCGGGTCCTCGTCGATGCCGGAAGGTGTGGAGATGGTGATGCCTGGCGACAACGTGAATTTATCGATCGACTTGATCACGCCGGTAGCCCTGGAGAAGGGGTTGCGGTTCGCCATCCGTGAAGGTGGCCGTACCGTCGGTGCCGGCACCGTTACCGAAATCATCGAAGAGTAACCAAAGCATGCTGAACGAAAAAATTCGAATTCGGCTGAAGGCGTACGATTCAAGAATTCTGGATCAGTCCTCCTCCGAAATCGTGGATACGGCCAAGCGTACGGGCGCTCGGGTGGCGGGTCCGATCCCGCTTCCCACTGTGATCAATAAGTACACCGTTCTGCGCTCGCCACATGTAGACAAGAAGTCCCGGGAACAGTTCGAGATTCGAACTCACAAGCGATTGCTGGATATTCTGGAACCGACCCCGCAGACTGTGGACGCCCTGATGAAGCTGGACCTGCCGGCGGGCGTCGACGTAGAAATCAAGGCCTTCGGGCGGGAACATGCGAAATAGCGGTCAGCGCGCAGCAAGCAGCGGGCAGCAAGGAGCTAACAGCTAATAGCCAAGAGCTAATAGCCAAAAGCTGAGAGCGAACAATGGTCAACGGACTCTTAGGTAAGAAAGTGGGCATGACCCAGTTGTTGGAAGACGACGGAACAGTCGTTCCCGTTACCGTCATTCAGGCAGGCCCCTGCGTCGTGGTGCAGCGGAAGACGGTAGAGAAAGACGGCTATGAAGCGGCCCAGTTGGGATTCGTGGAATTCGTCAAGTCTAAACGTGTTCCCAAGCCGATGGCGGGCCACTTCAAGAAAGCCGATGTCGCGCCGGTCCGTATCCTGAGGGAGTTCGGCGTCAGTGGCGACGATGCGGTGAAGGCCGGAGACCGGTTCGAGGTCGATATGTTCGTGCCTGGCGAAGCCGTGCACGTCACGGGCACGACCAAGGGACGCGGGTTTGCCGGTGTGATTAAGAGGCACCATTTTAGCGGTGGGCGGGCCACTCACGGTTCGATGTTTCATCGCGCGCCCGGATCGATCGGACAATCCGCATATCCTTCTCGAGTCTGGAAAGGCCAGAAGATGCCCGGTCAGATGGGATCGCGGAGAGTGACGGTTCAGTCTCTGGGGATCGAGCGGGTCGATCAGGAGAAGAACCTCTTGTTCGTTCGCGGTGCGGTTCCCGGACCCAACGGCGGATACCTGATGATTCGTAAGGCCGGCTAGTCCGAGAGCCGGAGGAAAGCGACAGAATGCCCAAGATCGAAGTCAAGAATCTGCAGAACGAGGTAGTCGAGACGTTGGAACTGGCCGACGCAGTCTTCGACGCACGCGTCAGCGAGGGTTTGATGCACGATGCAGTCAAGCAGTATCTGGCGAGTCATCGCTCCGGGACCCACTCCACAAAGACCCGGGCCGAGGTCAGGGGTAGCGGGCGAAAACCCTGGCGCCAGAAGGGAACGGGTCGGGCGCGCGTCGGTGAAGTCCGCAATCCCCTTTGGCGGACCGGCGGTGTCGTGTTCGGGCCCAGGCCGCGTGACTACGGTTATAGTTTGCCACGGAAGATGTTTCGAGCTGCGCTGCGGTCGGCCTTGACCAAGAAGTTGAGGGACTCTGAATTGAGTGTTGTCGATGGGTTCAACCTGGAGAGTCACCGGACCAAGCTCTTTGCGGAATCGCTCGATAAACTCGGGCTGAAAAGGAAGGTTCTGCTGGTAGATCCCACGGACAATCCGAACCTTCTCGCCGCCTCGAGAAACCTGGCTGAGGTGAGCCTGATACCCAGCATGCAGGTGACTCCCTATCAGGTGATCAATGCGAGACACGTAGTTCTGACGAAAGCGGCAGTTCAGGCTCTTGAGGAGGTGCTGACGAAATGAGCACGCTCTACGATGTAATCCGACGTCCAATCATTACCGAGAAAGGGTTGGCGCTTAAAGACCACGTTCGGACTTTGTGTTTCGAAGTTGCCCCCGACTCCAGCAAGCAGGAAGTGCACCAGGCGGTCGAGCGGATTTTCAAGGTTCGGGTCGAAGCGGTACGTACCATGACTGTGCGTGGCAAGATGCGTCGCCGGGGACGCTATTTTGGCTACAAGCCGTCGTGGAAAAAGGCTTACGTGACTCTCGCGGAAGGCGAAAAGATGATCGAGTACGGGGAGGACCTGTAGATGGCGATCAAGAAATTCAAGCCCACTCCCATGTCCCGGCGGTTTCAGGAAGTCGTTGACTACAAGCAGGAACTCACGACTGACAAGCCGTTCAAGCCCCTTCTCGAACCCAAGAAGCGGATCAGTGGCCGCAATAATTCTGGCCGGATAACAGTGCGCCACCGCGGCGGAGGAAACAAGAAACAGTACCGTGTGGTGGATTTTAAGCGCAACAAGGCCGGCGTTCCGGCGCGTGTCGAAACGGTTGAATACGATCCGAACAGGTCGGCGTTCATTGCCCTGCTCGCCTACGTTGATGGTGAGAAGCGGTACATCCTGCAGCCGGTCGGTCTAAAGGTTGGGATGAAGGTCGTTTCCGGCCCGGAGGCTGATATCCTGGTCGGCAATGCCTTACCGCTCAAGAAGATGCCTCTGGGAACGACGATCCACAACATCGAACTCCGACCGGGCAAAGGTGCCCAGATGGTCCGCGCAGCGGGTGGATCCGCCCAGCTTGTCGCGAAGGAAGGCAAGTATGCTCACATCAAGTTGCCGTCCGGAGAAGTCCGTCTGATCAGCGTCGATTGCATGGCCACGGTCGGCCAGGTAGGCAATCTCGATCACGAGAACATCAGCCTTGGAAAGGCCGGCCGCAAACGGCATCGTGGCGTTCGGCCGACCGTCCGGGGCGTTGTGATGAATCCCGTCGATCACCCCCACGGCGGAGGTGAAGGGCGAGTTAAGGGGAATAACCCGATGACGCCGTGGGGTAAGCCGACTCTGGGGTACCGGACGAGAAACAACAAACGCACCGACAAATTCATCGTAAAGAGGAAGAAGTAGGCAGATGGCACGTTCAATCAAGAAGGGCTATTTCATAGACGATCATCTCGAAAAAGCGATTGCGGATATGAATGCTCGGGACGAGCGAAAGGTCCACAAGACCTGGTCGCGCCGCTCCACAGTTATTCCGGAGATGGTCGGGCACACGATCGCCGTGCACAACGGAAAGAAGTTCATTCCGGTGTACATCACAGAGAACATGGTGGGGCACAAGCTGGGCGAGTTTGCACCGACGCGGACCTTCCGTGGTCACGCCGCAGGGAGAAAGTCTGTAGCGCCGAGATAACTTGTAATGGCGCCGTCTCGAAGCCGATCGATGTGTCGGCCCGAGGCCGACCGAACAGCCCGAAGTCAGATATGTTGAAGGATCGAAAATGATAGCTAAAGCGACAGCTCGCTACATCCGAATGTCCCCGCAGAAAGCGCGCCTGGTGATCGATCTGATTCGGGGCAGGGACGTGAACGAAGCGTTGATGACGTTGAAGTTTACGAACAAGCGTGCGACCGGCCCGATCGAGAAAGTTGTACGGTCAGCCATTGCCAACGCCACCGAGAAGCACGAATCGCTGGACGTCGACAATCTGTTCGTCGAAAGGGCTTACATCAACGAAGGTCCACGTCTGAAACGGATCCGGGCCGCACCGATGGGACGTGCGGTAGGGTATCAGCGCCGGATGAGCCACATCACGGTTGAATTGGGAGAACGTGAGTGAACAGGTTGTCAGTTGCGGTTGCCAGTTGTCAGTGATCTTTCTACTGACTACTGGCCACTTCGAAAGTCGTCGAGGAATCTGGAGAAGCTAGTACATG